>NZ_RZRT01000006.1:0-213532 GCF_003998295.1 Mesorhizobium sp. M7A.F.Ca.US.011.01.1.1
CAAGGTCTCATCCGATACCGGAACATGAAGAATTAATTTGCGGGCGAACGGCATAGTCAGATTGTAGGCCGACGGGTGATTGCTTTCCAGCGTCTCAATCATCCAGCATTTATGAGTTCACGACCTAGGAAGGGCGTCACTTTACACCGACGACTGAAAAGATCAGGGACCCGTAGTGATCCGCCCACTCGCGAGCTGTTGCGATCAAGCTTCTATCGAACGTTCCCGATCTCCAAAGCTCGGGCCTGTTTTCAATTTCCACTACCCACCGGTGCATGATGTCACTTGCCATCTTGTATTCGGTCACTGTTGAAAGGTCGGCTTTAAGAACCACAGCACCAGGCTTTCCGATTTGCGTCGGCGGTGCCCA
This sequence comes from Mesorhizobium sp. M7A.F.Ca.US.011.01.1.1, assembly GCF_003998295.1. Classification (NCBI taxonomy): domain Bacteria; kingdom Pseudomonadati; phylum Pseudomonadota; class Alphaproteobacteria; order Hyphomicrobiales; family Phyllobacteriaceae; genus Mesorhizobium; species Mesorhizobium sp. M7A.F.Ca.US.011.01.1.1. The sequence continues at coordinate 371 of NZ_RZRT01000006.1, forward strand.
CGCAATCAGAAAAGGCCCGTCGCCGTCGACAGCAACGCCGCTTGCAACTGCATCGCGGACTGCCTTTTGCGAAACAGCCAGTCCATAATCCTGAAGGGCTTCGTCGCAGGTCCTGGTTATGTTCGCCTTGGTTGCGGCCTTTGCATGCTCGGCGCTGTCCATCGGCCATACCGTTACCATTTGGGCCGCTGTAGGGACGACGAGCGACGACGACGGCAGGACGGCATTCACAAACGCCTCGCACAGCATCTTTTGCCGTTCCTGGTCGTAGATGGTAACTTTCGATTTGAATGCCAGAATCCCATAAGCCGCGAAATTAGTGGGTGGATATTCGTTCGGTCCGGCAAAGATCCTAGAGGCGTGAATTTCGTGAGAGGTGTCTGGAGCGCCGGGCGAAAGTACTTTGTCGACCGCGTAGACCAAGCCGTTCGTCTGTTTCACGTCGCTGGCAACGAGACTGGCAATGTCGCCAAATTGGTCCGTTACAGAAATATTGCTTCCTGCCGCCCGAAAAGTGAGAGAGCATCCCCCGATTGTGTCGACCGAGTAGGCTCCGTTGTTCGCGGCTATCTCAGCGAGGATCGCGTCGGTACTCAGATCTCCGGAAATCACATGACACTTTAGGATTTTGGAGAGTTCGTTTTTAGCTTCGGGCGCAAGAAGAACCTGCACTGCATCTTGCTGCAATCTTGCAAATGCGGCGTCTGTCGGCGCGAGAACAGTGAACGGGCCTTTACCCTCCAACGTCTCAACCAGCCCGGCCGCTTTCACAGCTGCTATAAGGGTGGTGTAGTCCTTGGAAAGAGCGGCATATCTGGATGATATTGTTGTCGGAAGTCGTCTGGGCGCGTGCTACCGCCGTCTCAACCGTCTGGGCGTTTCCGACCGCCACCTGACTTATCAGCATGCACACTGCAAAAATCAGTCGACGCTTCATGCCAAACTCCGCCCAGAGAGAGCGAATTTATCATAACCATCAGTTTTGATAAGTGACCTTGGCTATTTGCCCAAGGCGCAGTTCTTTGGACGTTTGGCCTTACGATTGCGCCACCAATGAAACTGCGGGAGGCGGTGACATCACTACTGCAATGGCGCGCCAAGGATTTTCAACGCGAGTTTAGGGGCCGCGAACGGCCCCGTCTGAGGATCATCATACCGTAAGCTGCCTGTTCGCTCTCTGCCAGACAGGACGTTCGGCACGCCGACTCTTGATGTCGGCTTCGAGGCGCATTTCAGACATTCAGTCAGTCGAGGGCCGCATCGCACCTGCCTGAGAGTTTCGCTCGAGTTCGGCCGGACTCATCCTATCGCTGTCATCTTGAACTTTCCCCACGCTCGGCGGTTAAAAGGAGCCGAGAGGATCAACGATGTCGAAATCTGATGGCAGAGGGTCCGACGGCATGCGGTCTTCCTGTGCAGCGTAGTGAGGGATCAACTGCTGAGCCATTCACCTTGATACCGCGTGAAGAGTTTTGGAGAGAGCTCCTGATGACCCGCATCGCAACATTCAACGTCAACGGTGTGAACGGCCGCCTGCCTGTGCTCATCAAGTGGCTGGGTCAGACCGACTATGACGTCGTGTGCCTTCAGGAATTGAAGACCTCGGATGAGAAATTCCCCGCCGAAGCCATCAGGGACGCCGGCTACGGCGCAATCTGGCACGGGCAAAAGTCCTACAACGGCGTAGCCATACTCGCTCGTGGAAAAGAGCCGTTGGAGCGCCGTCGTGGGCTCCCGGGCGATCCTGACGACACGCACAGCCGATATATTGAGGCTGAGGTGGATGGGATCGTCGTCGGCTGCCTCTACCTGCCCAACGGCAATCCCGCTCCTGGCCCGAAATTCGAGTATAAGCTGCGCTGGTTCGACCGCCTGATCAGCTACGGCAAGCTGCTGCTCAGGGAAGGCGTCCCAAGCATTCTCTGCGGCGACTACAATGTCGTGCCCACCCCGATCGATGCCGTGGTGCCGCAACGTTGGTTAGGCGATGCAGTCTACTTTCCGGAGAGCCGGCAAGCCTATGCCGAAATGCTTGATGGCGGCTGGACCGATGGCGTCCGCCGCATCCACCCGGAGAAAGGCGTCTACACCTATTGGAACTTCTCCTACCAGGGTCGCTATGATCGAAGTTCCGGCCTGAGGATGGATCATCTTCTGGTCAGCCCATCCCTTTCGGACAGGTTGTGTGACGCCGGCGTTGACGCTGACGTGCGCGGTTGGGAAAAGCCGAGTGATCATGCGCCAGCCTGGATAGAACTCGGCCGGTCCGGCAAAGACACGACGTGATCTCATTCGGGATGTCTCCGGCGAGCACTCTTCATTTCCGGCGTTTGCGCTCACGCAGCTTTTCTGAGGGCCGCCCTGAACGGACGGTCGATCGTGAAGGCATCTGGACGGATGGCTGCCTCAACCTGGCTCCAGGTCACCGGATGGGCGATTGGAAAACCGCGGCGCGCCCGTGGCGAGAAGGCGCCCACCGCAGTGCTGCCCCGACCATTGCGGAGGTAATCAATGAAGATGCGGCCTGTTCGAGCCGACGGCGAGGCCGAAAGTAGATAGCGGTCCGGATGCGCTTCAGCGAGCCGATTGGCGAAGGACCTGGCCAAGAGGCGGCCGCTGTCGTGCGTGATCTTGCTCTCCAGCGGGACCATCAGGTGAATGCCTTTGCCGCCAGTAACCTTCGGCCAGCTCTCCAGCCCTTCCGCTTCCAGGATGTCGCGGAGCGCCAGTGCGGCCTCGATGACTTGCTCCCACTCCACGCCCTCGCCGGGGTCAAGGTCCAGAACAATACGGTCGGCATGTTCGATATCGTCGACGGTGGCGTTCCAGGGATGCAGCTCTACCGCATCCATCTCGACCAGTCCCAGCAAACCGGCAAGGTCGTCCACCCACACGCGCACACCTTCGCCACCCTCGCGCTTCTGCAGCCGCAATTGATGCACTGCCGCCGGGATCTGCGGCAGTGCGCCTTTGTGATAGAAGGTCGCGCCATGAGCATGGCGGACCAGCTTCAGCGGTCTGTGGCCGAGATGAACCAGGGCATGATCCGCAACCCTCTCCCAGTAACGCGCAAGCTCGTCCTTGGAGGGCGAGACAGCGTCTGGCAGCAGTTGCAGGATGTTTTCACTGGGAACGCCATGTTTCCGGGTTGGCCCGCGTCGCTTTGATGGCGCTTGAGGCTTGGCCGGGATTGGCACGAGGTCTTCGCGCAAACCCTTGAACACCGCCTCGCGCAGCACCCCGCGATCGGTGACGCCGCTGAACTGGACCTCGGCCAGCACGTGTGGTTTCACCCAAGTCGCTTTCGGCTTCACAATCGGCTCTGACAAAGGCGACTTGCTGATGATCAGCGGGTCAAGCCGCTCTCGCACAAGTTTCGCAGCGCTCAAGGTGTACCCGCTGCGAGCCTTCCCGGCATAGAGCAGTCGGTTGCCCTCGCGGCGCCCGATATAAAGCGATGCAATGCGGCGCGGGTGAGCACCGAGTTTCTCTACGAAAGCCACGATAGGGAAGGTGTCGCTCTTGATGCACTTTACCTTCAACCAACTGGTCTGAACCCCCGAGCCGTAGGTCGCATCGACGCGCTTGGATACGATCCCCTCCAACCCCATCCGGCAGGCATGTTGAAACACATCCTTGCCGCTTACCTCCAGATGTTCGGCATAGGTCAGTGTCGGCGCGGTGTTCTCCAGTAGCCTCTCCAGGGCTGCCTTGCGCTTCACCAATGGCAGTTGCCGAAGATCGCGACCGTTAAGGTGCAGCAGGTCGAACGCATAAAAGATGAGTCTCGCGGAATCTGGATTGCCCAACTCTCTTTCCAGGGCTTGGTAATCCGGAAGGCCGGTGTCGCCGAGAACGACAGCCTCCCCATCGATGATCGCGGTCCTCACCGGCAAGCCCGCCGCTGCTTCAACTATCCGGCGGTATCGATGCGACCAGTCGTAGCCACGGCGCGTGAAGGCCCGTGCTTTGCCACGCTGCATGATCAGCTCAGTGCGGTAGCCATCGTACTTGATCTCGTGAATCCATTCGCTGCCCTCGGGCGCCGTTGCGACCAGAGTCGGCGACTGAAACTCGACGAAAGAGAGCCCGTTTGCTGCCTTACTCATGCACCCTCCGAACCGCGACTCAAGGCTCAGTGCACCAATAGGTTCCAGGTTTTAGCGAAATAGCATGTTCGACTGCTTGCACCGGCAATCCTGGGCCAGCCGGCTGCAAGGGAGATCAACGACAGGAGAAATCGCACTTTCTTCGTCGGTCAGCGGGCCTAGCGGGTCTTCGTTGCAGGAAAATTGGGCTATCACTCGCCTACTAAGGGCCAACTGAGGCTAGCTCGGCTTTTGGGCCGGGAGCGGATCGGCAGCTTGCGGAGCCACGCAGCCGAAGAGCGGTCATTCCATGAAGTTGTTTACAGCCCCAGGAGGAGTGTCACTCCTCCCGGAATAACAACCTGCCATTCGTCAACGCCATCCTTCCAACCTGGGGAGAACCGCCGGAAATCAGGCTATCAGATTGCACACCGTCGCGTTGGAGTCATTCATCGCGCCAGTATGGGTGGGAACAGCTGAATTGGCGCGAGCCAACCAGACGGCGTTTGGTCCTCGATATCGTTCTTTGGACCTGCGGATCATTCGCGGTCATGTCGGGTACGACAGTGTAACCCTGATCGACAAGCTGCAGTTTCAGCTCCGCCAGGTGGCGCCTGAATCCGTTTTCAATGTAGCTGCGCGGATACCGCCATCCGTTCCTGCATGCTCGCACGAGAATGTCGGAATACAGTTCAGCGCTGGCAGCTTTCACCGTTTCTTCCGAAGTCAGTTTGCTGTCGGTTTGGGTACCTTCGGACAAGCATGGCCCCGCCGACACCAAAAGCACCAGTAGTACGGTCAAGACAGGCAACTTTGTCATGGAGCCCTCCGTGTTCTAAATCGACCAGGCCTGCCAAGCAACCTAACCTGCCCACCTGCAGAGACTAGGATGCTGACCCGTCGCATGGAATCGTGCAAATGCAGTGTTTTCGATATCGCATCTGTAGTATTTTCATCCTGATGTAAGGCCATCGGGTTCTGGCCACAGGTCGGCAGCAAGGAAAATGGAACGATGCTTCGCCCCGTAGGCAATCCTCTCGCCGGCTTATCGGATCGGGAGTTGATGGTCGCGGCAAAGTTTGCGGAGGGAATGACTTATCGCGAAATTGGCGAAACACTCTTCATAGCGCCTACCACCGTTCGGACCCATCTTTCGGCCATTTATCGGAAGCTCGATGTTCGCAGTAAAGTGGCGCTTGCTGGGTTACTTGCCGATCACCGCCAGCAGGACCGCAGCCATGCACCACCCGGAAGTCTTTCGACCGACGAGCCGGGTCCGCCGGTCCTCGCAGTTCTCCCGTTCGACAATCTAAGCGGAGAAGAACGCTGGACTCGTATCGCTGATGGTTTGTCGGCGGACCTCATAGTTGATCTCTCTCGCTACCGGGACCTTGCGGTGATCGCCCGCCAAACAATGCTTTCCTACAAGGGACGGCGTGTTGACGTGCGAGCTCTCGGACGAGAGTTGAATGCCGACTATGTGATCGAGGGAAGTTTTCAAGTGGACGGGCAGCGGGTGCGCATCCGCGTCCAACTCGTCGACGCCCACACAGGGGTCGATGTCTGGACGATGCGTTACGATCGTTCCGCGAACAACCTGTTTGCGATGCTGGACAGCGTGACCGAAAACGTCATCAATGTCCTTGCAACTTGCCACGGTCAGCTCGCCAATCTGCGACGCGATGCTGCTCGTCGGAAGGCTCCAGCAAGTTTGCAGGCCTATGACTGCTATCTGCTTGGGCTTGAGCAGAAGCACCTTTTCACCCGTGAGTCGAACAAGGAGGCGATACGGCTACTGGCGCGTGCGATCGAACTCGACCCGGGTCTAGCAAGAGCTTGGACCGCGCTGGCACTTGCGCATGCTGTGGAAGCCATCAACGGGTTTACCGACAACCTTTCCGGCTCGATCGAGAGCTGGAGCAAATGTGTCAAGCAAGCGCTGGCGCTCGATCCGGCCGACATTTACGCCCGCATAATGCTTGCCGATCTTCGGGCATTGCAGGGCGATGTCGAAGCTGCTGTCGAAGAACATGACCGAGTGTCGGTGGCTGCTCCAAATGACGCGGACTCACTTGCCTTTCTTGCGGGTAGCCTTGCTCTTGTTGGTAGCGACCCGAAGCGTGGCTACGAACTGGCCAAGCGAGCGGTCCGGCTAAATCCTTATGTTCCTTGGTATTATGGAATGCTTGCGCGATGCAGCTACGTTCTAGGCTTTTACCGTGAATCCCTGGTCGCGCTACGTCAATCTGCGCCAGATTCGCCCGCCACACTTCTGTTTGTGGCAATGGCTCATGCGATGCTCAATGAAACGCCTCAGGTCGCCAGGATCAATTCGCGACTGAAGGACGAGTTCCCGAATTTCACGGCTGAGGTGTTCATCAGAACCTATCCGGTTACCAATCCTGTCGCCACTGCTGCAATCAGAGAAGGCGCCCGTCGTGCGGGTTTGGCATAGCTTCTTCACTCCTGGTCACCTCAGAGGCGCATTGCTCCTCGGCAGCATTGGGGCCGGAAGCTGAATGGCAGCTTCAGTTCTGCAACTCCAAACAGCCGACGCTCAACGATGATCTACATCAGCTTGTAAGAGCCAAGCAACTCACCACTTGACGCGCAAGCCGAGCGAGCCGGTCAGTACATGACTGTCACCGAAGTCTTTGAGGCCCGTCCGGGCGATGGCTTCGCCGAAAGCCGAGAACCTGTCGTCGGCCCAGTTGATCGTGCCGCCAAAACCGAGGCCGCCCCAGAGTTGCTTCCTTCCCGGTGCACATCAAGCCGGCTCGTTGGCCGCTATCGCAAATTGTTGGATTCGTACGAAGCAGAGTTCTGTACGATTCCAACCCTTTAAATTTGTACACCCTGTTTTGTAATTCCGCGGCTGAGGGGACGCCGTGCATCAGTTTGCATTTCACTGTCAATCGCGCGCCAGAGGGCGTAAGTTCGCCAAATCGTCTGCACGTGTTTACGGGCGCGGACGGCAAGGAGATTGGAAAGCTCTTGCCCCAAGTGGGATTGAGCTATGACCAATCCACAGAACGATTCCTATAAAAACGAATTGCTGCGTCGGCTTAACCCTGGTGACCTGGCGCTTTTGCAGCCACATCTTGAGCCGTGTGCCCTCAAGCTGAAGATGACCTTAGAGAAAGCCGATTCAGAGATCGAGACGGTTTACTTCCTGGAGGACGGCATCGCTTCTGTGGTCGCGACGGCTTCAGGCAAGGAGGCCGAGGTTGGACTTGTCGGTTTTGAGGGAATGACCGGTGCCGCGCTCGTGATGGGCGCTGACTATGCCCCGCATGAATGTTACGTTCAGTCGCCCGGTAGCGCTTTCCGGATCGGAACCGAGCCCTTCAAGGATGCTCTTGCGAACAGCCCAACATTGCGCCTGTTCCTGTTACGCTATGTCCACTACTTCCACATTCAGACCAGCTATACGGCCCTGATCAACGCCAAATCAAACCTTGAAGAGCGTTTGGCGCGTTGGCTTCTGATGTGTGACGATCGGATCCACGGCGAACGCCTTGCGATCACCCATGAGTTTCTCGCCGTCATGCTTGGAGCAAGACGGCCAGGAGTTACCGTTGGGCTTCAAATGCTGGAAGGACGCGGGCTCATCTATTCTCGGCGGGGCGAAGTGCGTATTAGGGACCGCAGCGGCCTTGCGGCCTGCTCAAATGGCACCTACGGCAAGCCGGAGGCCGAATACGTCCGGCTCGTTAAAGCCATCGCATGCCGGACGTAAACCACTAAATAGCCATGACGAAGCTATCCGACCAGCACGGCGGCTAGCCTGCCGACGAGTCGCCGTAACACGCCTTATCCTCGAAGCCTCACGTAAGCTCTTGGAGAAAATTGCCAAGCACAATGACTCTACCCAACCGTAGGGAATGGCCGACGGACGCACACACAGGCCTTGGCTTCCGGGACCACACCTTAACTGCGCCTGGAAGAATGGCCATGTGTGTGTTAGGCGGCGGACCTGATGTCTGCTTGGCCAGCGCCGCACAGCCCAACAACTCCAAATGCTGCCGGTATGCTCCCATGCCCTGCCGCGCGGCTACCTGTTACTCACCATCGAAAGTCGGCTCCCATTCGCGATTGCGCTTCCGTTGCTGACCCTCGTAATCGGGAATACATGTGAAGAACACCGGTCGATGGTCGCGACCCGCAGCCTTGCAATCCGAGCAGCCAAAAAGCCCGACCAGGTCCCAGTGCATCGATCCGTGATCTGGCCCGAGGCGATCTATCAGCGCATGGATGTCGAGCTTGATGGACTTGCAGCACATAGCATGCCCGCAATTTACATAGAGGCATTCGCGCGCGGCCAACGTATCGGCGAGGGTCTTCGTCATCCTTTGAAGCGCTCGGTATGCCAGGTGATCTTGCCGTCGATCTTCATCGGTTTGTGGATCAGCAGACGCTTCGGCAAGTGCTCTGGATGCACCTCCAGCAGCGTGATCTTGATCTGAGGTTGGCACCGGCTGCAATTGAACTTCAGCGTCTGCGGATCGACGCCGCCGCCGTAGACCATCATCAGGTCGGCCGATCGGCAGTAGCGGACATTGCCGCAGCTGCATTCCGCTTTCACAAGCATGTTGTGCCGGGTCGCTTTGCCCAGCGTGTCGATCGGTTCGTGTGCCATGAGAACAGAAAAGGAACATTTTCCTTGCCCGTCAAGTCTGACTGTGGAATCTTTCTGCCATGAGCGACGAACCAGCGAGACTAGCCGAAGGCATGACGCCGGCACAGCGCGACCACGTGAAGGTGCTTGGCCACACATGTGAGCGTAACGGTTGTGGCAAGGTCGCCGGCTGGGGCTTTGCCCGGCCGCGCAGGGAATCACATTGGTTCTGCTATGAGCACCGCGGCGACGGCGATCAGTATCTCTAGACGTCGAACAAATCGGTCGGCCCCAAACCGATCTCGTCGATGATGTCGGGCGTGTTGTTGCTTGGTTTCCCGACCTTGCTGTCGATCGGCCACATCTTCATGAGGTCGGATGGATAGGGCTTCATGAGGTCGCGAGGATCTGTTTCCGGCCCGAGCCAGCGCATGTAATCGGCCGGCGCCAGAATAACCGGCATGCGATCATGGATCGTCGCCATCAACGTATTTGGCTCGCAGGTGGCGACAGCGAAGGTCCGGATCAACTCGCCGGTCGCCTTGTCGGCATATTCTTCCCAGATTCCAGCCATGGCAAAAGGATCGTCATCCTTCATGGCGATAGCGTAAGCCTGTTTTTTCTTGCCCGAAGGGTCGAGCTTTTGCCATTCGAAATAGCCGTCGACAGGCACCAGGCAGCGGCGCGCGGCATATGCCTTTCGGAACATGCCATTGCTGGCAATGGTCTCGTAGCGCGCATTGACAGGCGGCGGACGGCCGCCGCCATCGCGCGCCCAGCCGGGAACAAGTCCCCACTTCGCAGAAACGAAACCGGCCATGCTCGTGGAAAGCTCTTCGCGGATAATGATTGGATAGGTCAGGCTGGGCGCACCGTTCCAGATCGGGAACCCGTTGCCCAAGCGCTCGATGTCGCCGGGGTGCGCGAACTCGAAGCGCCGCACCATGTCCGGGATTGTCGATTTTACGAAAACGCGTCCACACATTTTAGGGTCGTCTCATTGACAAGGATCGAGGCCTGCCCAAAATGGGAACAGAGTGAGAACGAGTCAAGGCTGTCGTAGTGATGCCTAAGAAGCAAAAGGACGTGATGCTGCCAGGGGTATCGGGCGTCACAATCGATATCGACGACCGCGACAATCCCAAGGTCTGCCTGGTCGGGCTGTTGACTGATGAGGGGAAGCGATCCTTCACATTAAACGAAAACGGTGCGCGGATGATGGTGAAGGCGATGCACTCGTTTCTCGATCTTCTCGACGGAACTACGTCCGAGACGATGCCCAAAGGCCCCGCCAACTGAGAATGCAGCGCATGATCAATCCACCCAGGAGACAGGACGAATATCAGGACCGGGCAATTGACTGCCAGGAGGCAATGGAGCCCGGATTTCAGGCGATTGTCGATTGCATGATTGAGGCGGGATGGACGCGGGGCGAGGTTCTGAGGTCGCTGAAGCGGCTCATTGCCGCCGACAACATGACGCAGAAAGAGAACGCCAGGACGGAAACGCAGCTCGCGATTGCGCGGGCCATGTTGCGCGCCGGCAAGCCGCTCTAACGCTCGCTGGCGCCGGCCTCATCAACTTCCGCTTCCATCTGATCACTGACAGGCTTGACCTTGCCGGCGTCGGCCAAAGGAAGGTCATCAAAACCCTGCAGCCAAGCGTCGGCCTGTTCTTCCCAATACTCCGGCACTGAGCGCTCCTTACCGTCCTTGCGCGCTTGGGCGCCATACATCCAGGCATAGGTGATGCGCTCCTGATCTTTCTTGGCGACCGCCATTATTCTTCCTCCCGGTAATCGAGCAGCTTCGCGTGGCGTAGTTGCTCCTCACCTTTCAGGAACTTCACGCGGCCGACAAGACCCGGCTTCAGCCATTCCGCCTTGTCTCTCTTCAGGCCTTTCGGCACAGGGCCGCCCACCTTGCCCTGCACGCGGTCCCAGAGGCGCTTGCGTTTGTCGAACTTAAAATTGACGTTGGCGGTGCCGAGATAGCGGCCGTTGTCAGCCATAAGAACCCTTGCCGCCTGGCCCGGATCACGCTGAACGCCGATGATGTCCATCTCCTTTTCATCGTAGCACTTGATTTTGCGCCAGTTCATCGTCGGGCCGCTGCGATAGAGACTGTCCCGGCGCTTCGAGACGATGCCTTCTTGTCCAGTCTGGTCGGCAAGGTAGTAAACCGCGTCGCCCGTGCCGGGCACCGCCTCGCTGAATTGGATGCGGCCGCCGGCCTCGATCATTCCCTGCAGGATCTCGCGCCGATCCTCGAGCGGCATGCTGCGGAGGTCGTGGCCGTTTAGGTGCAGCAAATCGAAGGCGACGAGATAATAGTCCTGATAGGTCTCGCGGCTGCTGACCGCCGACTGCAGCGCATGGAAATCGGAGCGTCCAGCCTCATCAACCACGATGGCTTCACCCTCAATGATGAAGTCGTCGGCTTCAATCGCGGCGGCTTGGCCGGCAAGGATCTGGTAGCGTGCAGTCCAGTCGTACCCTCTCCTCGTCAGCACTCGGATGCCGTCTTCGTCCTTGATGATCTGCGTGCGATAGCCGTCGAACTTTATCTCGTGAATCCAGTCGTCACCCTCTGGCGGGTTATCGACAAGCTCCGGCTCCATCGGCTTGATGAACTTCAAACGCATCAACTGACCCACACCCGCGATTCAATCAGCTTTAGCTAAAATAGTTCCAAGAAGGATGAACAATGCGACCCGGTGCGCGTTGCGGATCAACAACCTCTAGGAGCAACACCAATGGCCGACGACAAGAGCAAGCGTGATTTCCGCGACCGCGACCGGGTATCAGGCGACGAAGAATATGAGGTCGGTTATCTCGCCAGCAAGTTTCAGCTTACGATCCCCGAGGTGCGTGAACTTATCAAAAAGCACGGCAACGACCGTGAGACGCTAGAACGAGAAGCAAAAGCGCTGGGCAGTAGATGACCAAGCTATCCGACCTTGGACCACCCATCCCCGGCAGGCAGCACGGCGGCGAGCCAGCCGACGAGCGGGAGAATTTCTACACCTGCCCCACGTGCGGCCAGCAGGTCGACATGCGCGACCTACGCCAAGTCGCTTGGCATGAATTGCCAGGGCACCAGCCCTTGGAACCGGCTCTTTCCACCGGCAGTAGCAGACGTCGGCAGTAGTCGGCACGATCAAGCAGCCGAAGGATCGAGTGAGTGACCGTGCCGACCATGCTGGGCACGAGGGTGGGCCTAATGACCAGGCCCCATATGATACTAGACAATGGCGTCGCTACAATTACGCCTGATGGCCTATGCCGGATAAAGCGGAAGTCGCATGCTCTTGCCGCTGTGCAATTACATGGAACTGGCCTCCAAGTGGCACATTAACCCTACGAGCGGTCGATTCCCAAGGATGTAGCCGCTTAACAGGTCCGCCGCCGGCGCCCCAATAGGCGGCGGACTTCTAATGACGTTCCTTCAAAAACCGAGCTTCCCGAAGTAGCGAATTCCAGTCGGTGCCGATAAGCCTGATCAGACCGCGCGCGTCCGGCTCTGAAATGCCGACTTCTTCAGACAGACGTCGGGCAAGCAGTTGCTGATTGTCTTTGTCCACACGTCCATCGCCATCCTTTTTCATCGGCTCCTCCGTTGGGAGGCCAACTTACGGCATGACCTTTCGTTTCACCGAATAAGAAAAAAGCCCGCCGCCCCATTCACGGCAGCGGCAGGCCGTCCCAGGGATAACGGGACTCGCTGGGGTGTTGGTTTTCCCCTGCTGTCGCGGGCGATGCAAAACAGGTGCCACTAGGGTGAACCAACATGGCACAGCTTGCAGGCGGCGATAACATATATGTCGACTAACTAATGTAATGGAACGGCCGTTGGACAAGCAGAGAACCAACTGGCACAGCTTGGACCTTCGCTGCGAAATGCAAGACTATAGTCCTGCTATCAACCCGCCGTGCCGGCCTAGCACGACGGGTTTTTCCAATGCGGCGACATCCTGAGAATCGACCGCTATGCATCAACCTGGGACAGGTCAGGTCAGCAGCCTTCCGTGGTCTTCTTCACCTGGCCAGGAGCAGCCGAGTTAGCATCGGTATCCTGTTGACCTGGCGCGGCCTGCTTGGCGCTACCAGTTTGTTGACCCGGAGCGCAGTCCTTGGCGGAGTTCGAGTTCGTTCCACTCGTGGTGGTCGAATCCGTCCCCTGATCGGTCGTAGTGCTCGGCATTGTCTTGGTTGTCGAGCTCGACGATCCGCCTGTGGTCGTGGTGGTCGATTGCGCAAAGGCGAGGCCAGTTGACAGTGCCATAATGGCTGAAGCGAAAAGAACCTGTTTCATGATCAACTCCATCTCGGAACGTCCCTTCGGTACCGAACTTCGCTGCGAAACGACGGTTCCCAGAAAAATGACTAATCAAGGCGCCCGCCCCGCTTGCGGAGCGATGAGGGGAGGCCAAGCGCGTCGCTGTCATAGAACGAGCGTCCTGAACATCGTCGAGTGAATGGGCTAAACAGCGCGGATCCACACAATTGCGCCGCTGCTATCGGTCTTTCGGGGGAGAGTTCACAGTGCACTGCCTGCGGATTATGGTGGATCTCTCACGCGAAGAAGCGAAGCTTGCCTAAAATTCTAAGCTCGGAGGCACCTCGCGTGTCCTGAATAGCCCGTACCTCGGTGCCGTAGTGGCGCTATGCCCGATGCGTTTTGGTGGGCAGCTCAAATTTCTGCAGAGTCGAGTAAACGACTATCATAGTTAATTGTGGCTGCCGGTGACCCTATGTAATCAGAAGCTCAATGTAGCTTTCCCAGGGAGGACGGTATGTTATATCCAGGTCGGTTTTTGGAGCCGAGCGATATTATGGTGCTTGCCCATGTTTGTCGGACGGTCTGCAAAGAGCGCGGTGTACGTGTTGCTTCGCAGGACGGTGAGCGCATAGCTGCACACGTACTCAGACTGTTTATGAACGGCTTGACTGGTGAGAATGAACTCCTCGATGTTGAGCGGAATTGGGCTCGACGGAGTGGCCTGTCTTTCCAGGAGTTTCCCGTCAACGACGCAGAAATGAGAGATGCCGCCTGATTCAGTTGATTGTTGCAGCCGAAGGCGCCCCACCTGCGATAGGTCGGGTGATCGGGAGCAAACCTTGCCTTTGAGAGTTGGTAGAGCCGTTTCAACGGGCGACTAATCGAATGCTTCTTTCCGCGAATAATGCGATCTCGACGGCCGTTTTGGCTGGCAGAGGCGTCAATGCGGAAGTGTTTGGTGTGGTCGACCTCTCCACTAAAACTGAGGCCAAAATCGGTCCCATCACCTTGGGTATGGCCATTCAGTTGGTGGCCAACGCTTCGGTGCTTGGATACGATGTTCGCGGAGCCATGATCTTCTATGGCGAACCGGGCACCCCGAGTCTAGGGCAAGAGAGTGCGAACGCTTGTGGGCGCAGTTTGGCGGCGCGCTTTGCGACCGTAACCCGACGATCTTTCGGATTACACATCTCGAAGGGGAGCATTCTCCGTCCGGGTAAATGTTTGGCAGATCACCGGCACGACCCTCAATCCGACCAGTGGCCCAGGCTCTCACAGGGCCGAACAAACCGCTAGGAGATACGAAATGCCGACCCTCCGCACGTGTGCTGGCACGATCAAGAGCGCCCAGCAATGCCCTCAAGCGCAAGGCGCAGATCTAAGGGATTGGCGCCCTTCAGAACCTGCTTTGTACGTTTCCGGCCCTTGCCTTTTTCGGAAAGTGCACCACAGAATGGGTCATTGAGGTTCTGTCTCTCTGGGAGGATGGGATGGACATTCAAGCACCTGTTTGGCCTGCGCAGCTAGCGGCCAAGGAGCTGGTTCGCGAGGCCCTGTTGGGCTATCTACCGGGCGACATAATTTCCGTGAAGGCGACCATTGCATTGGTGCGCGAGCGCGGCCGTGACCTTCGTGAAACCGACTGCCAACTAGTCGAAATGATCGTCAATACAGCCTCCATTTGGCAGCTATTCGTCGCGTTCGACGTGCGCGAACCCTGATGCCCCATCGTTGGTTCAACCCGCCTGTCTACGTCAAAACCGACCGACCGGGATTCCGCCTTGGGATCAGCCGTATCGGCACTGCCGCCGAGGAACTATTGAAGTGGTCCAACCGTGGCCCAAAGTGGCGGTCGGCGGCGGAGGCATGTCTGTCTGCGATGGATGGCAAAATGCCGATTGGTGACTTCCGGCTACTGTTCGAGGCTGCGGCCGACCAAGAGGAGATGCTGCTGCCGGATTAACAACGTTATGCGGGTCTGGTAGCTATGGCGGCGGCGAATTGACCAGCGCCTTTAAGGCTTCGGGTTCGCCCTTAGCACGGCCCGCTCAGCCTCTCCACCATGTCAGGTGGCGCCCGCAGAACGGTGACTTTGCGGAATTTCGACGCTATCAGGCGCTCCTAGGCAGTCGTACTTAGAGGTTACCTGGGGCGGCCCTTCGCTTCAGGTCGACAAGATTCAGAACGCTGACGAGATCGCGGGAATACTCCTCGTCAAGATACTCCGCCGGAGCGCCCCACGCGTCTGCTGGCTGCCCAGTGAACACGTCAAACACCGTCCAGGTTTCGTCGGGCTCCTTCCTGAGGTCGTATCTTTGAGAAGTCATGCCGTCGCTATTTTATGTCTGCGGTCGGGTTCGTCAAGCTGTGACCGGCGGATCGCGAAGGGCTTGGCTGAACGGATTATGAGCGAGCCAGCAGGCTCAGAAATCGGCACCTGTTTGCGCAGCCCTTTGGTGCAGATAGGTAGAGTCAAAATCTGCAGCGCGGACGAGCCCTGCCCAGTCGGTCGCATGAAAACGCGAGCCAACGGTGGATATCAGACCGTCGCGTCTAAGTTCCTGAAGCACCCGGTTCACGTGCACGGTGGAAAGCCCAAGTGCGTCGCCAAGTGCAGCCTGCGTGATCGGAAGGTGGGCCACACGATCCTCAATGCGGCCCACGGAGTGCAGGCGGACTATCAGTTCGCAAAGAAGGTGAGCCATACGAGCATAGGCGTCGCGTCTCCCGACGTTGGTGACCCACTCTCGATAAATCGCCGCATCGATCACCGTCGAGCGCCAAAACACTCTCGTTATCGAAGGGTGCTGGTCGCAAATATCGTGAAGAGCGTCATGCCGCATGAAGCCCACCCGCGTCGGCATGAAAGGTGTGAAAGTGGAATCCATGACCGACAAATGCAAACCATGCAGGTCGGGAATGTCGCCCGGAACAAAAAAGGAGGAAATCTGACGCTTGCCGTCGCCGGTTAGTTTGGTCGAGCCTATCAAGCCGTCCAGAACGACGAAGGAAAGGGTCGGTTTGTCGCCCTCGCGCAGAATGTCTTCGTTGGCATGATATTCCTTCTCCTGAATCGAGATGTTCCCCAAGAGCGCAATATCTGACGGTGCGAGTTCCGAGATGGTCTGGAGCTTGCGGATTAAAATGTTCGAAGAGGGAGCCTGTGCCATCAAGAACCTGTTTGGGGTTGGCCCTAACTTGCTGGGGGCGCTAATGTTCTCGAGGGCGGCATGGTTGGTGACCTTAGATTGTGCTTGATGCCTTTGGCCTCCCGCATCAGGGAGGACCAATTCGCTCCTAGAAGCGATATCAACTCCAGGGCTTGCGCCTCTGTGATGTCTGTCTCTCCGATAAGCCTTGGGACAAGGCGACGCTCGAGTCAGACCTCAAATCGTGCTCCCCTATGACCTACCACTCAGAACCCTCCAAACTATAACATATGTTTATAAGTTCCTATCTAAATGACTGTTTTGCGTGAGGCTCCTCCCTTTCGGCTGCGCCCTCCGAGTCCCAGCCCGCTTTCGCCGCATTAACATATGTTATTGTCTAAGGAGCATTTTCGGGCCTGCGGCCGTTGAATTGCCGAGGAATACTCAGGGAGGCATACCTTTCAATGCCGTCGGTTTCCGTACTGGTTGTGGAGATGAAAGCATCATTCTCTTGGACATCGAAAGCTCCCTCCGGGAGGCCGGGTTTGAGGTGATTCCCGTCTCAAAGGGCCTTGAAGCCATTGCAATTTTTGATCGTGAGCCGGAGCGAGTTGCGGCTCTGCTCACAGATATCAGGCTTGGAGACGGCCGAACCGGGTGGGATGTGGCCAGACACCTCCGAACCGTCAATCCCACTATGCCAGTGATATACATGAGCGGCGATGGCGCGGACGACTGGCCGTCGCTTGGAGTGCCCAACAGCCTGATGATCACCAAGCCGTTTGTTATGCCGCAGATCATTATCGGGCTGGCAACTCTCCTCAATCAAGAGAGCGTGAAGCAGCTACCTGCCTCAGAATAGCTGCGAGGTGGTAGCTGGTTAGTCATAGGGTCTTCGCGCAGCCGCGTCGGTCAGGCGTATCGGTACGGCCGTAGCTTTCATGGCCAACTCGAAGTCTATGCCAGGCTGTTCAGCAAATCCGAGCCAGGTCGGGCGCCCTGATAGTAGGCCAGCCGACCGACACTGCGATGCATTGCCAAGGCCTCCCGAAATGTGCGGCACATTCGAACGGCAAGCCAAAGATCGCCTTCGTCCATGTGGCCTTCTTGAAAGTGACGGATCACCGCCGGAGCGATGTGCTCTGCTTCTTCGCTCGTATGGTCGAAATTTCGCTCGGAACAAAGCCGCTCGAAGACCCGTTTGCAGGTCTGCAAATCATCGGGGGAAAGGTTTGGGTGATCGAGTCGGTTCAACATCAAGCGCCTCAAAACGCAACGTGCAAGAACGTTCCCTCAGAACCGATTTAGAGATTGCAAGGGGCGCGAGTCAATGAATGGTTAAGGACGTACATTTCGGGTTTTGTCTCGGTTTGAAATACAGAAAATCGACGGCGGCGTTGCGGGCGTCTCAAAACCCCGAACGCTTCGAAGGTCGTAACTGATGGTGTGGGCGCCCGAAAACAATGGCAACGAACCCTCCGGGTGCAGATCGCGGCGGCTGTCCTGACCGTAGCCTTTCGCGCTCTGCTACAAGCTGCGATCATTGAGCCGACAACCTCAGTATCTCGGATCGTCTAGCGGCATCGGCGTGCTACATCGTCCGTTCGCTTTAATGTCCGCTCCTCGGATGCGGCCGGGTTCTGCTCAACGTCGTTATGTGGGCGCAAAGCTGACATTTCGCGAAAGCGCCCAGATTTTGGAGCAGGACTTCAAAATTTGCCGATATAGAACCTTCCCGTAGGCTTGTCGTCTTTCATCCAGATCAGCGCCTGCGTCATGGAATCGACTTGGTCGTCGTGCCTGCCATGCGGAAATGCGAGCACCTCAAGCAGGAAGTCATCTCTCCAATGTGCGTCTTTCGGAAGATTGACGTTGCCGTTTTCGATCATCGCGGCAACGCGTGACAGCCGACTTTCCTTGTCGGTTCTGGCTTTTACCGGCGTCGTGCTGATGTCTTGGCTTTCCAAGTCGGCGATGAGGCTTGAGCCAGAGCCGGCATCTTCAATGAGGATGATGTCAGGGTCGTGCTCCAAAAGGGAGTTTTTGACGGACTTGATGAGGTCTGGATAAGCTGCCCTGACGCGCACAAGATCAAGGAGATAATAGTTGTTGTCATCCTTGGCCCATGTCGTTCCGACGGAGTAATCGCTGGAGGGGTCGCCCTTAAGGGCGGTGTCCCAGCTTTGAACGATGGTCATCGACCGACGGTCGAACTGATGCGGATCGTAGTCGCGAAACCACACCCTCTTGACCATGTTGCCGTCCGGTGGGGCAGGGGATTGTTGGTACTGCGCGGAAAAGTTGAGCGATCCTAATAGGCGCTTTAGACCGTCCAGTTCCGCGTGTCCCAGACGCGCGGGGTGGAGCAAGTCGCCAAACTTGCGATCGTGCCAGCGATTTACACTTGTCTGGACGCGTTCGTCCTGCTCGGCAATCGCCGACAGGTTCAAATGCTCCCAGCCGCCAGTCTCCAGAAGCACGCCTGCCAGGTCGTCGACATGCAATCTTTGCATGACAAGGACGACGGCACCGGCAGCGGGATTGTCGAAGCGCGACATCAATGTCGTGCGAACCCAGTCGGCGCACCTATTGCGAGCCGATTCCGAATGCGCTTCATCTGCCTTCAAGGGGTCATCGATAATGATGATGTCGCCACCGCGGCCGGTTAGCTGACCACCGGTCGAGGTCGCCAGGCGCCCACCGCCGAGCGTGGTCTGCAGCTCATTTTCAGTGTTCTTGCGCGGGCTAACCTTGAAGGTCGGAAACATCGACCGGTACCAGGCGGTGTTGACGACTGTTCGAAAGTCGTTGGCGTGCTTGACCGCAAGAGGTTGAGCATAAGAGACGCAGATCATTTTCTTCGACGGATCGCGGCCAAGAATCCATGCCGGGAACGCGACCGAGCTGGTGACCGACTTCAACGATCGCGGTGGCATCGTAATGATCAAGCGCTTGCACTTGCCCGCTGAGACGCGCTCGAGCTGATGCGCAATCGCTCGGATGTGCCAGTTGGGCAAATACTTGGCACCTGGATCGACAGCGGAGAAAGCCAGCGCCACGAAGGTCGCCAAGTCATCGCGGGCCGCGCCCAACAGCAGCTGAAGGGCAGTCGGTGCAACGGGCGAGGAGGATGGTCGGCCCGGTAGGGGGAGTGGAGCGTTCATTCCTCGTCTCCCTCGTCGCCGGTCTTGGAACGGGTCTCGGTATCATTCTCTGGCGAGTCCTTGTGGTCGAGATAATCCCGCATCATGTCGACCATTGTTTGCGGATCGAACACGTCGACCTCTGCATCGGGTTGCCGGCTTTCCTCAAGTTCGGCACAACGGGATGCGAGCTGAAGAGCATGGGCCGCCGACCGGAAATCGCCTGAAAGCGCATTGTTGCGCATTTTGAGGAGGATGGCCTCGAGTGCCGTCACCGTCGTCGTCCTGCCATTCTGCTGGATTTGGATCGGCCCAAAGAGCGTCTCACGTACAATAGTGTTCATGTTTTTTTTGCCTTTCGGTCGCCCTTTCGGATTGCCTGACATTCCTTTCTGGAACCGGGTTTCAGTTGGAGGCTTGCCGTAGCCTATCGAGTAGTCGGCAGGTTTCTTTCTCCGTGTCACAGCAGGCCTCCCACAGTTTCAGGCGCCGGGGTCGCGGACGCTGTTTTGGCGCGTGCGTCGGAAGATTCGAGGCTTCCACGCTGCTCGCACAGTTCCTCGAACGTCTCGCCCGTGGTGGCGAGCGTTGCCTGCTTGCCCGTATGCCTTTCGAAGCGGCGGATGATCAGATCGCAATAGTGAGGATCGATCTCGATAAGGCGTGCATGGCGCCCTGTCTTGTGCGACGCGAGTAGCGTGGTCCCCGAGCCGCCAAATGGGTCCAGCACGACGTCGCCGCGGCGGCTGACGTCCAGCAGTGCGTCGGCAACCAGAGCGACAGGTTTGACGGTCGGATGGGCTTCGAGCTCTTCCATCCGCGTCGTGCCAAAGCTGTTGGCGCCGCGGTAGGTCCAGACATTGCTGCGGTGACGTCCGTGTTTGCCGAGTTCGACGTTGTTGCGATGCGGCTCTTTCCCGTTTTTGAACACCAGCACCAGCTCGTGCTGAGAGCGGTAGAGGCTGCCCATGCCGGCATTAGTCTTATTCCAGACGCACAGATTGAGCAGATCGCCGAACGTCTGTTTACCCGCCAATGTGGTCTCTGCGATATGACGCCAATCCATGCACACGAAGCCGATAGCGCCCGGCTTGCTCGACCCAGCAATCAGTGAGAACGACTGTTCCAGGAACGTTGCGAACTCATCGTCGGACATCTCGCCGGATGCCATTGCAAATTCCCGGTGGCTTGTCTTGCCAAGACCACTGACGTGTCCGCCGATCGGAACATTGTAGGGCGGGTCTGTAAAACAGACGGATGCCTTCTCGCCCTGCATCAGCATATCGAAATGCTCTGCCGAAAGCGCGTTGCCGCAAAGCAGTCGATGATCGCCAAGTAGGAATAGATCGCCAGGCCGTGTTACTGCTGGCCCCGCCGATTGCTCCAGATGTTCCGCTTCGTCCCCTTCGGCTTCATCATCCTGATTGTCCGGCGAGAACTCGCTGATGATCAGATCGACCTCTGGGATGTCGAAGCCGGTGAGGCTCACATCGAAGTCGAGATCGACCAGCGCCTGCAACTCGATGGCCAGGATCTGCTTGTCCCAGCCGGCCTTCTCGGCGATCCGATTATCGGCGAGGATGTAAGCGCGCTTCTGCGCCTCACTGAGATGGTTGATCGAGAGGGTTGGAACGTTCTTCCATCCCAGCAGGCGCGCTGCTGAGAGTCGGCCATGGCCGGCAAGGACGTTGTTCTTCTCGTCGACCAGGACCGGATTGGTGAAGCCGAATTTTTCGATGCTGTCGGCAATTTGTCGGATTTGTTTCTTGGAATGGGTGCGAGCGTTGTTGCGGTAAGGGGTGAGTGCGTGGATCGAAACTGTGGTGATGTTGGTGGCCATGAGATCCTCTGAATGCCAGCCCAGGAACGACCGACATCGGTATGTTCCTGAGAATTACCCAGAGAATAGCGACCATTGACTTGGCGCAAAATACCAAATCTTCGGATCCATCGAACGAAACTTGAACTAAATGCATTTTTCTTTGTGTTATCACGACTTGAGATTGCAACAAAATATTTTGTCGCTCGGCAAAAGTGATGCCGAAGGCCGACAAAATATTTTGTTGGCCTATATCTAGGCCGAACCAATACATGCTTTTTCAGCGACCTCAGCGTCGCAAGCTGATTCGCAAAATGCTGAGCTAAAGGGCCTCCTGTTTGAGCCGCAGAGCCAATGCCTTGGCCTCTTCCGGCGTCAGTTGATTGAGAGCCACACGAAGCGCTTCACACAGTTCGTCGAGAATTGGGTCATTGTCTTCTGATCCGGTATGGCGATGGGCGCGTTGCTGGAAGAACAGGCTGAGCCAAAGGTCGAGCGCGCTGCCTTGCCATTTGCCCGTCTTGCGAGCTTGCCCCGACATTGCGATGGCAAGGCCGGCTAGAGCGTCCATTCCTCCGGCGACCTCGTACCCGTTGAGGAAATGGGCGAAGCGGCCGGATTGATCCCACTTAAGGGGCGCGGGCATGGTTGAGAAGTCGCCCTCCAGGGCCAGCCGTTCCCATTTGAGCAGCCTTGTCATTCGGCAGCCTCCGCCATCAGGCTGAGCCTTGGGCGGATCAACGAAACAAAGCGATTAGCCGCATGGCAGAGCCAGTCGAGCTGCTGGCCTTCGTCTGCGAAGTCTGACCTTGGCCTAAACACGCCCAACTCCGCATGAAATGGCCTGTCCGATTTCAGCCGCGCGACCAAATCAAGGCCGGTTTCTCCGCGCAATTCTGCAATGTCGTTGTGGAATTCATCAAAGAGAGCCTGACCATCCTCTTCGCGGAAGGTCAGGAACAGGCCGACTTCGGCTCTGCTGCCAGTCGACCGAAAGGCCGTCAGCCATCCTAGCGGGTCGGGCAGGGGAACTCTCACCCAATTGTCGCCGCCGTGGCGTGGTGCCAGTTGGTCTGCGTGGTCGAACTGTACCTCATCAATGAACCGCTGCCAGAATGCACGGTTGATGCCCCGCCGGTTTACTCGGTCGGGATCGACAACATTCTCCATGGTGTCAGCGGGCGGGGCGCTGATAGGTTCTGGCGTTTCCAAATAGAGCGGCATACCGGCGAGGTCGACCAAAACTCTCTGCTGCAGGACTTCGGTCCGCAGCGGCACCGTAGGCATAACGATAATATTTCCAGAAGTCGTTTGCCAAATCTGGATTTCAAGTAGCGCGAGTTGGGCTAGTCCGCCGCCCTGCGCGTTGAGGTGCTCGGCAATCGCGTGAGTGTCCGATCGGATGCCGTCACCGGCAATGATGAGCTGAAAATCTCCGAGTCTTAGCGATCGTGTTACCGCATCGACGAACGGAGCTTCTTCCAGGTCTGGCCACCGAAGCTTCGCCGCGGCGAAGATCGGGTTGGGATCAACCAAGGTCAGCTTGCGCCTCAAGGTCGAGGATAGATCGCCAAAACTCCAGTGTCGTAGCAAAGCGGCATATTCGAGGATCTGCGCCAACACTTCTCGTCGTGCTTGGGGATTTCGCCAAAGCTTGCACTCGATGACGACCAGCCGGCCACTTCTGCTAACGCCCAGGAGGTCCGCAAATACTGTCCCGCCCGCGCGAGGCAGAGGGAGTTCGCAGCATAGGGGAACGATATCTCCAAGGCCGTGATCGCGGTCGGCGACGATGAGTTCGGGATGTCGAAATAGAAGATCGCGAAGCCAGCGCTCGTCATAAGCCGGCGCTGAGACGCTGGTGGGAGACTCTCCGACGCTCGGTGCATTGCGCACCAGAGGGTGTCGACGCAGCGGCGTGGCAATGTCTTGCAGGGATGATAGGAGCAATGCACTCATTCGGGTATGACGCTCTTTCTGAAAGGATGTGCCGGCTTCACACTGGACGCGGTCACCGCTGGTTCGGTGATGTTTCTGACGTGACTTGAAGTAAACTTCATGATGATGACCAATGCTGAAGCTGACTTCGTTGTCAACGAGAAATGCCGAAGTCACGCTTCAAGTATGAGCGACTCTTTAAAGCAGGCTATAGGTGCGCGAGTTCAGGCTGCGCGGCGCGGGGCGAAGCTGAGCCAGGAAGTGTTGGCTGACCGTGTTGGGCGCACCCCTGAGAGCATTTCCAATATCGAACGCGGCAAACAGCTACCCAGCATTGAGACGCTTGCCGAGTTAGCGCGCATCCTCAAGATGCCATTGATGGACTTTTTTGATGGTCTGGAAAAGACACGCCCGCTTTCGCGCGAGCGGGCGGAACTTGAGGCCGAGCTCCTCGAGACGGCGCGCCAACTGACACCTCGGCTTATCAAAGTTGCGGTGGAGCAGGTCAAGGCGCTGAGGCAGTTGGGCTGACGTTGACAACGGGCCTGGTGCCAGCGCCCGATGTTCTACACGGGATTTTGGGTAGCAAGGGTTGGGGGAATCTTTGGCGCGTGGCTGCGGTTGGCGTTGACACCCAATTTATCGGCGCTGTCGATGTCATTAGCGTCACGCGCAAGATCGTAAGGGCGACGCTGATCGCAATCATACTTTAGACTGCGGGCGGGCTCGTTGTCGTCCAAAGCCCGGCGCCCGCTAAGGGGAAGCCCTCCAGACGGGGGAGAACCCACCTCAACAAATATGTGTCATCTGCAGCTGCCGATAGAGAATGCAAGTCGGCATGCAAGCTCAGTCTATTTGCCCACGCTCCAGGCGGCATGGGGTCGACCGGCAGGCACTCAAAATTATCGATACATACATCGGCTACTTGGGCTTCTCCTCGGGCTTTTCATGGCCAACAGAATTGCCTCCAAGGTACGGCTCGATATCCGAAGCTTGACGATTCTATCCCACATCCACCTCATGTCCGCACCCTCAGCGCCTGCTCCAGCCTGTCGGCAATCTGTGTGACGATATAGGCAATCACCATATAGATCACGACGGCAATCACGAAGGCTTCGAGGTAGTAGTAGTTCAGCGCGGCGGTCAACTGGGACTGGGCGAAGATATCGACAACCTCGATGGCGAATCCGAGAGAAAGGGCCTTCATGATGACCATCATCGAAGTCGTCAGGTCAGGAATTGCCGTGAGGGCCACCTGGGGAAATAGGATACGTCGGAACAGTTGGCCGCCCGTATAGCCCAGCGAATGGGCTGCGTCCGACTGACCGGTGTCGAATGCATTCAGGGCTCCCTTGATAATCTCCGATTGGAACGCGGCGACACAGCCGGTAATCGCAACTACAAGGATGACCCAATTGGGGGTTTCGTGGGCGTTGAAGTTGATACCAAGCAATGAGAACAGGAACTGGAATGCGGGCGGCAGACCGAAATAGGCGAGGAAAATAACGATGACCATCGGAACGCCCTTGAAGACGATCTTGTAAGTCATGATGAGCTCTCGCAGCACCGGTACCCGTCTGTATTCGATAAGTGCGAATATGCTGCCGACTATCGTCGACAGGACGAAAATCATGAGCGCCATTCCAATCGTCACGGGTACGGCACTCAGAATTTCCTGCGTGTCCTGGAGCAAAATATCGGTATCAAACATGGTTGAATACCCTTACGTCAGACGCTCGCGAGGAGCTGGTTCTTGATCGGGGTTGTTGGCGTCGCCTCAGGCGCTTGCATCGGTGATCGAAGCTCGAAGAAGCGCACGATGAGCCATGCGACCAGGCACATCAGCGAATAGATGACCGCCAGGACGAGATAGGTTTCGAACTGGAATTGGTTGTAGTCTCGCTCCATGATCAGATGCGCAGTCGCCATGACGTCGGCCGCCCCGATGTACATGACCAGCGCAACGTTATGGATCAGGTAGATGACGGAGTTCCCATAGCCCGGCAAAGCGAAGTGCACCGCTTGCGGGCCGACGACGCGAGTAATTTTCTGTCGGAACGTATATCCAAGGCTGTCGGCCGCATCGTGCTGGCCGCGATCGACGGCCAGGTATGCAGGCCGCATGACTTCCGACAGATAGCCGCCGTGGTAGAGGCTCAACCCCACCATGGCAGCCATCGTCGCCGAAATAAAATCTTTGGCGCCGAACAGGATCACCAACAGCGGAAGCCCATAAAACGCGACGAACAACTGCAGTACGACAGGAACGCTCCGGGCATAGGACACGTAGAGGTCCACCAGGTGACTGATGACTGGCACCCTGCGGACCCGGAGGGTTGTCGCGATGAGAGCCAGGCAGAACCCGGAAATGAGGGCTGTAAACGTGATGGCGAGCGTCAGCGGCAGTGCCGAGAGCAACTCGGGAATCATAGCAGATACATCCACTTTGAACGCTCCTTCTTGCAATTCAGCCTTGCCGCTGACTAGCGAATATGGTCGCCGACGGCCGTGCTATTTCATGTACTGGACGATGCCCTCGCCGAACCACTTCTGCGAGAGCTTTTCGATCGTGCCGTCGTCTTTCAATTCCTTGAGAACCTTGTTCACATCGTCGGCCAGAACCTTGTTCTCGTCAGATCGGTGGATCAGCATGTAGGTGTTGTTGCTGAACACTGGCTCGGACGCCACGATATCGAGTTTCTTTTGCTCGATGACGGTCTGCTCACCGAGATTCGACGGCAGGACGAGAGCGTCGAACTTGCCGTTCTGAACTTCGTCCAGCCGGTTCGGGTAGGGGATACCGGCACTCGATGCCGTGACATCGAGCTTGTATTCCGGGTTTTCTTTCTGCCAATTCATGATGAACTTGTAGGTTCCACCGCCGGCCGTGGTCGGAACGATCCTCTTGCCGACCAGGTCTTTCATTTCCTTAATGCCGCTGTCTTTCTTGCTGTAAATCTTCATCAGGCTGGCGCCCATGGGATTTTCCGGAATGAGGAACTGCTTGGAGCGTTCGGGCGACTTGTAGTAGCCACCGACCGCGATGTCGTACTTGCCCGTGGCGAGGCCGGTTTCCTGGGCAATGTCGGAGACGCCTTCCATTTCGAACTTATACTGCGGCAGCTTTGCGTTGATCGCCTTCAGAAGATCGGGCTCATAGCCTTGCGGCTCGACGCCGATCGCGCCCCATGCCAGCGGCTTGGATTCGGCAGAGGTGGCGATCTTGATCGTCCGAACGGTCTGGCCATGGCTGATCCCCGCTGTTGCAAGGGCAATTGCGATGCCGCCAGCGATGGCCAGGGCATAGCGGCGAGAAAAACTGGATGTGATTGCAGACATTTCTTAGGTTCCCTTCTTGTTGAGCTATTGAAAAGCGAGTTCCGACTGCAGGAATTGGGCAAGTCGCGGGCTGGAAGGTGCATCGAAGATTTCAGCCGGGCTGCCATCGGCGGCAACCACGCCACGATCCATGAAGACAATCCGGTTGGAGATGTTCTTTGCGAATTGCATCTCGTGGGTCACAAGCAGCGAAGTGATCCCTGACGAGGTGACATCCTTGATCACCTTTAGAACTTCACCGACGAGCTCGGGATCCAGCGATGACGTAGGCTCATCGAAGAGTATCACGTCGGGGCGAACCGCCAGGGCGCGCGCGATGCCGGTGCGCTGGAGCTGGCCGCCCGACAGTTGGGAGGGATAGCTATCTCGCTTCGGGGTGAGGCCGACCCGCTCGAGCTCCCGCAAGGCGATCTCCCGCGCCTCATCTGCGGACTTGCGCTGCACGATCACCAGGGGATCCATCACGTTCTGCAGGACCGTCATGTTCTTGAAGACGTTGAATTGCTGAAAGACCATCGCCGTTCGCAACCGGATCGCCTGGACAGCGGTCTTGTCGGCACGCTGGTAATCCATCCGAATCTGATCGAACGCGATGGTTCCTGAGGACGGCTTGGCAAGGTAGTTGATGCATTTCAGCAACGTGGTCTTGCCGGTGCCGCTGGGGCCGATGATCGACACCACGTCACCCCGCTTTACCGAGAGATTGACGCCGTTCAGAACCTGCGTGCTTCCGTAGGACAGCTTTATATCTTTGAGTTCAAGCATTCTGGTTGGTGCCCTTCACAGTGTGGGACGGAGTGCCTTGACCGCATGCGACATCATCACCCGCTCTCCGCATGGCCGAGAACGTGCATCAGCCGGTTTGCCCAGCCGAAGATCGATATGGCGTGGATCAGATCGATGATCTCGCGGTCATCCATGCCAACTGATCGAAGCGCGGCGATGTCGTCTGCCGTCGCTTCCGACGGCGCCGCCGACAGGCGGCGGGCAAAGCTGTAGATTGCCGCATCGCGTTGGCCGAGCGCTTCAGGTTTGTCGAGATAAAGTGCGGTGACCACTTGGTCGCTCTTGGTCAACTCCGCATGCCGGCGGGCGTGGACAACGGCACAGAATTTGCAGCCATTGACGATCGAGGCCCCCAATGCGCCAAGTTCGCGGTCGGGACGGGCGAGCCCGCCTTCGACATACATGATTGCGTTGAACAGAACCGTGCGGGCAAGATAGCTCTCTGGGTCATGCGCAAGGGTGCGCACATATTCCGAAACTTTCTTGGCCGAAGGCGTAACCTTCATCGCTTCAAGCTGTTCCGGCGTGGCTTCGGATAGCTTGACCGGCGCGATGTATGGCTGCCAGTTCAGCGGCTTCAGGCGCACCGAGGAAATCATGCCGACCTCATCAATCGCAAGCCGGTCGCTACCCGCGTCTGGAAGTTGACGAAGGCAATCAGTTCGGAGAGCGCGACGATCTGAGGATTGCTCAATCCGGCCTGGGCGAGCAGGGCGATGTCGCTCGCCTCGGCCTTTTTTGGCGTCACCGTGACCAGGTCGGCGTGCCGGGCGATAGTCGCCAATGGTTCTTCCAGAGCCGTCTCGCCCTGGGCTACAGCCAGAAGCTGCTCTGTAGGATCAAGCTGATCCAGCTGAACATCATATTCGGCCACCAGGACCGGATCGGCATTCAGGGCGGCCATGCGACGGGCAAGAGCAACACGCAAATTCGGCGCCAGCCCCTGATCGTTTGCCGGGTGCAGCACCGAGAGGCGACATTCCTCGGCCCCTCGCACGAATTCGGGCCGAAACCGCCGTGCAGCGAAAAGGGCATCGTCCGGTGAAAGACCCGCTGCCTTGTCCATTGCGTCAATCACAGCGCGGCCTCCTTGTGCAACAAGGGTGTTGAATCGACCCACTCGTCGCCCAGAAGTTCGGGCGTGTCGTAGGCGATCAGATTGGCGAAGTGGGTTTCGACATCCTCGGCAAACAGCGATGCGGCAATGCCGCGCACAAGACGGTCGGCACCGGCGCTGACGGCCGGGATGTCGCCGGAGACCTTGCCGTGCGTCAGCATGGCGGCGTCGTTGAAGCAGTGGATATGTGCAAGCATCGGGCAGGAGCCGGGGACGCGTTCGCGAAACTCGAAGGCAGGACCGAGATCCGGCGCGTCCGACATGCCTGCACGACCCGGCCCCATATCCGGCCTATATCGGCCATCCGACCAGGTGCGGATATGTGGGGCGATCGCCGCGAATTCCGGGCGGCCGTTGAAGTCATTTGAAAAACCGGTTGCCGCGATCAGGAAGTCGTAGCGCATCAGCCCTTGTGTGGTTTCGATCAGCAGGCCCTCCGGATCTTCCCTTACCGCAACGATGCCGCAGTCGAGAAAGAACCGGGCATTCGCGTGGCGAGACACGCGAAGCGTGGATGAACGCGGCGGCGGCGTCTGGGTGGAGGCGGTGTAGTCGAAGAACTCCCACTTCCAGGCATCGGGCAATTCATGCATGCCGAGTACGACACCCGGGCTGCCGATGCCGGTCAGCTTGTTGATGCGCGGCATCTCCTTGCGCCGGATCAACATGTCGACAGAACCGGCGCCCGCCTCGAGTGCGGTCGCAGCATTGTCCATGGAAGAGGCACCGGCGCCGATAACTGCCACACGCTTGCCTTTCAGCGCATCGAAATCGATGTCGTCGGCAGAATGGGCCCAATAGGCGCGATCGATCCCGTTGAGGAAATCGGGTACGGCAATACCGCCCAGACCGGAGCGACCGGTGGCCAGAACCAGACGACGGGTGAGAACCCGGCCGGATTCCGCGCCTTCGATATCGATCGCAATCAGATCACCAACGGGTTCGACGGCGGTCATGCGCACGCTGTTGCGCAATGGCAGAGCCAGGACCTTGCGGTACCAGACCAGGTAATCCATCCACTGGCCCTTGGGGATTTTGTCCAGCGACCGCCAGGCCTCAACGCCCCATTGCGCCGTGAACCAGGCGCGGAACGTCAATTGCGGCAGGCCGAGCGACGGACCGTGCAGGGTTTTCGGCGACCGGAGCGTTTGCATGCGGGCAAACGTTACCCACGGCCCTTCGAGCCCTGCCGGAGCCGCGTCATAGGCGACGACATTGGTTATCCCCGTCAGCACCAGCTTTGCCGTGGCAGCAAGTCCACACATGCCGGCGCCGATCACCACGACGTCACGGACAGGGACACCATCGTGCGAACGTGCCGGGACCCATGGCCTGGCAGGCAGTTCGAGGAAGTCGAGATCCTGCGCCAGCTGTGCCTCGAGCGCGGCAAGACTTGTCAAAATTGGCGCGGTGGGGGAATGCTTCATATCCCCGTTCCGTGATTTGTGGCGGATGCAGGATCGGTCACCAGTTGGCCGGCCAAGGCCGGATCGAGTTTCTTGAAGCCGACTATCGATCGTTCAGCCACCGCTTCGACCGCCTCCATCAACGCCTGTGCGACTGGACGAAGGGGACGTTTTTCGGCAGCCACAACCCCCCAATAAAAGAGAACGGTCGCGTCAATCGGGCGGATGGCGACCCCTGGCAAGGCCACGCCATAGGCGGTGAGGGGATCAATGACAGCGGCAACGCCGGTCCGGCGCACAAGCTGCAACGCGCCATAGGCAGTATTCGTCCGGATCACTGGCCCGGTGTCGATACCCCTGGCGGCCAATGCCTTGGAGACGTGCAGTTGGAAACGCAGCGGGTTGAGCAAGGTAGCGACGCGACGGCCGGCAAAGGCCGAAAGCGGTATGACGTCGAGTTCTGCCAGCGGATCGTCCTCCCGCACAGCAGCAACATCGGGCGCCGAATAGAGCCGCAGGACATCCAGGCCGGGTGTATCGAGCGGCAGGCTTGAAAAGCCGATCTCGGCACGACCGCTGCGCACTTCCTGGGCCACGATGGAGGGAAGAAACTGTCCGAGATGTGTCTCGTGCGGAAGCTCGATACCCTTGAGCTCGGCCATGGCCGTCGGGATCAGGCCAGTGCCGATCGCGGAGGTTGTGACAATCTGCAGGATCCGACCCCGGCCGGCGGCGATCATCTTGGCCCGCGCCGCGAGTTCGGTGAAGGACATCAGCAGTCGCCGCGCTTCTTCTTCAAATGCGACACCCTCTTCAGATAGCTGCACCCGTCGACCGACCCGGTGCAGCAATTCGAAGCCAAGTTCGCCCTCAAGATCCTGAATGGTGCGTGTCACCGCAGGTTGGGAACGCCCGAGCATGTCAGCCGCCTTGGTAATGCTGCCGCTGGCAGCCACCGCAAGGAAGGTCTGAAGGTCCCGAGTTTCCATATTCTCCCTACATGTGAAATACGTATGATTGACATCGTCTCATTCATATTTGATATATGTCAAGCGGAAACTAATGTTCTCAGCGGCGCTTGCCGGCTCAGAGCCGGAGCCCTTGATCGAAACGGCTGGGGGCAACCGAGGTGACTCCAATTCGAAACCTCGTGATGAAAAAACTTGTAGGCCGGGACTACAAGGATTCTCGAACCATAAAGCCTGCAACAGGAGGAATGTTATGCGCGTGAGTATTCTGGGCGCCGGAGCAATTGCCTATGGCCTTGCGGCCTATTTGGCACAATCGGGACACTCGCCAACACTTTGGTCACCGTCGGGACACCGCACCAGAACGTTGGCTACTGGCGAATTGTTGAAGGCGACGGGGGATATCGAGGCGACGGTGCCGGTGCGCATTGCCAAGGATTGCAGAGATGCTATCGAGCACGCGGACGTGGTGGTGATCGCGCTTCCGGCTTACGGCCACAAGATGGTGATGGACGCCGCCGTCCCTCATCTGGCAGATGGAATTCCGGTCATCATCAGTTCGCATAGTTCGTTCGGGGCTCTGTATCTCTGGAAGCGGTTGGCCGAGCGCAAGGTCAGGTTGCCGATCGTCGTTTGGGGCACAACGCTACTGACTGGCCGCCAGCTCGGATCAACCGAAGTCAATGTCACTTCCATTCGCCAGAAGCTTGATGTTGCGACGCTGCCTTTCGATGCGCTCGACCAAGGGTACGAGCTTTGCACGGCCTTGTTCGGCAATCGTTTCGTCAAGCGGGATGGTCTGCTGGCGATTGCGCTCAGCAACCTCAATCCGCAGAACCATCTGGGAATTGCCCTTCTCAATCTCACACGCATGGAAAAGGCCGAGCAGTGGAGCCAAGGGGGAAATGTCACTCCTGCCGTTGGTCGCTTGATCGAGGCTCTGGATGCCGAACGGTTGGCCATCGCTGCCCATTTCGGTATCGCGGTTCGTACGGTCCAGGAACATTTTTCATTGTCGTTTCATGTGCCCATGAGCACTGTTTCGGACATGAACCAGGAGATGGATCGTCTAGGCCGCGGCGGGTTTGGCCCGACAACCATCCAGAGCCGCTATATTCTCGAGGATGTTCCGTTCGGCCTGCTACCGACTGCCGTTCTGGGGAAGATCAGCGGAAATCCGGCGACACTCCATGAATCCGGAATTTCCATCTTGTCGGCGGCTTATGGCCGGGATCTCAAGGGAGATAATGATATTCTTCCTGCGCTCGGCATCGAGGAAATGACAAAGGCGGATCTTGAAACCCTTTGCCGCAAAGGGTTATAACAGCTTCCAGTGCGCTGTAGCCCAGCTGCAGTGAATATTCTCCCAGCCCGGCATCGGCAGGGTCCTTGGCCGCAGGCAGCGTCTCTGCACGATCAGGAAGGATGATTGAAGCGACGAGCGCGTTGCGCGATCAGGGCGCTATCCATCGGTGTTGGGTGGCATAGGCCTCATTGCCAACCATTGCTCATGCGACATCGTTGGCAGGTCAAACTGGTGGCGGGTGGTCGAATAACCGTGTCCACCCATTCTGCCGACGGCGTCTAGCGCGAGTTGATCGATATAGAAACGCTCCTGGTCAACAAGATCCTCACGAATGTGCATCCGCATAACTTGACCAAGGACAATCTCGCGCGACTTACCCAGGCCAAGCGTCAAATGTCGGCGGCATTCGAAGGCTATAGGCGCTTCGAAAATGTAGGGGCATTGGACCGTCTCACCGGGCACAGGCGTCAGTCCGGCCTCGGCCAGTTCGTCAATGTGGGAAGGAAATGGGACGGCACAGACGTTCATGGCGTCAACCAGCGCATGGTCCACGATGTTGACTGTGAATTCCTCAGTCAGTCGGATGTTGAGCGTCGTATCTTTGAAGGACATGTCATTATGGTTCTCCACACCCAGGGCTAGGATTGGAGGATCGGCCGAGAGGCAATTGAAGAAGCTGTAGGGCGCAGCATTGACAGTCCCGTCGGGGTGTCGTGTGGTCACCAGAGCGATTGGCCGAGGCACCACTGCCCCGATCAGCAGCTTGTAGCGTTCGCGTGCCGAGATGCGGGCGAAGTCGATGCTCACGCGGCTCCGCTGCCCCACCGGCTCGGGCTGGGGGTTGAGCATTATATCCTCCTGAATTTTGCCAAGCTGCTTGAGAGTTGGTCACCCTACCTGAGCGTATGTACTCAGGATGGAGCGAACGTCGGGCTCAGTTTGATCGCTGATTTGCGCCCGAGCCTCGAGTGCCTCGAGATGGTGTTCCATCGCATGCATGGCGCGCTCGGGATTGTGTTGGCGCAGCGCCTGAATGATTTCGACGTGTTCGTCGACGCCGCACTGATCGGAGTGCGGACGGCTGTACAAGGCTAGGATCAGCGAACAGCGCGATACAATCTCGCTGACATAACGGGTCAGCGGCTTCGATCCCGTGAGTTCGGCCAGCAGAATGTGGAATTCGCCCGCCAGCCGTATCGATAATGGTCCGCTCGTGTTTACTGCGTCCCTTTCAAGTTTGACGTGGCCCTCAAGTGCCGCAAATTGAGCGGGTGTGATCTTTCGCGAAAGCCGGTCCACTACCTCGCGCTCCAGGCAGCGTCGTAGGGAAAATATATCTAACGCTTCCTCGAGCGTCGGTTCGGCGACGCAGGCTCCGCGATTATTCCTCACCTCCACCAGGCCTTCGGCACTCAGTCGGACAAGCGCGTTTCGTACGCTGGTCCGGCTAACGCCGAACTGCTCGCCGATGGCGTCTTCGGGCAATTTCATACCGGGGCGAAGCGCCTGCTCAATGATGGCGCGACGCAGCGACAAGTAGACGTTTTCGGCTCGACTCGATTTGGTCATCGCATCCCCCTAAGCTCCCGCAACTTATCGATCAAGATATATTTTTGTCAATATGGGATACGATTTATCTTGAAATAGGTATACAATTATGCGGTAGTTACGTACACGGACCTGCAGGCGGCCGTCGCCGTGCCGGAGACGATAGGCTGCCTCTGGGAGGAGCGCACCGCATGACAACCAATTTGTTGATTAGAAATGTGCGCCCGATGGCTGGCGCCAATGTGGATATTCTTATTGAGAATGGCCGCATTACCCGCGTCGAGCCGGAGCTTTCACCTTTGGGCGGGCTGGTGGAGGACGGCGGAGGTCGCATCGTCGTTCCGGGCTTGGTCGAAGCGCACACCCACCTCGACAAATCGATGATCGGAATGGCGTGGTATCGCAATGAAGTCGGCCCTCGCTTGATAGACAAGATCGAGACCGAGCGTGAAGCCAAGATCCGCTTGGGTATCGATCCGGTCCGCCAGTCGCGTCGACAGGCGCTTGCCTCAGTGGCGCAAGGCACCACCCATATCCGTAGCCACGTCGATATCGACACCGTGCACGGCCTTGCCGGTGTAGAGGGCGTCATGCGCACTCGTGACGAGCTACGAGACCTCGTCGATATTGAGATCGTCGCCTTTCCTCAAGGCGGTATGATGATCCGGCCTGGCACTGTCGAACTTATGCGACGGGCGTTGGAAATGGGCGCCGAGGTGGTCGGCGGGCTGGACCCTGCTGGGGTTGATCGCGATCCCAAAGGGCACCTCGATGCAATTTTCGACCTCGCTCAACGCTTTGGCCGGCCCATAGATATACATTTGCACGAAGCGGGAGAGCTTGGCGCCTTTTCGCTCGAACTCATCATCGAACGCACCCGTGCACTCGGCATGCAGGGAAGGGTGGCAGTCAGCCATGCCTTCTGTCTCGGCATGCACGATGCCGATTATGTCGGCCGACTAATCGACGAGTTGGCGGAGCTTTCGATCCATATTCTTACCACCGGGCCGGCATCGCAGCCGTCGCCTCCGGTCGCCAAATTGCGATCTGCTGGAGTGGTCGTCGGCGCCGGAAATGACGGCATCCGTGACATCTGGGGACCTTACGGCAGTGGTGACATGCTGGAACGCGCGATGTTTGTCGGCTTGCGCAACAATTTTCGCCGCGACGATGAACTCGAATGGGCCCTCGACGTCTGCACGCGCGGCGGTGCCGGAGTTCTTGCGCTGGAAAGGTACGGCCTGATGCCCGGCTGCTGGGGGGACATGGTTTTGGTGGAAGGCGAGACACTCGCCGATGCCGTCGTGTCCCACCGGCCGCGCGCGTTGGTCGTCAAGCGCGGCAAGGTCGTCGCGCGAGGCGGGGTTGCGGTGCAGACCTCACCTGCGCAAATGAGCACAAAAACTTATTAGAAGGGATACGATGTCTAAATTAAATTGTATACAATAATGTGATATGTCTATACAAAAAAGGCCCCAGTGCCTTTCGAGGCAACCTAGGCCCCAGGGAACAATAAGCAACGAGAGGAGCAATCATGTCATTCAACAGGCGTACATTTCTGCAGATCGGATCAGGGGCGTTAGGACTCGCAATAACCGATGCTACCTTCACCAAATTTGCCTTTGCCGAGGGGGCGGCGGGCACATTGCGAGTGGCGATCGCCAAACCCGCGGGCAATCTTGATCCGCAGAGCCACTACGCGATCTGGGCCATTCAGGACCTGATGTTCGAGCCGCTGGTGCGGTACGGCAAGGGCGGCCAGATCGAGCCTTGCCTTGCGACCGACTGGAAGATCGAAGAGGGGGGCAAGACGTTGCATCTTACGTTGCGCCAGGGGGTAACGTTCCAGGACGGCGCAGTGTTCGATGCAGCTAGCTGCAAGTGGAATCTGGAGCGTTGGCTAGGACTCGATCAGTTCAGCTGGATGAACTGCTCCAAGTATTTTCAATCGTTGGAAGTGATCGATGAGCACCAGATAGCCGTTCATTTCAAAGAACCGCCGCTGGCGCTCATGCAGGAGCTTTCCTACACACGGCCGCCGAGGTTCCTTAGCCCCAAATCGGTCGATGCGAATGGCAAATTTGTCGAACCCGTCGGCACCGGTCCTTGGCGTCAACTTAGCGCTGACGATACACAAAGTGTTTTCGAGCGCTACGACGGCTACTGGGGCGACAAGCCGACTTATCAGCGTCTCGAAGCCAAGGTCATCCCTGATCCGCGCGCGCGGGTTGCCGCCCTGCGCGCTGGCGAGATCGATCTCGTCGGCGGGTTTTGGATCGCGCCGCTTACCCCCGTTGAGGCAAAGCAGCTCGAGGCCGCAGGGCTCAACGTGGTCATCGATCCCGGCAACGTCACACTGGTGATGGCTTTCAATCCCGATCGCACCGAAGCGCTCAAGGATCCGCAAGTGCGCAAGGCCGTCAGCATAGGGATCGATCGCGCGGCGATTTCCCAGGCGCTCTACCAAGGCTTTGCCCGACCGGCGGGCAACCTGTTCTCCGATGCATTGCCATTTGCTGGCACCCAGCATGATGCCCCAGTTCGCGACGTTGCGGCCGCATCAGCGCTCCTGGAGAAGGCGGGTTGGACGGGTGGTCCCGTGCGTTCCAAGGACGGCACGCCACTGACGCTTGAGATTGTCGTCAGTCCCGACGCCGTTCCCGGCTCTCGCGTCGTGGCCGAAGTCATACAATCCGAGATGAAGGAAATCGGCATCAATTTGATCGTCCGCTCTGTCGACCACGCTTCTAAGCACACCGACATGCTCGAACGGAAATACGATCTCGGCTTCTTCCTGACCTACGGGGCTCCTTACGATCCGTTCGGCACGGTGGTGGCCTTGTGCCTCTCGACCTTCAAAAACGATGTCGAGGGCAAGCTGTTCACCGATCCGGCCAACCTGGACCCGCTGATCAACGCTGCGACAGCGGCAACCGGGGATCAGATCGCGCCATCGATCCAAAAGGTTTACGACTGGCTGCGTGACAACGACGCGATAGCGCCGTTGGTTTACGTTCCCAGCATCTGGGCGCACTCCAAGCGGGTCCAGGGCTTCACCAGCCCGGTCACCGAATACGATATGCCATACGAAAATATCGTGCTGGCCGAGTAGAGGGAGGGCGCGTTGATCCACTTCATCAGCAAGAGGCTGAGGCACTCCCTCGTACTGCTGTTCATGGCGTCTCTGGTTTGCTTTACCCTGGTTGTTTCGGCTCCGGGAAATGTCGCTGTTCTCATCGCTGAACTCAGAGGAGCAGTTGCAACCCCGGGTTACGTCGAAAAGGTTGCCGAAGAGATCGGACTGCATAAGCCCCTGCTGATGCGCTACGCGGGTTGGCTCGGCGATGCAGTCCGAGGAGATTTTGGCATCTCCTACAGAACGGGCCAGGAAGTCAGTGCGGACTTGCCAAAGCGCATGTTGGTCACCGGTACCCTGATCGTTGGCAGCGCCGTGGTTGCGACCCTGCTCGGCCTGGCTCTCGGATTCCTGGGTGCCTTCTGGCCCTACAGACTGCCGGACCGCGTTTCGCGCGGTTTGGCTCTTCTCGGCGCATCGACACCGACATTCTTCGTCGGGGCGCTGATGATCTATGGTTTCTCTGTCACCTTTCAGCTCTTTCCATCCTTCGGCTTCGGCGGTCCGGAAAGTTGGGTGCTGCCATGGGTCACTGTCGCGGTGCTGCCCGCCGCCGTGCTCAGCCGTGTCGTTCGTGTGGGACTGGAAGAGGCCATGGCCAGCCCCTTCGTGTTGACGGCCAAAAGCAAAGGTCTGGGACGGACCGCCATCCTGTTCCGGGACGCGCTGCCAAACATCATACCTGTGTTCATCAACGCACTGGGAACCCAGGTCGGCCTGATGACCGCAACTGCTATCATCGTTGAACCGCTGTTCGCCTGGCAGGGCGTGGGCGACTACTTTCTCCAAGGCGTGAAGTTCCGGGACTTCATGGTCGTGCAGGCCTGCCTGTTGATCTTCCTCGCCTTCTTCATCGTGGTGAATCTGATCGTCGATCTCGCAGTTCTGATGACCGATCCACGTGTCCGGCGCCAATGGAGCTGACCATGAATAGATTAAAGCCTGCATTCGCCCGGTTGAACAAGTTGCCCCGCGTGGCCTTGATCGTGATCGGCCTCTTCCTCGCCCTGGGCAGCTTCGCGCCATGGCTCGCTCCACAAGATCCCAGCGCACAGAACTTACTGGAGACCGGCCTGGGACCAACTGCCGCACATTGGCTCGGCACCGACCATCTCGGGCGCGATACGCTCAGCCGCCTGATCATTGCGGCGAATACGTCGTTGGTCAGCGTTGGCTCGGTCCTCATCATTGCAATGACGGTCGGTGTCGCCATGGGGACCATCGCTGGCTACCACCGCGGTTGGGTAGACGACCTGCTGATGCGCATCGTCGACGTCGGACTGTCCATCCCAAGCCTGATCACTGCCCTTGCCGTGATCGGGATCGTCGGGCCGGGCTACTGGACCATGGTACTGGCTCTGTCATTGGCATGGTGGCCGATGAGCGGTCGTATCAGCCGGGCCGTGGCGGTCAGCATCATGAGCAAGCCGCATATCGAAGCCCTGCGTGTGCTGGGCGCCAGCCCATGGCGCATTTACTTCGGCCATTTGCTCCCCGGCACCATCGGCGCGGTCATGGTCTATGCGACGGCGGATGCCGGGACAGCCGCTTTGGCTGTCGCAACACTCAGCTTCCTTGGTCTGGGCATTCAGCCGCCCACGCCGGAATGGGGACAGATGCTTGTTGATGCTTTGCCGTATCTCGAGTCGGATCCGCGACAGGTTATCCTGCCCGGCCTGGCCCTGACCGCTGCGGTGATCGGCTTCAACATCCTCGGCGAATCCATAGCACTTAATCGCATTCCCAAGCCGCTTTCGAGGCGGACGCTTGCCTTGCGCAGAATTGAGGTCGCCGGCTGGGCCAAGGAGAATTCGGATGCATGACGAACCCCTTTTGAACGTCAGCAATCTGACGGTCGATCTCCTGACCGCGAAGGCCGCGGTACGCCCCGTCGATGGCGTCAGCTACACCGTCCGGCAAGGAGAATGCCTTGCCATCGTCGGGGAAAGCGGCAGCGGCAAGACTGTAATGAACTTCGCGCCGCTCGGTCTGATGCCGACCGGCGTGACGACGAACTTGTCGGGATCGGTGCGCTTCGATGGGCGTGAATTGATCGGCCTGCCGGAATCCGAGATCCGTAAGGTACGAGGCAAGTCGATCGGATTCATTTTCCAGGATCCGATGAGCGCGCTGAACCCCGTCCGCCGTGTTGGAAGGCAGATCGCCGAGATGGCGGAGCTCCATCTCAAGATGACCCCACGCGCTGCGGAGGAGCGGGCGTTGGAACTCATCAAGCTGGTCGGCATCTCGGATCCAGCAGCGCGACTTCGTCAATTCCCCCACGAACTGTCGGGTGGTCTCAGGCAACGCATCGTAATTGCCATTGCGCTGGCCGGCGAGCCAAAACTTCTGATCGCGGACGAGCCTACGACCGCTCTCGATGTGACGGTCCAGGCTCAAATCCTGCGCCTGCTCAAGGACCTGCAGCGGCGGCTCAACATGGCCATGGTGCTGATTACCCACGATATGGGGGTAGTCGCCGGAGCGGCCGACAACATCGTTGTCATGTATGCGGCTCGGGCCGCCGAACGAGGTCCCGTGGACAAGGTCCTCGTTACCCCACGCCATCCGTACACGAGAGGGCTGATCAACGCGATCCCACGGCGGGAAGACCCGATCGGTTCGGAGTTTCGCGGTCTTCCCGGGATACCGCCAACGCTGGGCGCGCCATTCAAAGGCTGTGCCTTTGCCCCGCGCTGCGAGCTCGCAATTCCCGCATGCACCGCAAGCCGCCCTCCACTTGCGCGGTCGGTCGACAGCGCTGTTGTCGTGGCCTGCGCGGTTGTCAACCAAAGGAAGGCAGCAGCATGACGCACGGTCCTGTTCTGAAAGTCGAAAACCTGCAGACGCGCTTCAAAAGCGTTCAGCGAGGCAAGTTCATCCATGCCGTCGACGACGTCTCGATCGA
Source organism: Mesorhizobium sp. M7A.F.Ca.US.011.01.1.1 (assembly GCF_003998295.1). Lineage (NCBI taxonomy): Bacteria > Pseudomonadati > Pseudomonadota > Alphaproteobacteria > Hyphomicrobiales > Phyllobacteriaceae > Mesorhizobium > Mesorhizobium sp. M7A.F.Ca.US.011.01.1.1. Next base: position 39,920 of record NZ_RZRT01000006.1, read on the forward strand.
GCTCTATCCGGGCGAGATCGTCGGTCTGGTAGGCGAGTCCGGTTGCGGAAAGTCGACGCTGGGCCGCACCATTGTGGGTCTCGAAAAGGCAAGCGCGGGACGAGTCCTGCTTGATGGAGTGGACCTCACCACACTCTCCGGTGCAGCACTGCGCGAAAGCCGCAGGGCGCTCCAATACGTGTTTCAGGATCCATATTCGTCCCTGAACGACAGACAGACGGTCGGTGAGACGATCGATGAAGCGTTGCTGATCAGCGGGTTGAAATCACAATCCGACCGCAACCATCGTACCAAGGCGCTCCTGGATCAGGTCGGACTGGCGGACGCTTTGAAGGATCGGCACACGCGGGAACTGTCCGGAGGGCAGCGCCAGCGCGTTGCGATTGCCCGATCCCTCGCCGTGAATCCAAGAGTGCTGATCTGCGATGAACCAGTTAGCGCACTGGATTTGTCCATCCGAGCCCAAGTGATGAACCTTTTCCTGCACCTGCAGAAAGATTTTGGGGTGGCGTGCCTGTTCATTGCCCACGACCTTGCGTTGGTCAGGCAGGCTGCATCGCGCGTCTACGTGATGTACCTCGGCAAGATCGTGGAGCACGGGCCATCGCAGGAACTCTACGATCACCCAGGCCATCCCTATTCGCAGATGTTGCTGGCCTCGACACCGGAGGTGGATCCGATCGCCGAAAAGCAGCGCAGGGTTCCGGTCATGATCGGGGAGGTGCCGAGCCCTACGAATCCACCATCCGGCTGCAGGTTCCGGACTCGCTGCCCCTTGGTGGTCGAAGAATGCAAACAACAGATGCCACCGGCCTTGAAGCTATCTCCTGGGCACAGTTCGGCTTGCGTGTTTGCCAAGGATCTCCATCGCGGCAAACGTTCGGCGCTGATTTCGCCAACAGCCAATGCGGCATGACACGTTGACACAGCCTAGCGGCGCACCAATTCACCACGCCGCCGCCTACCTCGACACGAATGCTCACGGGACGGTGGTGCGCCAAACAGTGAGGTCGTGGCAATGAACAGCGCGTCACTCCGGCGCCAAACGGCGCCGGATAAAATTGACGTATCGTTCACATCATCCGTTTGATGTCGGTGTAGGCACCGTTCGTCTTCAGCGTCACGGTGACGTCGGCATCGGTGCGGTTACGCCAGAACCAACCGTGATTGCCGTCAAACGCTGCCTCAAGTACGCCCTCGTCCTCTGCAGCCCCGCGGCCCTTCTCGTATGAAATGTTTTCGCCGCCGCCGTCACCATGGGTGTCGAAGTTCACCGCCGCGCCATTGGCCGTCCAAGAGTATTGTGCCTGTGCGCCCTTGGCCATGACGAGCTTGATCTCAGCTCCTTCGCCGGGCTTCAGGGTGACCGACATTTCGTCTGTCCGGAGTTCCTGGGCAGAGGCGGAACCCATCACCAGTTCAGCGAAGACGCGCTCCAGAAGACTCGACTGCTGATCTCGGGCTGGCACGGCGATCGGAGTGCCGTTTTGCAGTTCGCGAAGGCGGTCCTGCTCGGCCTCTTCGGCCAGTTGTGTCTTGATCTCGCCCATCTCGGTGAGCTCGAGCGCTCGCCCAACGCCGGTGGGATCGATGGCGTATTCGGCCGGCAGCACGATGGTCACAAGGATGGCAGCTGCCGCGAGAATTGCGATGACGGTAGAGCGAAGGAGTTGCATGGATGTCGGCAGCTCGGCGCGGGTCGGGATGTCGGTATTGTACATAGGAGAATTCCTTTTTTGGGATCTTTACTTGGAGGCTCAGGAGACGACCCAGCCGGTGAGCTGATAGCCGATCAGCACAAACCCGGCGGTCATCATGATGGTGTTGGCGGTGTATGCGTGGCGCCAGAAACTGTCGGTCCGGCGCCAGTAGCCCATGACAATAAGGATGGCAGCGAGCGCCAAAAGCTGGCCAATCTCAACGCCGACGTTGAAGGCAAGAAGATTTGGCACTAGCCCGTCGGGCGAGATGTTGTATTCGATGATCTTCGTCGACAGGCCGAAGCCGTGGAAAAAGCCGAAGATCAGCGTCGCGATCCTGGTGTTCGGCTGGAAACCGAGCCACCTCTGGAAAGCGCCCATATTGTCGAGCGCCTTGTAGACGACCGACAGGCCGATGATCGCGTCGATGATGTAGCTGTTGATGCCCACCTTGAAATAGACGCCAAGCAGCATGGTCGTGGAATGGCCGAGCGCGAACAGGCTCACATAGATGCCAATGTGCTTCATCCGGTAGAGGAAGAAGATCACGCCGAACAGGAACAGGATGTGGTCGTATCCCGTCACCATGTGCTTGGCGCCGAGATAGATGAAGGGCAGCAGATTGATGCCCGTGATCTCCTGGATATAGCCCTTGTCGCCTTCGGCAACGGCATGGGCGAGGGCAACCGCCCCAAGCAATGGAAGGGTCAGGAGAGCAATGAGCATAGGAAGGGCCAACCGCCAGCGCGCGCAAGGCGTGCGTGGCGGACCCTCGTAGAAGGATCCTTGCATGAGAATTCCAATCGTCGTCGTTGAGGATGGCCGCGCGTGCGGCCGCGATCATGCGATGACGATCTGCCTGGGAGGGCGCTCAAGCCGGAAACGGATTTTGAGGTCGGCAAACGAAGGCGGGTAAACCAGCCAGCTCCGGCCTATCGGCGGTGCTGGCTGCGCGAAGCCCGGAAGCGTGCTCGCCGTCTCATGGGTGTGGTCGGCCGGATTGTGGCCGTGGGTATGACCAAAGCTCTGCTCATCGGCTTCGCCATCGTCATGGCTGTGGCCGTGTTTTTCGATCTGTGCTGCCAGCTCTGCGTGACGCGCTGCCTCGGCGGCAGCGAGCGCCATCGGGCTATGCGAGGCCGAACCACCCATTGGGGAGACCAGCACGCCGAGAGTCATCGCGAAAGCGACGATGAGACGAAAGGCTATGCTATGGATCCAATTCGGCATGCTTAACGATTATTCTCTAAAATCCTAACGAATGGTTGCGTGCACCAGAATCGAGGCCACTTTGAGGCTTGGAATATCCTCTCTGGGGGGATAGCATCAAGGTATGAATGAGCGTCCCCACGTCCACGAAACCCATCCTGCCATCATCAAGCGGCTGAAGCGCGCCGACGGCCATCTGCGCGGGATCGTCGAGATGATCGAGGCCGGTCGACCGTGCCTCGACATCGCCCAGCAACTTCATGCCGTGGAGAGGGCCATCGCCCAGGCCAAGAAGACGCTGATCCAAGACCACCTCAACCACTGCCTTGAGGACGTCGTCGGACCGCTGGCGCTCGAGCAGCGCCGCTCGATCGACGAGTTCAAGGATATCACCAAATACCTGTGAGAAGCGCCATGATGGACAAAGTTCGCGATTGGTTCGGATTCGGCCCGATGACGCACGGCATGGGCGGCCACGGACATGATCACGGCGAGGGCGGCCATGGTCACACCCATGGCGTCATCGACCCGACGATCGCCACGACGACGCGCGGCATCTGGGCGATCAAATGGTCATTCGTCGTTCTGGCCATCACGGCGGCGCTTCAGCTCGTGGTCGTGTTCCTCTCCGGCAGCGTGGCACTGCTGGCCGACACGATCCACAATGTCGGCGACGCGGTCACCGCTATCCCATTGTGGGTCGCCTTCATGCTGGCCCGTCGCAAACCGAGCGAGACGTTCACCTACGGGCTGGGCCGCGTCGAGGATCTGGCCGGCATTCTGATTGTCCTCATCATCCTGTTCAGCGCCATCGTTGCCGGCTACGAGGCGATCGACAGGTTGATCAATCCGCAGCCGATCGCATTTCTTGGCTGGGTCGCCATAGCCGGCATCATAGGTTTCTTAGGCAACGAGGCCGTCGCTGTGTTCCGTATCCGTGTCGGCCGCGAGATCAACAGCGCGGCGCTGATCGCGGATGGTTACCATGCCCGCACCGACGGCTTTACCAGTCTGGCGGTCGTGCTTGGCGCTATTGGCGTGTGGCTAGACTTTCCGCTTGCCGATCCGATCATCGGACTGTTGATCACGCTGGCGATCTTCGCCATCGTATGGCAGTCGTCGAAAGCCGTGTTGACCCGCATGCTCGACGGCGTCGAGCCTGGCATCGTCGATGAAATCCATCATGCCGCCAAGCATGTATCCGGCATCGAGCGTGTCCAAAGCGTGCAGGCGCGCTGGATCGGCCACCGCCTGCATGCCGACGTGGCCATCAGTGTTCCGGAGATGGCGACGGCCAACGACGTGCTGGGTGTAACTGAAGCCCTCAAACAGGAGCTGTTCGCCCACTTGCCGGCGTTGGCCGAAGCCAACGTTCGCTTGGTGAGCCCGGCCGTCACTGGCGCGGAAACCTCTCATGCTCACCATCATGCGCCGGAGCCCTTCAAGGTCGCCTGTGATCTGGCTGAAGGGACATTGGAAATCGTCGATACACCGGCTGGCGAGCGGATGCGTCTGACGATCGACCGGCATGCCGACGATTTGACGGCGACGGTGATCATCGACCGGCCAGAGGGGCCGGAGACGTTGCACCTCGATCCTGTCGCCGACAATCATCATCGCCTTGAGAGCACAGTCACCCCTGCCGAGCCGCATGAATTCGAGGCAAGACTGGTCCTGAAGGCCAAGGATCGCGAACAGGTGCTACCGTTCAAGATGGTCGAACCCGAAGGTCACCATCATTAGGTCGACAGACAGATACACTGTTCAATGACCGATCTCGCAGCCTACGCTGGTCTTTTCCTGGCAGCCTTCATCGCCGCGACGATCTTGCCGATGCAATCGGAAGCGGTGCTGATCGGGCTCTTGCTTGCGGATTATTCGCCCTGGTTGCTAGTCGGAGTCGCGAGCGTCGGCAACGTGCTTGGGTCGGTGATTAACTGGTTGCTCGGCCGAGGCATTGAGCGCTTTCGGGACCGGCGGTGGTTTCCGGCGAACCAAACGCAACTAAACCGCGCACAAGTGTGGTATCGCCGTTACGGGAAGTGGTCGCTTCTGCTGAGTTGGCTGCCAATTGTCGGTGATCCGCTGACCGTCGTCGCGGGCGTCCTGCGCGAGCCTTTTCGGGTTTTCCTCTTGCTGGTCACTGCGGCCAAGGTCGGCCGTTATCTTGTTCTTGCCGCCATGACGCTGAGCGTGATTTGATCTTGAGGGCCCACCTTAACCGCATGTCCCATTTCGGCCTGCTTGCAATGCCAGACGTGCTGCCTGACCGGAAACGATGAAGTGCGAGTGAAAATGCGACTGACGGGCATGGTATCAGGCGTCGCGCTGTTGCTCGCTTCCGCCGCGGCGGCGAGTGCCCATCCCCATGTCTTTGCCGAAGCGAAGCTGGACATGACCGTCGGTCAAGACCGCACGGTCAAATCACTTCGGCATCTCTGGCGTTTCGACGACCTCTTTTCCAGCACTGTGCTGATGGAATTCGACAAGAATTCCGACCTTGTTCTTGATACAAAAGAACTCGATGAGGTTGCTCTCACCGTCCATGCGTCGCTGGCCGGGTACAACTACTTTCAGATGGTGACCTTGAACGGCAAGGACGTGACGATGGCGCCGCCACCGAAGTTCAGCGTCAGCTTTGAGAATGATCAGCTCGTTGTCCAGTTCGAAACGCAGCCGAAGGACCCGTTGGCTCTTGCTGGAAAAGTCAGCATCGGCGTCTATGACCCGACCTTCTACACGGCGATCGATTTTACCGACGACGACAAGATTGCTGTGGCTGGCCTGCCTGTAGGCTGCTCACGCGCGGTCGTCCGTCCAGATCCGGACACGGCCATCGCACAGAACCAGAAAAGCCTGACAGACGCGTTCTTCAGTGACCCAACAGGGACCGATCTCGGCAAGATTTTCGCGACACGCCTCGATTGACCTGCGGCTGACCCGGAGCCGGTTCGATGGCCATGTTCCAGACGCTGGTCGACTTCCAACGCACGATCTACCTGGCGCTGGCCGAGCAGATCAAACTGCTTTCGGCCGGCGGCGATTGGCTGGCCTTCACGGCCTTTCTGCCGATGGGCGTGTTATTCGGTGCAGCGCATGCGCTGACGCCGGGTCACAGCAAAGCCCTACTGGCCACGTATTTGGCCGGTTCGGACGCAAAGGTTTCGCGCGGTCTTCGGGTATCACTGACACTTTCCTTCACGCATGTGACGATTGCCGTGCTGATCGCGGCGCTCTCGCTACCGTTGGTGTCTATTGCCCTGGGCAGTGTTGGCCGCGCGCCGCTACTAGAAGACGTCAGTCGCGGGCTGCTTGGACTCATAGGCGTCTGGATGCTCTGGCGCGCATTGAGCCACGGCCATCACCACAAGCATGAGGGCGAGGCCGTCGGCGTCATGGCCGGCTTGATCCCATGCCCGCTGACGCTTTTCGTGATGACCTTCGCAATATCCAGAGGCGTTCCGCTCGCCGGTATCCTGTTTGCAATCACCATGATGGCCGGCGTGGCGCTGACGCTGTCTTGCGTTGCGGTGTTGTCGATCCTGTTTCGGGAGCGCCTAGTGCATTTCTTCGACAGCCGGCCACGCCTGTTCGATGCCATTTCGCGGACGATCGAAGGCGCTGCCGGAATTGTTCTAGCCGGCGTAGCGGTCTGGCAAATCACTTCTTCCTAACGCTGTCCAAAGCCAGAGTCCCCGCGTCGGGGCAGCAGCTCCGCGTGATAATTCTGAGCCCAATGCGGTTGCGCAATAGCGCCAAATACGCTTCACAGATCCCGCCAGTCAGATCCAGCAGAGGATATCATGCCGGCGGACGATGGTAGTCTACGCGACATTCTTGGAATTCTGTTGGTTCTAGTACTCGTTGGCGCAAATGGCTTCTTTGTCGCTGCGGAATTTGCGTTGGTGGCGGTCAGGCGGAGCCGAGTCGACGAACTTGCTACCGCTGGACGCTTGAATGCCGGGCTGCTTCAAAGAGCCTTGGCGAATCTCGATGCCAATCTTGCCGCGACCCAGCTGGGTATCACCATTTCGTCGCTGGCGCTTGGCTGGGTTGGCGAACCTGCACTCGCCCATCTGATCGAGCCACTGCTGGTCGGAGCGATGGGGTCTCTTGCCACCGCCGGATCCCATATAATCGCCGTAGCAATTGCTTTTATTATCATCACTGCTCTCCACATCGTTCTGGGCGAGTTGGCGCCGAAAAGCCTGGCGCTTCAGCGTAGCGAGGGCACGGCACTCTGGGTGGTGCGGCCGCTAGGCCTGTTCCTGTTCCTGCTCAGGCCGGCGATCCTCGCTTTGAACGGTCTTGGCAATCTGGTGTTGCGTCTCTGAGGATTGCGGCTAGGGACGGGCGAGGAGTCCCTGCATTCGCTTAGAGCTGAAGCTGCTTGTCGCGGCGAGCCAGGAGGCAGGGCTGCTTCACCAGACCCAGCAGGAGCTCGTCGAGCGCGTCTTCAACATTGGCGATCGGCGCATCGCCGATATCATGACGCCGCGGCGCGATATCGACTGGATCGGCGTGTCGTCCGCAAACAGCCCGGAAGGTAAAGACCTGTTTCGCAAGGCACAGCTCACCTCGAACCTGCAACTCAATTGGGCCGACGGGATGCAGGGCGCTGGCCCACCGTCTGAGCAGGTCGTTTGCAATGCGTTGCTAGCCCCACAGGGTCTTTGGCGGTGGCGGATCACCCTCAGGATTATCCAAATCGTCTGGGTCGGGAAAGAGATTTTGCTCGCGCAGGTTCGAAGTCAGCACATCAAGTTGGTTCTGCGCTTCGATGTGAGCCAGCCGCTGTTTGGCCCATTCGATCAATAGCCGCGGCCGGGAACGGGTATCTGATAGCGAGCACAAGTCTTCGCCAGCCCTCGTCCGATATGTCGAACCGCTCAGCAAGCGTGACGATAGGGGTCGACCAAACGAGGTCATACAATTCTTGGCGGGTGAAGGTGTGCGGCATTTTTGGCTTGGGGACGGATTCGGTGGGTGAGACAACCCAGTCGCTAGGCCGCTCAAAGTCAAGCAAGCGATGCGCATTTCCCGCGCCTGACGCACGTGGCGTTTCCCTGTTGGACTACTTTCATTTCCCTGTTAGGGCGAATAGGGAATTCCTGGACAACGCGTTGAAACTACTGTGAGATTTCAGGCCGAAATTGGCTCGGCCGCTCAAAATCGCCAGAAATTCGCTGTTTTTCGGGCTCTAATAGGGAAAATCAGACAGAGACTGGTTCGCCAATGACTGCCTGCACCACCATAACCATTGATTCTATTGATCAAAATATGCGTCGGCCAAAACGTTTTGGGCCCATTGTGGGCCCCAAAAAAAGGGCCGCTGATATGGCCACCCTGCGCATGGTCGGTTGATTTCACTTACTTGACGACGCGCAGGGCCGCATATTCGTCCGTCACCGTCATGGAAGAATGCCCCATCGCCTCCATGATAGCGCGCGCTTGGATGTTGCATTCGGCGAGATACGTGCCGAAGGTACGGCGTAGCCCGTGCAGAGTGTAGCCCTCCGGAATGCCGGCCTGCTTGTGCCAATGTGCCATCACGGTGGTGCTTTTAATGCCCACTGCGATGGAGAAAAGGGAAATTCCTGCTATGAAGCTTGCAATTGTCCTGAGGTATATTTCAGGAGGCAACTGCTATGTTGTCGGCGTCGCCCTTAAAGCACTGAAAAAGATCTATAAGCTGGCTGAGCGTGGCGGCATGTACGTCCGCGTCATGTCCGGGGGCGCGATCTAGCCAGATACGGCCGAGACGGTATCTCGCTCGCGGAGATCCGATGTCGCGCGCTATGGTACTTCGCTTACCCAAACGGATATGACTCTTGGGATCTGATTCCCCTGCGATAGTCCCGCCAGTCCAGAATGAGGCGGGCTACCATGACTTCTTGGCTCCAATGACTGAGTACCCGCGCCTTGCCTACAGCATGAAAGCCGTTCGCAAGGCAGGCGACCGGCTGGCAAAACCTATTCAGTTCGGACGAGACATTACTGTCGGCCAGTATGTGGACGCACTCGAAATCTTCTCAATCGCCAATAGCTGGCGCGACTCGCACTTTCTGCCGATGCGCAGCGTTCGGTTCTCTGTCCGTCATCACATAAGAGCCCTGCGACTGGAGGGCGACATGGCATCCCGGCCGAAGCGCATGGCATCCATTCGTCGGAAGCTTCGAGAGTCCACCACCAATTTGGACACCATGAACGACATCGGCGGTTGCCGAGCGATCATGGCCGATATCAAAGGTGTTCGCTCGCTTCTCGCATCGATGCGAGACAAGTTCCCCCATGAGATACACTCTAGGGAGTTTAACTATATCGATGAGCCGAAGCCGGACGGGTATCGAAGTCACCATATTGTTTTCAAATACCGATCCAGAGATGCCGACACCGAGGCTTTCGACGGACGACGCATCGAGTTGCAAGTTCGTACCAAGCTTCAGCACTCATGGGCAACTGCGGTTGAGGCTGTCGGGCTATTCCGGGGCCAGGATTTGAAGCACGGAGAGGGCGACCAAGATTGGCTTCGCCTTTTCCAGCTTATGTCGGCGGAATTCGCGCACGTGGAGCAGTGCCCCGTTCATGTAAGTGTTCCGGATCACAATGGCCGGGTTCGAGAATTGCGGGATCTCAACAAGCGTATAGGTGCGATCGGCATACTAGAAAAAATAAAAAATACTGCCCGCTGCCCAGAAAATTTCGTACATCAAGCGGAAAAAACTCGATACTATTTGCTTCAATATGGGAAAGATCATAAACTGACCGTCGAGACGTTCAGGGCACTTACATTAGGCGCACGAAAATTGAAAGAGATCGAGCAAAAAATCGAGCTAAGGGGCAGTGAGATAAAGGCTGTCTTGGTCGAGGTGGACAAGAAAGAAAAGCTCGTTGAAATGTATCCAAATTACTTCGGAGGCGTTTATTTATTTGCTCGTAATCTGAAGTCCATCTGCTCGGGAAAAGCGGCTATCGAATACAGTTAGCCTGCACTGGGTCGGCTTAAGCGGCGTCGCTTCCGTATGAAGTAACCCGAGGCGAGGCGTTTGCCGACGATACCATCAAGGCTGCGACCGGCCGCGCATCGTCGTTCATGCCAGGGGCTGCGCGTGAAATTGGGCGGAAGTCGTATTCGGAGAGGTAGCGGTGCAGATGCTTTCTGCGCAGGGCTGATAGGTGCCACGCATGCCACGCTTGAATATGCTGAGGCGCCGGGTATTTTGGCAGTGTTTACTCAGCCGCCGGGGCAGGCCATTCCGATCTCGGGTGATATGGGGCGATCGCAGCAGTCTGGCGAGTGCGGAGCGTTTCGTCGATCTTGCGCATCGTGAGCGGGACCGATGACCGTGACAAAGTTCACCGTTTAATCGAGCATGGCCTCGACGGTGGCGGCAAAGTCGTCGAGCGAGCGATCCCCGCGAATCTCGATTCGTGGAAGGTCGATGGGATCGCAATTAAGGTCCGCCGGCCCGTGTCTGCTGCCGAAGCCGATCCGATAGCCGGACTCCTTGGCCAGTCTGCCGAGCCGTCGGTCGGTGACAGAGAAGGGTGCCGCGAACGCCGAGGTTGGCCGACCGGTCCAACGTTCGATGAACATACGAGAGCGCAGCAGTTCGGCGGCCAAGTCAGAGCTCGACAGACCATCGATCGCGCGATGCGTCGCGAGATGGCTTCCGAAGAACGCACCTTCGGCGGCGAGCCGCCGCACCGTCCCGGCATCCATAAGCTGCGTCGGCGGACCGTTTTCGGCATCCCACTGCGCGCTTTCACCCACTAGGTCAGTCACCAGGAACACTTCCGCGGTCAGGTCGTTCGCGCGCAAGGTTGGCCAGGCTTGGTCGGCAAAATTCTGGAAGCCGTCATCGAAGGTGATGAGCACTGGGCGGCCAGCGAAAGGCTGACGGTTGGCGATGGACCGTTCCAGTTGCTCGGACGTGGTCGCGTGAAAGCCATTGGCGCGCAGCCATGCCATCTGGCTGGCGAATGCGGCGGGCGTTAGCCGAAAACGGGCGAGAGCGGCCGGGCCATCATCGGCGACGCTGTGATACATGAGGACAGGGATACGTGGCCGCCGCTCGCTGCGCGCGACGTCGCGGCGCAAGGCCCGCGCCCCGCCCCAGACGATATTTCGGGCGACCCCGAGTCCGATAGGCGCGCGGATCGACGCATGATCAATCCTCGGTTCCGTCACTACATCGTCCGGTGACAGGCGGCGGAAGCGGTCTATGCGATAGAGCTCGGTCTGGATCGACTGCTCGAGGACGAGACCTTCGGTCGCTGCGAGCGTCTCTGAGATCGCTTGTGCCCCGAATGTGTTCCAGTCGAAGCCCGTCCTTTCAACATTGTCACGCAGCACGAATGCGTGGGCGCTGATGAAACTGCCGCCAGGCGCCAACGCCTCAGCGAATTTCCTGGCAATGCGCCGCAACTCGGCGAGATCATCCAGATAGTAGAGCACTTCCGAACAGAAGATCAGATCCATCTCACCCGGCAGCGTGTCGGCGGAGAAATCCATTACGCTGAATTCAACGTTCGGCTGATCGCTGCATCGCGCGCGGGCTCGTCCGACGGCTATGGCGGAGATGTCGGTTGCGGTCAAATGGTCCACTCGCGGCGCCAACTGGCGCGTGAAGTGGCCCTCCGCGCAGGCGAGCTCAAGTGCCCGTCCGATGGGACCCGCAGGCAGAATCTCGAGTTGCCGCTCATATTTTTCCTGCTCATAGGACGAACCGTAGTTCCAGGGGTCCTCGGTCGCGAAATAGCCATTCCAGAACGACGTGCGATTCTCGTCGTGCCTGACCCGTGCACGGCGCGGCGCGGCAGAAGGCTCAGCAGGTTCGGCGCTCGACCGAACCAACTCCCGCGCTTGCGCAGCCAATCTCGCGAGTTTGCCGAAATGGCTGTCCGGATCAGGCTCGCGTTCGGCTGTGCCTGACAATGCCCAGGCTGGAAGCGTGTTCGGAGTGTTGGCGCCAGCCTCCTTTTGCGGTGCGAAATTCCGGATCAGTTCAATCCAATGATCCCTTGTCACTGTCCCGAGCACGCCGAATTGTACGACGGCCTCGATGTGGCCATCCATCATCAGGTAGGCATAGATTTGGTCGATTCCTTCCGGCAGTTCGGTCGAGGTCGGATTTCGCGCGTCGACGCGGATTCCAAGTGTTCGCGCCAGCCTGCGTGGTGTGCCAAGATCGTCGGCGTCGAGAACCATTTGCTCAAGCTGATACTGGATGCGGCGAGCCGCTGCGGGATTGTCCCAGACCTTGCCGAGTTCGGTAATCAACTCGGTGATGGCGCGGCCGAACCTTCCCCACCTGGCAGCCAGTTGCGCCGGCACAGACAGGCTTCCCACCGCAAGGCCGTTGACGGCTACCTTGGCGATCTCATTCGCCCACTTGCGTCCGGCCGGAAGCGCGCGCAGGGACTGCGGGTTGATCGAGCCCGAGCCGCCGCCGCAATCCGACGCGGCGTTCCACAATGCGAACCACGCGAGTGCTTCGGAAGCGGTGCGGCCATCCGCCGAGTTCGCTCCGTTGGCGTGGATAGTCACCGGGTGTTTGACTCTGGAGTCGGCAGAGAAGCCACGGGCGATCACGGTTTCCGCGTCGGCCAGCATCTGAGATGAATTGCGGGTGAGCGAGTTGGAGCTAGCCCGGTAAAAGGCGAGCGGCTCGTCGACCATTACCCAATTTCTGCCGAGACGGGCGAGGCGCTGCCACAGATCCCAGTCCTCGCATGTGCGCAGCGACACATCGAAACCGCCCAACCCGACGATTGTCTCCCGGTCGACCAGCAGCGCGTGGGTGGCGATGGCACACCGGCGGGCAAATGTTTCAAAGGGCTGGATCGCAACCTCTGACGAGATGCTCAACCGGATAAGTTCGCCATCGGGCATCACGCGCTGAGAACCGCAATAGGCGGCCACTGAATCCGGCGCGGCCTCCAGTGCGGCTAGCATTTTCGCGAGGAAGCTGGCGTCTACCCAATCTTTCGCATCCAGAAACATGAGCCAGTGGCCGCGCGCCGTCGAAATCCCTTTATTGCGCGCGCCGGCGGGGCCATGCGCGCAAGAACTCAACGCCCGAAATCGGGCATCTTGCTCCACATAATCGGCAATGATCGCGGGGGTGCGGTCCGTGGAGGCGTCGTCGACGATGATCGCCTCCCAATCCTCGATTTCCTGATCGAGGAGGCAATCGAGTGCGCGCGCCAGCGTCACCTCTGCGTTGTGCGCAGGAACCACGATTGAAACCAATGGATTATGCGCCATGCCGTCTTACCCACGCCTGGTTCGAAGGTACAAGAGCCCCAAGACATAGCCGGCGATTTCCCGCCAAAGGAAACGGTCATCGAGGATGCTGCGTCCAAACAGTCTCCCGTGAACTCTTCCGAGCCGTCGCGCCGCCATTCGGCTGCAGTGCGAGCTTGCTCCTGTCATGCTAGCGACATTAGAAGCCTGGCGCAGCATTTCATCCGTACCGCCGAGATCGGGCGCCGGCTGTCGCAGATGCACGTCAAAACCAAGCATGCCGCATACTCATGTCGATCCCTGAAATCGGCACCATGACCACAAGCTGCGGTCCCTGGCACTTGGCTATGGCAAACTGCCGTCCTTTGCAATCGACGACGCAACAATGCAAGCCCACTGAAGCTTTGGTTGAATGACTGCCAGCTATTGGGACCTATTGCTCTCTCCTGTCGACCGAAACACCTCGATTCCGGGCTGCATTCTTGATCGGCGATTCCTCGTGTGAAAAGAAGATTCTCCTTCTACTGTTGAGCTCGCGCCGGAAGCTGATGGTGGCAGTATATAGCGGAGCGAGAGGCAATATGCTGCCCGCTGGAAAAGTTATTTTAGCAATTTCTAATGAAAACTCATTACTTACATCTGTCTAAATAGATATACATAATGCCATTGTATCACTCGGCCTCATAGTAGATTTCGCTCGATAACCAATTAGATTAAACGGCTATGGTTGCTATCACAGAGAGAGGCGAGAGCAACACCTAGCGGTACTGGTGCTTTTTCGGCCAGTCCAAGAGGTGTAAAAAGAGCACGCAAATTGGCTTGCGCCAAGAAGATTCCGGCTTGCAGGTCGCGGATTTTGCTGGCATCTTCACCTGTTTATGGGTCTCTGCACTGTGGCAGGTGGTTCACATAGAGGGGTATAAGGATGGCCAAGGAATCTTCGAGTACTTCGAGTGCCGTTTCCTCCGCAAACAAGGCGGACGCAAATTTGCTTGGTAATGCAGACGGAAGCGGGCTGAACTTCATGGCGGCCCAGGTTCGCGAAAACGGGGGCGCCGGCGACGCCGTAGGTGTCGACAAGATACGCGATCTGCTGTTCGGCAACCAGATGCAGGACTATGACCGCCGTTTTTCCAAGCTTGAAGAACGGGTGTTGCAGCGCTTCAAGGATGTCGAATCCGAAGCCAAGCGCAATCTTGAGATGTACGAGTCAAATGCAAAGAAGCAGATCGATTCGCTCGCGGCGCAATTGCGGAACGAAAAAGACTCACGAGCCGATGCCGACAAGGAGATTGACCGGAATCTTCGCGAGCAAAACCAGGCACTTGAAAAGCAGGTGCGTGCGTTGTCGGATCAATTGAGCGCGCTTGAGCGGGACGTTTCGGACCGGATAAATCGAAACGATCATTTGTTGCGTGAGGAAATTAAGCAGAAGAATGAAGGCGTTCAGATGCTGATAGAGAAAATGTTTGCCGATCTCAGCAACGTTAAGACCGACCGAAATCTTTTGGCTGGCCTGTTTGTAGAGGTTGCGAAATGTCTGAATCAGGATCCCGTCGGCAGCAAGGGCAACTCGGATCGTAGCTGGAAAGTGAGTTGATGGGACCTTGACGTCAACCGTCGACCCAATCAGTCTTCCACAAAGAACAGCCTCGAACGATACAGAAATTGATCGCGAGGCTCTGGCTCGTCTTTTGGTCGAAATTGCCCGGAACGTTGATCCGGACTATCGTGCGCGTTTCGACGGAGTCCCAACCGCCGATCCTCGCATGGAAACGCTGCGCCAGTTGCTGGTCAGCCGCGAAATTTCGGAGCTTTCACGAGTTACGCATCTGCTGGACGAACCCGAGCAGCTTGCGGCAGCAGTGGGCGACATTCTTCCCAGTGCGGCCGCGCGAGCGCCTCATGCGCAGCTCGGCGAGGCGCTTGCGCCAGCTGTCGAAAGGGCTGTGCAACGGTCAATCCAGAAGAGCCCGCGCACGCTGACGGATATATTATACCCGGTGTTTCTGCCGGCAATCCGCAAGTCGATCGGGGAAAAGATCGACCAGACATTTCAGTCACTGAATGAAACTTTAAGACATATATTTACCTGGCACGGGCTCAAGTGGAGATTTGAAGCTTGGAGGACAGGTGCGAGCTTCTCGGAAGTTGTTCTAAAGCATTCTCTTATCTATCGTGTAGAGCATGCCTTTCTCATTAATCGTAATTCCGGGCTTTTGATTGCGCATGTAGCTGCCGACAATGCGACGAGCGAAGATCCCCAGCTGATTTCGTCAATGCTTAGTGCAATTCAAGATTTTGTGAAAGATTCGTTTAACGAGAGAGAGCAGAGCGGCCTGGACACTATCCGTTTTGGCGACCTTCGTCTCTGGTCGGAAGTTGGACCGTTTGCGACCCTGGTTTCGGTGATCCGGGGAAATCCGCCAGAGGAATTGCATGAAATAGCTCGCGATGTATTGCTTCGCATCCATGAGGAATGCTCACAGGCTTTAGTTGAGTTTGACGGCGACAGTTCGCAGTTGGCCGGCGTAGAGGCGCAATTGCGGACCTGCGTCGAGCAGAAGCAGGAGGAATCAAACGAGGGATTTCCGTGGCTGGTGGCGGCCGTGGCCCTGCTGTTTTTGCTTCTGGCAGGCGGTTGGTTCTTTCTTTCCTGGCAATCCGGGCAGCGCTGGCAGGCTTATGTGTCGCGCTGGCAGGCCTACGTGTCGCGACTGGAGGCCCAGCCAGGCATCATCGTTGCCGAACAACAGGCGCGCGACGGCCAATTCTATATTGCCGGCCTGAGAGACCCGCTTGCCGCCGACCCACAGTCCCTGTTGTCTGGAACGCAGGTCGATCCCGCCCGGGTTCATTCGCAGTGGCAATTCTATCAGAGCCTTGAACCGGAGTTCGTGCTGAAGCGGCTGAAGGCGTCGCTGGCTCCGCCGGATTCAGTACGACTATCAATCGACAATGAGCGCATCGTTGCCGAGGGTGAGGCTCCCGACACCTGGATAGATCGGGCGCGCGCGGCGGCCCGACAGCTTTCGGCAGGCGGACCGGAGTTCGACATCTCCAAGGTTCGTGACGTAAGCCCCGAAGTACTCGAGGCGAAGCGCTGGCAGGCCTACGTGTCGCGACTGGAGGCCCAGCCGGGCATCATCGTTGCACAACAAAAAATACGCGATGGCCGATTCTATATTGCCGGCCTGAGAGACCCGCTTGCCGACGACCCGCAGTCGCTGTTGTCCGGAACGCAGGTCGATCCCGCCCGGGTTCATTCACAATGGCAATTCTATCAGAGCCTTGAGCCGGAGTTCGTGTTGAAACGGCTGACGGCGTCGCTGTATCCACCAGATACAGTACGACTTTCGATCGTCAATAATCGCATCATTGCCGAGGGCGAGGCTCCCGACACCTGGATAGATCGGGCGCGCGCAGCGGCCCGACAGCTTTCGGCAGGCGGACCGGAATTCGACATTTCCAAGGTTCGTGATGTGAGCCCCGAAGCACGCGCGGCGGAGCACTGGCAGTATTATGTGTCGCGACTTGAGGCCCGACCGGGAATTATTGTCGCCCAACAATCGGCCAGGGGTGGACATTTCTATATTTCCGGCCTGCGAGACCCGCTTGCCGCCGACCCGCAAGCTCTGCTGTCCGGAACGGAGGTTGATCCTGCCCGCGTTCATTCACAGTGGCAATTCTATCAGAGCCTTGATCCGAAGTTTGTGGTGAAGCGGCTGACGGCGTCGCTGACCCCGCCGAAATCGGTCCGACTTTCGATCATCCAGGGTCGCATCGTTGTCGTGGGCGAGGCTCCTGCCGCTTGGATCAACCGGGCGCAGGCCGCCGCTGAACAACTTTCGGCGGACGGAGTGGTTCTGGATGTCTCGCAGCTGCGTGAGCTGGACCTTGCAGAGCTCAATCATTTGAGAGAGGCCATCCAGATGACCGACATTTTCTTCTCTTCCGGCAAAGTTGTGCCTGGACCAGAGCAGACGCCGGTTCTCGACAGATTGGCGGATCAAATAAAGGAATTCGCCCAAAATGCCCGCAAGTCAGGCGTAACTGCGCGGTTCATGTTGACCGGCCATTCGGACACCACGGGCCGTGAGACGGCTAACGCATCGATCAGCGCCGCCCGCGCCGAGACAGTTCGTGCGCTTCTCAACAAGCGCGGCGTCGCTCCGGAACTGCTGCTGGTTCGGGGTGCGGGTACCTTTGAACCGGCGGTGCCTGAAAATAGTCAAGCTGGTAGCTCCACCAATCGCCGGGTTTCGGTTACGGTAAACCTGGACTAGGGCGGAGCCCAAGATGTTGCAAAAAAAGATCTGTATGCTGGGGGGGTTCTCTGTCGGAAAGACGAGCTTGGTCCGCAGGTTTGTGAAAAGCATCTTTTCAGAAACCTACTTGACCACGGTGGGAGTGAAAATCGACAAAAAGAGTGTCGAACTCCCGGACAAAACAGTGGATCTGATTTTATGGGATTTGGCCGGCGAAGATGATATCGGCTCGTTCCGGGTTAGCCATGTGCGAGGCGCAACGGGGCTCGTGCTTGTCGTCGATGGAACCCGCGCCGCTACCCTTACCGCCGCGCTCACGCTGCGCGAGCGGGTCGAGGCTGAATTCGGTGCTATGCCGTTCGTATTGCTTTTCAACAAATCAGATCTGGCCGATCGGTGGGTAATACCGGATAGAGAAATTGACGAACTGAGGCAACGGGGATGGCAAGTCTATCTAACAAGTGCGCTCTCGGGTGAGCATGTCGATGACGCGTTTCTTACACTTGCTTCGATGGTCACCAAATAGACCATGCAAAGATTGCCAAGAGAGATCGGAAACTGGATTTACGATTTCTTCTACAACGAGCGTGCTATTGCGTATGTGAAAATTGACGCCCAGCTGCGGACAGCGGCGAAGGGCGGTAACGTTGAACATTACGGGCTCTCATCCCTTCGCATCGGTAAGCCTGTTGCCGATCAGCTTGAATTCATGGAAGGTTTGCTGCCTTGCCCGGAGCTTCCATTTCATATGCCTATGGTCGAACTGCCCAGCGGGCGTGTCGCGGACCTTCATTTTTTTGCTGATGATGACCGCGTGTGGCTGCTCTTTCTTGATGCGACTGCCGAACGCGACAACAAGCAACGGCTTCAACAGAAGGCTTATGAAATGACGCTTCTGCAAGAGAGGGAGCGCCACCTCAACGAGAAGTTACAATCGGCCAATGAGGCGTTGAGGAAGAGCCAGGAGGGATTGGCGCGTGAATATCTGCGCGCCGAAACCCTGCTCCTAAACATTCTTCCGGCGTCGATCGCGGAGCGGTTGAAAGCGCAAAAGAAAATTGCCGACAACCACGCGGAGGTGAGTGTGCTTTTTGCCGACATCGTCGGCTTTACCGAAAGAGCGCGCAGCGTCGGAGCGGTGACGACGCTCGCTATCTTGAATTACTTCTTCAAGGCGGCGGATAGGCTCTCGGAACGACACGGCTGCGAAAAGATCAAGACTATCGGCGATTGTGTCATGGTGGTCGCTGGCCTGCCCACTGCGCGATCCGATCATGCACGAGCCCTCACGCACTATGCAGTTGAACTGCGCAAGGCGGTCAAGCGCGAACTCTTCGCAGGAGAACCGATAAGGCTGAGAATTGGAATTCACTCGGGACCGATCGTCGCTGGCGTCATAGGCAAAAGGCGGTTCGCCTATGATCTGTGGGGCGAGACCGTTAATCTCGCCTCACGTATTCAAACGTCCGCGGAGCCCGGTGAAATCCGTATCTCCGATGCAACGCGCCAACTGCTGGGACCAAAATTTGCTTGCGATCCACTCGAGGAAACGGAATTGCGTGGTGCAGGTCGCGTACGAATGTGGCGGCTCCCAGCCTGATTGTCGCTTGCCGACGCTGGAGCGCACTGCATCTCAAGCCGCAAATTATTAACGTGAAGATTTGACCCAACGGGACCTCATTGGGCGACTTGCGACACAGCTGACATCAGTTCCTTCGGGTTGGGCGCCCCAAACATGTATCGCCCCCCCTCCGGAACCTCCGTGAAACTCCAGCGGACAATTCCCTGCCTGTCCAGCAGGAATTGACCGACCAATTGTCCGTGTCCTGTTGCGATCATCTGTTCGTCGGCTTCGGTCACTTCGTAAGGGTGCTTCCTATCGAGGATTTCGCTCGCTGCAAAAGGATCCATGGGACCGGGCAACTCGCCTGGTATGTCGACCCGCATATCCTTTGCTGCTGCCATCGAGACCTTGTACGGCCAGTTCGTCTCGTTTTGGGTGAATTCGAGATTGGGTAGTCCAAAAGCACGATGTGAAGCGCGTTCCGGGTCGGAGGCCGCAAGCAGGTTCGGCATCGGGTGGTAGCGGAAATAGAGACGCGCCCGTTCGATCGGCGTGTTGACCACCGTCAGGCTCTCTACGCCCCTTTCGCGCAGCTCCGGATCAAGCCGCGCCTGGGCGGCGATGTGGCGCCGGCAGAAGGCACAATGCAGACCTCGAAACAGGCCGACCAGCACTGGTTTTTGCCCGCGAAAGTCGTCGAGCGCGATCTTGCCTTCCTGGGTAATAGCGTCAAGCACCAGGTTCGGCGCACGGTCGCCCGGTTGAAGCGGTACCAAGTCACTAGGCGCGGACATTTCCAACCCCTAACCCCGGCTAGTCGAGAAAAGGCAGCACCACAAGCGCTTCCGGGTCGAGCCCGTGCTGGGCGCATATACCCTGCGCCAGGGAAAAGTAGCGTTCGGCCTCGGCCAGATTGTCGAGGTCCAGATTAAGCGTTGCGAGACCATCATAACACGGAAAGAGCAGTTGGGGCTCGCCCATTTCGCGGGCGACGTCCAGTGCTTCGTGGAACAGGCCAACCGCCAGTTCCGGACGACCGTTGCACTGGTGGATCTGCCCAAGCACGATCAACGGCACCGGCAGGTGCTCGCGCTGGTCGAGCGCCCGGTCGATCTCGATAGCCTTCTCGGCGGCAGGCACGCCCTCCGTTGGACAGCGATCCGTGAAAGTACAACAAGCGACCGCCAGATTGGCGAGGAGGCGGGCCTGGAAACCCAGATCACCAATATGGCGCGCCACGTCCAGACCGCGCCGACAGACCTCCATCGCCTTTGCCGGATCGATAGTCGTGTAAAGCACGCCGAGATTGGTGTAGCCGCGGCAGGCCGCACCCAGCAGACCGGCGGCTTCGGCCAATTCAATGCTGCGCTCGACCTGGCCAACGGCTTCACGGTTTCGTCCGAGGCGAGCCAGCGCAACAGCCTTGGTATTAAGTGCCTCGGCGGTCACAAGAGTGGCATCGCGTCCTACGTCGGAAACATGCTCCGTCGTCAAAGTGCGTACACAATCCAGCGCCGCGTCCGCCCATTTTGTCGCGAGGGAGTGATCTCCGCTCCGGAACGCCTGTCGGCCACGTTCTTGCCAGAGATGCGCCTGCTCGATCGGGGCATCCGCTCCATCGAGGAGCGCTGCCGCTTCAGCATAGCGGGATTCTGCGTTGTCCCGCTTGCCGACGTCCCAGAGCAGCCGACCGATCTTACGCAAAACTCGCGCCGAAGCGACACGATCTGCCGACTCGCGGTATGCTAGCAACACCGCCTCGTAGTGGTGGTGCGCGACCTGGCGGCGGCCTGCCGGGCCGCTCAGATCGGCAATGCGCTCTGCAATTGCCAGTTTGAGCGGTGTTTGCCCGATCGCACCCACCGCCGTCAGTGCTCGCTCATAGAAACGAAGGGCGTCGTCGTTGGCGTATATCATGCGGGCGCGATCACCCGCCGCCTGCAGGTAATGCGCGCCCCTCTCCCGCTCGGCGCTCTGTGCGAAATGATGACCGAGCACGGCCAAATCCTCGAGCCGTTCCGGCCCGTCGCCGCACAGTTGCTCCAAGGCAGCACCGACCCGCCCGTGAATGTCGGTCCGGCGTTGCACGAGCAGATTCTGGTAGATCACGTCCTGCAGCAATGTTTGAGTAAAGCGGTAGCTTTGCGACGAGCCCGAGCCAGATCCGGCAACTTCCTCGATGATTTCCGCATCGCAAAGCAGTTCGCAGCCGGCTTCTAGCCGGCCGGGGTCGGATGTAACGGTTTTCAGAAGGGGGGCATCGAAGCGCGGGCCGATTACCGCGGCTTCCTGGGCCAACCGGCGCAACTCTTGGGGCAAACGGTCGACCCGAGCAAGCAACATTGCCTGGATCGTGGCGGGAATGCCGGTTGCGACTTCGCCTGCCACAGTCCGCCATCGCTGGCCCTCTCGCATCAATACACCGCGATCGATAAGGCCGCGAACGATCTCCTCTAAAAAAAGCGGGTTGCCGCCCGCGCGCTCGAGGATCTGGCCGAGAAGCCCTCCTGCGGAGTTTACCCAGCTCTCGCCGAAAAGCGCCGCCAGCAGACTGCGTCCGTCATCATTGTTGAGCGCCGAAAGCCTGAGCGCCGTGTGACTGACCCGATTTGAATCGAGTTGGTCGTTGTCCAGCGCTGGACGATGCGTGACCAGCAACATCAACCGTGTGCGTTCCAACCTGTCCATCACGAAACGCAGTGCCTCAATTGACACGGCGTCGGCCCAGTGCAGGTCTTCCACGACAATCAACAGCGGCGACAACGCAAGCCGCCGTTCGATGATTGTGCGGACTGCGTAAAGAATTTGCCGCCGCAGCTGCTCGGGTTCGATATGCTGCAAGGTGGCATCGGGGTCGCCAAGGCCAAGCACATGGTAAAGCAAAGGCATCAGTCGCTTCGCCTCCTCGCCCTGCAGGCCGAGATCGGTAAGCAAGGCTGCGAGCTTCCCCCTTATTTCATCCCCATTGTCGTTCTGCATCATCCCCGCAGCGCTGCGCACAACTGCGTCCAAGGCGCCAAATGATTGTTCGCCCAGCGGTGAGCACGCGGCCTGCCGCACGGCGACGTTGCGAAAACGATCCTCGTCGCCGACGCGGGCGACGAACTCCTTCACGAGCCGCGACTTCCCGATACCGGCCTCTCCGACGAGGCGGACAAGTTGGGCCGAGCCGCCGCACGCTTGGTCAAGGCTCGCCAACATTCTATGAAGCTCCGCACCGCGACCTATCATCGGCGCGCTGAGGCCGAGCGCCTCCAGCCCACGTGCTGCACGCGGGGCCGCAAGCGGTGCATCCAGTCGATGGACGAGCACGCTGCCGGCCTTGCCGCGAAGCACGATATCGCCCAGCGACTCGTAAGAGAAGGCATGCCGGGTCAGCCTGTGAGTGAGTTCGCCTACCAGCACCTCACCCGGTGCGGCCAGAGATTGCAGGCGCTGCGCCGTATTCACGGTGTCGCCGGTCACCGAATAGGATTTGGCGGTGCCGATGCCCAATCCGCCAGTAACAACCGGACCGGTGTTTATGCCGATGTGGAGTAACAGAGGCGAGCCGGAGTGGGGGGTGCTTTCACCGAGCCGCGCCGTCCGGGCAATCATGTCGAGAGCGGCGCGAAGCGCACGTTCCGGATCGTCTTCATAGGCCACCGGCGCACCGAACAAAGCGAGCAGCGCATCGCCGATGAATTTGTCTACGAAACCGCCAAAGTTTCGCACGGCCCCCGTCAATTCCTTGAACAGCGCGTTCTGCAGAGCTTGCATCACCTCGGGGTCGAGCTGTTCGCTGAGTGTCGTGAAGCCGCAAAGGTCGGCGAACAGGACCGTTACCGTCCGGCGATCGGCGTCAGAGACGGGATGCAGCCCATAGCTTTCGATGTTCGGAGGCAGCGACGGGATTCGAGAAGGCGGCACGATGGTCCCGCTTGGTTCCGGAACAGGCCGTTCGGCGGCTTTTGCGGACGCACCAAGGCGTGCCCCACATTTCGGACAGAACTCGAAATCAGGTGCGCAGGGGTAGCCGCAGCTGGCGCATGGCACAGGCTGGCGCCTGCCACACTTCGGACAGAAGGCGTAACCGCCCTCAATCTCGAAACCGCAGCCCGAGCAGTCCATGGAAACCTCACCCGAGCATGATGCCGAAAAGTTTGAAGCGGTTTTCGGACCACATCATGCTCTGTCTCTTTGACCTAGAGATGGATTCAGATTTCAGGTCGATTCGGCCTGCAATCATCCGGCTCTTGGGGCCATGACTCGTGATCTCGCCACGCCCTTCACGGCCAGGGTATTCACAATGATGAACCGATAGCCGTCAACCGGCAAGCGGCAGTGCAAATGGGCATCCGTGGGTCCGGTGGCGGAGCGTTGCCGATTCGGACGGCTGCTTGGCCGTCGTTGCGAAGTTCTCTCTTCGCCCCTCCGTCTTCCTGCTATCATGGAGATGAGGAGACGGACCTTGAGCGAGAATCGCAGACTAGTCGCAATCCTAGCTGCAGATGTGGTTGGATACAGCCGGTCGCCAGCGCGGACGAAGATTCGCCTCGCGTCTGGAGGGCGTCGCGGCGCCCGGCGCTATCTGCCTGTCCGAGGACGCCTATCGCTAGGTCAAGGCGAGGCTCGACCTCTCGGTCAGCGATCTCGGCACGCGCGGGCGGCATGGCAGGAACTGCTCGCGTCAATCCTGACTATTCGCTGGAATACCGCCGCAAAGTCTTGCCTTACAAGAACCCTGCCGATTTCGAACTCATGATCGACGGGCTCCGCAAGGCGAAATAGCGCAATGACAAATGAGGGCATGCGGCCGGATCAGACGCCAAAGGCTCGGCCGATCTTGCGCCATCGGGCGTTTTCACGAACCAGTTTCAGGTCGTCGGTCGTCTCGGCAAAGGTGTGCGAACGGTAGTGCCCGAGCAGGTCAGGAAACAGCCTCCCTGCCGGCAGGCCGGCAACCTGTTCGCGAACCGACATTTTTTCATCGATGACCCGGGTGCCCCAGGCATTTTCCCGAACCTGCAACTCGGCAGCCAGACCGCGCTCTTCCGGCGCGGTTTCATCCAGCGCAGCCAGCAGGATCGAGTGGAAAAGCGCTACATAACCGATCTGCCTCAGGCCGCCCACGACCCGCACGCGCGGCAATATGGCAAGAACGAGGAATGTCAGGAACAAGTTCGGCAGCAGCACGCCGTCCAGCAGCGCCTGCTTGAGATGCGCCCGCTCGAACGGGATGGAAAGACCATTCTGCCTTTCAGGCTCGATCAGGTGCCCGTTATCGAGAACAAGCTTGCGCACGCGCTCCTCGCGAATGCCCCAGAAGTAGGCCGTGGCATTGGGCAGGAATCTGCCAAATGGGCCCGATTCGGTCTCTTGCAGGGTACGTTCGAGACGCTGACGCCTTGCGGGCTCAAAGAGCAGCTTGGAAAGAAGGCTGCCGTCATGGTCCAGATGCCGCGCCACGACGGAAGCCGCGAGCCGGTCATCGATGAACACCGGCCGAGCCATGCCGGAACGATCCCAATCGGCGACCAGATCCTCGTTGAGGGCTGTCAGTGCATCAGCGGCGGTTCCAAACACCTTGTCCTGGCTGGCGAGCAGTGTGCCCAGCCAGCGGCTGGCATCCGTTTCGTCGCCCACCGCCTCGAGCGCCCGCTTGTTGAGGGTGACCGGGCCGGCCGCGCAGGCGCTTTTGCGGCATAGTTTGTGGCGCCCCATGCCAAACAAGTTGACCTTATCGTCGCCGACATCGAGCCATCCTGGCCCCTCCCGGCCAATTGTCTCCATGGTCATCGTCGTTCCCATGAAGCCGACGAAGGCCGACAGCCCGTTTTCGACCGCGCCGAGCCAGGCAAACAGGAGAGCATCGAAGGTGATCCGGTCCATCAGAAGCAGGCAGTGCAGGCCGGACTGAATCACCGGTCTGTGGTCGAATTCTTCAAGGGCCTTGCCGACCTCTTCAGGCTGCATGATCAAATCAAGGCGCTGATGCAGTATATCAAGCAGGATCGAACGGGCAGCGATCGCCGGACCCGAAGCAGGCCTTGCCACCGGCCGCCACAGATGGCGGGCGTATTCGGAAACCGGTGCATTCCAGTTCTGCTCGATGTCACGCACGACTTCCGGACAGAGCCGTGACAGCACTGCCAGAAGTTCCACCGGCAGCTTAAGGGTTGGATCAAAGACCGTGGTCATCAAAACCGCAGCCGGGCCATGCTCAGGAGGTCGTGGTACTGCCCGTCGGTAAAACCGGCCTTCACATGCCGGCCTTCGACCTCGAAGCCGTGGCTTGTGTAGAGGCGAATAGCCGGTTCGTTGTCGGCGTAGACGGTCAATTCGACCCGCTTCAGGGCGCGCCAGTTGTCGGCCACGTCAAGCAGCGCGCCAAGTATGGCAGAGCCGATACCCTTGCCGACAAAGCCATCGTCAAGGCCGATATTGATCTCGCCGATATGCGAACGGCGCGGCGAACCCTGCACGACCAGGCTGCCATGGCCGACGACCTTGCCGTCCAGCTCGGCAACGATCCAGGTGGTTTCCTGGCCGGACTTGGCAATACGCCGTTCTACCTGTTCCACCATCTCGAATGGCATCCTGAGCGTGCCCCAGCGGAAGCCCGGCATGTTGAAGATGGCGCAAAGCGCCTCCGCATCGCTTGGCCGAATGGCCCGGAGCTGCGGCTGGATTTTCTCTGGGAATGGCGAGGTCGTGCTGGTCATGGCTTTCCCGGCGAAGGCAATCGGCCCGGCACGATGCACCGGACGTCACCTGAAAATCCAGCCATCTCCGCATCCTATGATGCCGATTGCGCGCTGAAGTACCGGGAGACGGCGTAGAGTTTGAAGATGCCGCTGATTCCGATCCAGCCGAAAAGGGCGAGCCAGCACAATGTCCCCGTCGCCGTCCGGTCGATCCGGTGCATCGCGGTGTCGGTGATGACGAGGCCAAGGATGACAAGCAGGCCAACTAGGAACTGCGCCAGGCCGAGCACCAGCAGCTCTTCGCGCGGCGCGTTTTTCCAGACGAGATATGTGCCGCCCGCGCCGGCGAGGAAGATGGCGCTGTAAACCTGAGCGTGGAAGGCGTCGATCGGCCATGGCCAGAAGCCGCCGAATGTCAGGGGAAACAGCAGCAGACCGACGCCATAGAGCCCGAGGATCGCCATTTCCATCGACATGTAGCCGCGCCATGCAGAGTTTAAGGTCACGCCCTTTGCGGAAGGACGGGCCCTGGCCCGCCACAAGAACAGCCCGGATACCGCGACCGAAGCAAGATAGACCAAAAACCAGAGCCAGGGCGCTTTCCGCTCGAAGTTGAAATAACCGAGATTGATGAACGAAGCCACCGACACGATGACGGTGAAGATGAAGGCCATGACGAGCACAAGCCTGCCGGGCGACCAGCGATTCCAGAACAGCAGCGCCGCCATCACGACCATTTCGGCGGTGTAGAAGCCGCCGAGGAAGCGGGCGTTGAACGGCGTGACGGCCCAGGGCCAGCGCGGCTTGACCAGCGCAGGCGCGAAAAAAAGGCCGGCGCCGACGATCAGGAAGATGACGACCCCCGCAGAGAAAAGCCGGAAGGCCGTGGGAAATGGCGGGTTGTCGGGTGTCGGCGCGGGAGAAAGTCCCAAAGATGAATACTCCATGGACCCACCATAGTGCCGCTTGTGATCGGGGAAAATCCCGACGGAATTGACACGTCGGCGGGCTTTTCCTTTCGAATGGCTGTACGATCCGTTTCGAAGTAAGATGGAGCGCTCGGAACGAAGAACGGTTCCGGCCAACCCACCTCGGGGGCGCATTTTCCGGAGCCTGCACGATGACCGAAACTCAGGATCTGTTCGCGCTTTTGGGGCAGTCGACCGACGTCGATCCGAAGGCAATCGACGCGATCCGGCGGACCATCGCGGAAGGCAAGGATCATGAACTTTGCCGCATCAATGTGCCGGCTTTCGCCAGCAAGCATGGCCTCGACGAGGAACGCGCCATAAGCGCCTTCCTCCATGCGGCGCGGGTGGCCATCTTCGACATTTCCTGGAATGTTCTGTGCCCCGGCTGTGGCGGCGTGCTCGACACCAACGCTACGCTGAAAACCCTACAGAGGGACGAATACACCTGCGCGCTATGTTCCGAAGGCTATTCGCCGACCCTCGATGAAATGGTCGAGGTGACATTCACCGTGAATTCCCGCGTGCGCAGGATTGCCGCCCACAATCCACACGAACTGCCGTTGGTGGAATATTTTCGCCAGATCTACTGGGGATCCGGCGTCGATCTGCCGGAAGAGGATCTGGCGAAAAACATAGAAGCGTTCTCGCTGGCGGATATCGAGCTGGCGCCGGGTGAAAAGGCCGTTCTGCCCATACAGCTTCCGTCCGAATTCATCATCGTCTTCGAGCCGGTCACCCATTCAGCGCAGTTCATCGACGCGAAGGGCGAACCAACAAAAGAGCGGCGAAGCCTGTCGTTGGCTTTCGACCGCGACCATGTCCAGAACCAGACACTGGAAATGCAACCCGGTCCGCTGCGTATTTCGCTGGAAAACAGGACCGACACCCGGGTGCTGCCGGCAGTCTTCATCGCCGGCGAGGCATTGCATAATCTCCTGGGCAAACGCCGGCCTTTTCTAACCGCCAAGCGCCTGCTCACCAACCAGACGTTCCGCGACCTCTATCGTACGGATACGCTCGACATCAACCAGCGCCTGAAGATCACCAGCCTCACCTTCCTGTTCACCGACCTGCGCGGATCGACCGCGCTTTACGAGCGGGTGGGCGACCTTTCAGCCTTCGATCTCGTGCGCGTGCATTTCCAGGTTCTGCACGAGATCGTCGCGGCGGAGGCAGGCGCGGTGGTGAAGACCATCGGCGATGCGGTGATGGCGACATTCGCGACGCCTGATCGCGCGATGGCTGCGGCCCTCAGGATGCGTGACGCCATGCGTGCGCTCAACGACAGAAGCGGGCGCGAGGATCTGCTGCTCAAGATCGGTGTCCATGCCGGTCCCTGCATCGCCGTGTCCATGAACGAGCGACAGGACTATTTCGGCCAGACGGTCAACATTGCTTCACGGGTCCAGAACCTGGCCAACGCACAGGCTATCTTCGCCACCCGTGCGGTGGTCGACGACAATCTCACCGCCGATCTGTTGCGCAAGAACGCGCTGACGCCCGTGCCTCACGAAGTCTCGCTGCGCGGCATCGAGCGGGAGATAGCGGTGTATACAATCCCGTGAGCAATTGGGCCGTCCAGAGCAATTCCACGGAAAGTGTAAACGGTTTTTCGGGAAAAGCGCGTAGCACTTTCCCTTGGAATTGCGGTAGAGCAGCGTTTGCGTGAAAAGATGAGGCGCTCTCGGCCGCTCACACGCGCTTGCAGAGGAAATAACGATCGGCGGGCTCTGAAGTCGGCGCCGGGAGGCGTTGCAGCAGCGGGTGATCGAGCGGCGTGCCACTGACCGCAAAGCCGCCGACGCGGAGAAGGCTCGCAATCAGATCGGGAAGCCAGGTAGCAGTCACTGCATCGCGATCGTCATAGCCGGTGCCGATGTCGGCATGAACAAGGGCGGCTTCGATGCCAATGAACTTGCGGGCCGTCTCGCGTATTTCGCCGAGCACGAGGTTTTCGGCTTCGGGAATTGAGCTGGCATGTGCGCCGACTTCGCGGTCGAACACCACGATCCGGCGCCCGGGCAGGCGCTCGCGCAGATGGTGGAACGTCCGACCGTTGCCGAGGCCGAGCTCGAGTACAAGCCCCTCCATCTTCGCCACCTCGACGCAGACTTGGTCGAGAATGTCGCGCTGTGCGGTCATCCTGCTGATGAAATTCTCGAGGCGACTCATATGCTTTTGTGTGTCCTGAACCAGCTCAAGAGATCGTCAATGCCGCCGACAAGAACTGTTCACGGGTGAATCCCGAAGGCGTAGTGCTAAACTCGATCACGTCTCGGCACATATAGAGGTGGGCGATGAACACTGCAACAACCGCACAGGCAGCCGGCAAGGATCATACCGGATGGAATAGGCGGCACGGCGCGCGGCAAAATAACGACCTCACTTGTAGGGATCTGCGGCGTCCCGCAAGCCGTCTCCGAGGAAGTTGAACGCCATGATGACGAGAATGACGGGGAGCATCGGCAAGAGAAGCCATGGATAGAACGCGATCACGCTGACGCTGCGCGCCTCGGTGAGCAGGATGCCCCAACTGGTTATCGGCGCCCTCAGGCCGAGCCCGAGGAAGCTCAGCGCCGTCTCGCCCAGGATCATGCCAGGAATCGAGAGCGTCGCCGTCGCGATCAGATGCGACATGAAGCCGGGAATGAGATGCCGCCTAATGATGCGGCTGCTTCCGGCGCCCATCAACTGCGCGGCGAGAACGTAATCTTCCTCGCGCAAGGCCAGAAGCTTTGAACGCACGGCCCGCGCCAGTCCGGTCCAGTCGAGCACTCCGAGGATGACGGTGATGCCGAAATAGATCAGGATCGGACTCCAGGTTATCGGCATGATCGCCGCCAGGGCCAACCATAGCGGAATGCTGGGAATCGATTGCAGAACTTCGATTATTCGTTGAACGATCAGGTCGAAGATACCGCCGTGATAACCGGCCAGTCCGCCGATGACGATGCCGAGCAGGAAGCTGAAACTGATGCCGACGAGGCCGATTGTCAGTGAAATGCGTGCGCCATAGATCATGCGCGAGAGCACGTCGCGCCCCAGCCGGTCGGTGCCCGCCAGGAAGAGCTGACCGTTTTCGGCAGCGCAGACAAAATGCCTGTCACCTTCGATCAGGCCCCAGAACCGGTAACTGTCGGCCTTGCAGAAGAAACGGAGCCGCTGAACATCGTCCTGGTTGTCGATGTAGTTCCGCTTGAGCGTGTCCATGTCCAGCGTCATCTGGCGGCCATAGACGAACGGCCCGACGAACTGGCCGTTGTGGAACAGGTGCACCTGCTGCGGCGGCGAATAGATGTAGTCCATGTTGCGCGTGTGCAGGTTGTAGGGCGCCAGGAACTCGCAGATCAATATCCCGAAATAAAGCACTACCAGGAATATGCCGGATACAAGGGCGAGCCGGTGCATGCGGAATTTCCACCACATCAGCCGCAACTGCGACGCCTGAAAGACTTTCGACTGCTCCACCGTCATCGCCTCGACCGACTGCAGGTCAAAGGGCGTGCTGGAAACATAGTGTTCTAGTGGAGCACCCGGAGCGGGCAGCGGCGAATCCGTCTTCATTTGGTGCTGCCACCCTGCAAACGAATTCGTGGATCAAGCAGCGCCAGCGCCAGGTCGGAGATCAGGACACCGATGACCGTCAGGAAGGCGAGGAACATCAGGAATGACCCCGCCAGATACATATCCTGGCTTTGCAGCGCCTTGATCAGCATCGGCCCGGTCGTTTCCAAAGACAGCACGATCGCCGTGATTTCGGCGCCGGAGATGATGGCCGGCAGGATGGAGCCGATGTCGGAAATGAAGAAATTGAGCGCCATGCGCAGCGGATATTTGACCAGCGCCCTGAACGGATGAAGACCTTTGGCGCGCGCGGTCACGACATATTGCTTGTGCAGCTCATCGAGCAGATTGGCGCGCAGCCGCCGGATCATGCTTGCCGTGCCGCCGGTGCCGATGATCAAGACCGGAATCCAGAGATGGGAGAGTATCGACTTCGCCTTGGCCCAGCTCATCGGCTCGCTGAGATATTGCGGGTCCATGAGATGGCCGATGGACGTGCCGAACCAGATGTTGGCGAAATACATCAGGATCAGCGCCAGCATGAAGTTCGGAATGGCAAGGCCCAGGAGGCCAAAAAAGGTCAGGCCGTAATCGCCCCAACTGTATTGATGCGTCGCGGAGTACATGCCGATCGGAAAGGCGATGAGCCAAGTGAAGATGATCGTGACGAAGGAAACCAGTACGGTCAGCCACATTCGGTCCCCGACGACGTCGCGAACCGGCAACTCATACTCGAAGGAATAGCCGAAATCGCCGTGCAGCATACCGCCGACCCAATAGAAGTAGCGAATGATCGGCGGCTTGTCGAAACCATATTCCTTGCGCATCATCTCGATGCGATCGGAATCCACCCCTTCGCCCTGTGCCCGAAGCTCGGCGACATAGCTGTCGAAATAGTCGCCGGGGGGAAGTTCGATGATCGTGAACACCAGCGCTGATATCACCAGCAGCGTTGGAACCATCACAGTAATGCGCCAGACAATATATCGAAGCACGCTCAGGACTCTCCAAGCCAGAATGTATCCGGCATGTAGACACCGAAATAGGCGGTCGGATCGTAGCCGAAGAGCGCCTTGTCAGGCAGATTGCGCAGCCGTGAGGACACCAGAATCGGCTGATGCGTTCCGTTCACGGTCCCGATCGAAAATACCTGATCGGTGTAGATCGACAGCATCGAATTCCAGATTTCGGCGCGCTCTGTCGCTTCGGTCGATGCGTTCCAGCGCTTGAGCAAAACCATTAACTCGATCACTGCAGGAAGATCGGGCGTCTCGCCCATCTTGCCATGAGACAAGTAGTGAGCACCCCAGAGCGGCCATTGCAGCTGATCGTCGATGGTGGGGGCCAACTGACTCGGGTTCATGTCGGCGGTCGGCACGCCATTGTCGATGCCCGACCACATCGACATCATGATCTGGCCGCCAAGCGCGCGGCTGCGGAAGATGTCGCGCTGCGAAGTCCGGATGAACAGAGCGATGCCGATCTTTCGCCAGTGATCGGTGATGAGTTCGAGCGCGTCGGTTTCCAGCGTGCTTTCGCCGGCGGTTTCCACGATGATCTGGGCAGAGCGTCCATCGGGAAGTATCCGCAGACCGTCATCGTCACGTGCCAGAAGCCCGACCTCGTCGAGCAGCGCGTTGGCCTGGTCGGGATCATGGGCAACCCAAGCTTTAGCGAATTCCGGCCGGTAGAGCGGGCTCTCGGACAAGACCGTATCGGCGCTTTCCTGCGCCAATCCGTAGAACACGGCCATATTGATCTCGCGCCTGTCCACGGCGAGCGAAAGTGCGCGGCGCACGCGCACGTCACGCAGAAGGCCACGCCACACCTGGTCGGCGCAATTCAGATTCGGCAGCAGCGCCAGCCGAGAACCCTGTGTGCGTTTCCACAGGTGCATCTTCACCGGATAGCGCTTCTCCGCGTCCTTCAGGAAGGAGTAATCGCTGAAGTCAATTCCCATGCATTGAAGATCGCTCTCGCCCGCCCCGGTCTTGGCGGAGATGATCGCCGATGAGCTGACATTCATGATGATCCGGTCAACATAGGGCAGTTGCCGGCCGTTCTCGTCTACTCGATGAAAGAACGGGTTGCGCTCGAAGATGAATTGCTCGGCCGGCGGCTTGGTCCGGTTCTGCCAGGGGTCGAGCGTCGGCAGTTCCGGGTTCTCCGGGCGATACTGCCGCGACATACGGATATGCAGGAGCGTCCATTTCTGGGTCCGGTTCTCCTTCATCAGGCCGGCGAGCCGGAATGGATCCTGATATTTCTTGTGGAACTGCTTGAGATAGGCGGATGGCAGAACAAGCGATATCGGCGAAGCGGCAGCGAGCTTGGGCAGGAAGTCGGGATTGGGCGCATCCCAACTATAGCGCACCGTCAACGGATCGACGATCTCGAAGCGTGGCGGCTTGCCGTCCGCCATCAGGGTCGGGGCGAGCCCGCCTTGCGAAAGCTCATCGTTCAGCCAGACATCTTCCCAACAATAGCGAAAATCCTCCGGCGTCAGCAGGCTGCCGTCGGACCATTTGTGTCCTTCCCGTATCTTGAACGTGAAGATGCGATCATCCGCGACGTCGAAACTTTCGAGAATGTCGGGTTGCATGTTGAGCTTTTCGTCATAACCGACCAGGCGAGAATACCCGTAGATCGTCATCATCCGGATATCTTTCTGGCTGCCGATGATCGTCCGCAGCGTGCCGCCATACTGGCCGGGCAGCCGGCCCATTGCAGCGAGATTCAGCGCGCGCGGACTCTTGGGCAGGCGCTCGGTGAGTGCCGGCAGCGCCCTGGCTGTCAGCTGCGGCCGAAGAAATTCCGGCTCCAGGTCGCCAGCGCGCGACGTGCCCGGCAGGAGTGCCGAAGCCATCAGGCCAAGGACGGTGCGACGGCTGATCAATGGCGTAACTCGCTGACATCGGCCGAACGTCGGGCCAGCACGAGGTGGCCGCCGCCAAGATCGAGCGGCGCCAGGACATCCTCGTCGCCTTCTTCGCGGAATTGCGGTCCCCATGCGCTGGTGTCGGAAGCGCCGCCGAGCTTCAGCGTCTTGAAATCCATCGGCCGGTCGAGATCGGGGAAGGGTACCGCGGCAAGCAGTGAGCGCGTGTAGGGGTGGATCGGTTTCCTGAGCAGAATTTCGCGCGGCGCAAGCTCGACGATACGCCCGCCGCACATCACCGCGATGCGGTCCGCCATGTAGTCCACCACCGCCAAATTGTGGGATATGAACAGGTAGGTCAGGCCCAGTTCCTTCTGCAGGTCCTTCAGAAGGTTCAGGATCTGCGCCTGGACAGAGACGTCAAGCGCCGAAACCGGCTCGTCGCAGATCAGGAGTTCAGGCCCCAGCGCCAATGCGCGCGCGATGCCGATGCGCTGACGCTGCCCGCCGGAGAAACTGTGCGGATAACGCTTGATGAAGCGCGGATCGAGCCCGATTGCCTGCATCAGGCTCTTGACCGTGGCGAGCCGGGACGCGGTATTGCCACGCTCATGGATTTCCAGCGGCTCGCTCAAGATGTTCTCCACCGTCATGCGAGGTGAAAGCGACGAAACTGGGTCCTGGAAGACCATCTGGATTTTCGCGCGCAACATGCGCAGGGCATCTCCCTCTGCGCCCAGGACGTCGGTCGGTCCATCGCGGCCGTTGAAGATCACAGAACCGCCGCTGGGGGTGATGGCCCGCATGAGGATCTTGCTGACGGTTGTTTTGCCACAGCCGCTTTCGCCGACCAAACCCAGACACTCACCCCGCCTGATGTCGAAGCTCACGCCGTCCACCGCGTGAACAGAGGATTGATGACCCCCGCTGAACCATCCGGACTTGCGGGTGGTGAAGGTCTTTGTCAGATCCCTCACCGACAGGAGGATGTCGTCTGGCCCCCTCGATGCCGGGGCAGTCTGCTTGCCGAGCAGGTTCCCGACATTCACCGGTACCTCGCGGAGCGCCTTTAGCCTTTCACCGGGCTTCAGCTCGAAATGCGGAACGGCTGCCATCAGGCCCTTCAGGTAAGGGTGGCCCGGCCGGCGGAATATCGCCTCGACAGGCCCCATTTCCATGATCTCGCCATGGTACATGACCACCACCTCGTCGGCGACATTGGCGACAACGCCGAGGTCGTGCGTGATCAGCAGCATCGCCATGTTCAGCTTGGTCTGAAGCCCGCGCAGCAAATGCAGGATTTGCGCCTGGATGGTGACGTCCAACGCCGTCGTCGGCTCGTCGGCGATCAACAAAGCAGGCCGGCAGATAAGCGCCATGGCGATCATGGCGCGTTGCCGCAATCCTCCCGAAAGTTCAAATGGATACATGTCGTAGGCGCGTTTGGGATTGGGGAAGCCGACAAGGCCGAGCATTTCCTCGGTCCGCGCCTTGCGCTCCGCCCGAGCCATAGGCGTATGAATCTGCAAGGATTCGCTGACCTGGTTGCCGATCGTGTGCAGCGGCGACAGCGATGTCATTGGCTCCTGAAAGATCTTGCCGACGCGGCTGCCTCTCAACGCCCGGATTTCGGTTCCGTCACGCTGCATCTGCAGGATATCCTGCGTCGTTCCGGGCTTTTCAGGATCGGAAAACAGGATACGGCCGCGAACATGTGCTGTGTTCGGCAAAATGCCCATCACTGCCTGGCTGAGAACCGATTTTCCGGAACCGGACTCGCCCACAAGCGCGGTAACCTTGCCGGGCAGGACGCGAAGATTTGCACGCCTGACAGCATGCAACGGTCCCCCGATCATGGCAAAAGAGATACCAAGATCCTCGATCCGCAGCAGATCAACGCCCGAATTCATCCTCACACCAGCCCCACTCTGGCAGTCTGCCGGGCGGCAGACCCAAAAGCGAGACTAGCGCATTGCCAGCCTAGAGCAACTTGGATTCGAAACGGATTCGGCGACAAAACCGGCGACCGGACTGCACACCAAGGCGCTCGGACCAGATCGTGTCGGTTACTGGAGCTTCCTCCGCTCACTCGCCGACAGCCGCGCGGCATCGCGATGAAGCAGCATGACCTGCTCGGCGTCCGATATCCGGTCGTGAATCGGCGCAGCGTCTTCATCGAGTGCGAGAGCACCCGACAGATCGGGTGAAAGCACCGTCAGCTTCTGCTTGCTGCCCGCCAGTTCCTCCGTGCCGAGCGTCAGCCAACTGTTGTCGCCGCAATAGCTGGCGAAGTCCTTGCTGGCGAGAACGCTGTGCGGATATTTCTTGGTCAGGGTCTGGAGACGCTGGACCTCGTTTACAGCCGAGCCGAAGACAGAGAATGTCAGCCGGTCGGTAAGCCCGACATTGCCGAACATCACATTGCCGACATGCAGGCCGATACCAAACTTTATGTCGCCCAGTCCCTGCTCCTTTCTGCGCCGATTGAGTTCCATCATGCGCGCGCTGGCCTTGTGCGCTGCCGCAAGAGCAGCCTGGCAGGCGATCTCGGACTGCGAACGATGCCTTTCGCAGGGGTAGACGGCGATGAAGCCATCACCCAGGAAACTCATGATCTGCCCGCCTTTGCGATTGAAAGGCGCAGCGATGGCATCGAAAAACTGGTTCAGCGTATCGATGTAGATTTCGCGACCGGAGGTTTCTGCAAGCCTTGTCGACCCGCGCATATCGCCCATGACCAATGCGGCCCGGATTGTGTCACCCTCGCCGCGCTTGATCTGGCCGTCCAGCACACGCCTGCCGGCGTCGCCGCCAAGATAAGTGGTCATCATGTTGTCGGCGAGCTTGGTGAGCATCGCCATCTTGGTGGCGATAGCGAGATAGTTCTGGATCCGCAATAGCGCCGAAATCATGCCGTCGCTGAAGCCAGACGCACTGTCGGTCGACCACGACCCCATCATGCCCTGGCTGGTATCGCCGTTGAAGGGATGCACGAAAGCCATGTAATCGGTGACGCCCATACGCCTGAGGTCGTCGAAAACAGGAAACTCCGACCGCACCGACGGGTCAAGCCGGCGCCGCAGGTGGTCGAGCTTGTTGCTGAGCAGATGGTAGTATGGGCTGGTCAGGAATCTGTCGGAATGAACGCCGTTCTCACTGCGGAAGCCTTCCACTTCCAGGCCCTGGCCGCGAAGCCAGGTAAAGCCAAGCGCGTCATAAAGCGGATGAAGCATCGAAAAGCTCAAATGCACCCGCTTCAGCGGCAGGCCGGCAGCAGCCAGCCGTTCACAAAAGCCCTTTACCAATGTTTCCAGGTCGTTGCCCGCCAGCGCCGATTGGCTCAGCCAGTCGGCAACTTTATCCATGAGAATGGTGGAAATTTCTGCTTGCGCTGTGCTCATGCTATCTCAAACCCGTCGAAGACGAGCCATCTCCTTTGATCCGCCACACAATCGAAGTCAGTGAAGCCGGCTTCGACGAAAGCCGGCGAAGAATTTCCTAAATAACTCCTTGCAGGAAGGAAGCAGGCGTAAACAGCATCTATCACCTGGAACCCTATGTGGCGAGGCTTCCGGCGGAGTGCAATCTCGATCCTGACATCGGGCAAAGAATTCGCCGTCTCAGACATCGTCGGGCCTTCACCACCACTGTCTCTTGGACCAGCCCGAGGCGGCCAAAATCATTGCGTGTGTCGACGATCAGAGGAGCGTGATCAGCGATCGCCTGATAGTCGTCGATCGCGTCGTGGTCGGTTGCCACGACGACAGCATCGAATCCGTCGGGATCCTCTCGGGCTCCCGGTGTTTCGTCAGCGGTGTCGGAACGCAGATTATGATGGCATCGCAGACGGCTAGTTCGACAAATCCGCCGTGGCGCGGAACCGCCCGGCCGGCAAGGGCTGTCGACGTCACTGCCTCAAGTAGGATTGGCCGTTGTTCAGGCTCTCGACCTTCCGGGTTTCGATTCCGAAGCCGGAAACCGGGGACCCGGCGCGTGCGATCGCAACCGACAGCGGCAACCCGACATAGCCAGCGCGATCACGCCGAGATGCGCGGCGCGCCTCGAAATCCGGTTCAGAAGACGGTCATATGTCGATCGTGAGGCGTCCAAAAATCTGCTTTCCCGTCAATTCGGACAGACTACCCCTCCCATGGCGCGGCTCACCGGTGCCAAGAACCATGAGTGAGGGCATATTGCGGAAATCGATTTCCGCAAGCAGTCAGCAGACCGGCGCCTTCGCCTTCAGGCTTGCGGCAGCCATCGCGTAGCCGCCGGCGGCGCCATCGATGAAATGAACGTGATCGCGCTGCAGCGGCGAGGTGACGAGGCAGGTCATTAAGGCCGACTTCTGGCGGTGCAGGCCATAATTGCAGATGCCCGCCTCTTCCGCCTGCTTCAGCCGGTCTTGGATCCGATGCAGCACATCCGCGTCAACGTCGATGGTCATTTTCAAGCCGTCGTCGAACTTTCGGAAATCCGAATTGCTGGCCACCTCGCGTTTGTAGACCTTCGGATCGAAACGGCCAATCGTCCAGCCAAATCGATCGGTTACAGCCGTGAGCGTCATCAGGAACACGATCCACAGCTTCGACCGCCACCGCCATCCTGCCGGGGCCATCGCCCGCGCCTCGACATCCAGGCCGGCGGGCAGCAGACTGTAGCCCGGGCCGTCCACCGGCACCGGGTGGCCATCGCGCTCCTGCCTGCCGGCGAGGGCGATGATGTCGGAAGCCAGAAACTGAAACCCGCGCAAGTCGCGCGACGCCCCCGGTGTGGCTATGATCGAGACGATTTCGCCATGCCGTGCTTCGATCGGGTTCCAACGGCAGGAAAGGCCGGTCAGATCCGGCCGCGCGCCGACAGGCGCAGGATCGATGCGGTAGCGCCCCGCTTTCATCTCGGCTTCCGCCCAACTGCCGCCACCGCCGGCGAACATGGCATAGAAGGCCGCTTCGGAGGCCTGGAACCTCGCCACGCGAACGTCGAGGCCATGCGCCCTTATGTCCCCTATCGGCACGATCGCGGCGCGCAAGGTCAGGCCCAGTTCGTCCGCCACCCATCTTTGGACGGTTGCCAGCGCGTTGCGGGCGATCTCCAGCGCCGAGCCGGGAAACGCCACGAGTGCGCCGTCGCCGCCGAAGACAAAGGGGAGATCTTGCCGACCCAGCGCATTGAGCAGCGCCGAAATGACGCTTGCGCCGGCCATATTGACGGTTTTATAGCGCCCCGCCTCGATCGCCTTGGTCGAGCCGACAATGTCGGCGGTGGCCAGCGCCCAGCCATCGGGGAGGGGCCGATAGTTATCGATGTCGGCAACGCTTTCGAACTTTGCGAAGACCGGCAAAGAAGCGACAAACGGGTCGGACGCGACAGCTGTTTCCATGGCCATCAGATAGCACATTCCACGGCTTCAAGGTGAAGTCGATCGCGCTTCGAAATTGACTTGCGCAGGCTTTCCGAGGATAGGTCGCGCGATGCGAATTGCCTTCTACGCGCCGCTGAAGTCACCCAATCATCCCGTTGTATCCGGCGACCGCCAGATGGCACGGATGCTTGTCAAAGCGCTGGAGCACGGAGGGCATAGCGTCGAACTGGCATCTGAGTTGCGCTTCTATCTACGCCAGCCGGAGTCGAAAAGTTTCGCGGCACTAAAGATCGAGGCCGCAGAGGAAGCCGCGCGGCTGACCAAGCTTTGGGATCGTGACGGCAAGCCCGATCTCTGGTTCACCTACCATCCCTATTACAAGGCGCCCGACTTGATCGGGCCGGAGCTGGCGTCGGCCTTTGCTGTCCCCTATGTGACAGCGGAAGCCTCCTATTCCAGGCGACGCAATGCCGGCTTGTGGGCCGATAGCCAAGCATTGGTGGCGCGAGCCATCGAACAGGCGGCCCTGAATATCTGCTTCACCCAAAGGGATCGTCAGGGACTGGCGGATGCTATTCCTAAGGCCACTTTCGGTATGCTTTCGCCCTTCATCGATACATCGGCATTCCGGGAAGTCCCGGCACGGGGTTGTCCGACGCGCCTCGTTACCGTCGCCATGATGCGCCCGGGCAACAAACTGGACAGCTATCGCATGCTGGCGCAAGCGCTCGGCTCGATCGGCCACCTGCCCTGGACCATGTCGGTCGTCGGAGACGGGCCAGCCCGTGACGAGGTCGAAGCGCAATTCGCCGGCTTGCCCGCCGATCGTATCGAATGGATTGGCTCGATCGAGCCTGACGCCGTGCCGGATGTTCTTTACACCGGGGGAATCTATGTCTGGCCGGGTTATGGCGAGGCCTACGGCGTTGCCTATCTTGAAGCACAGGCCGCCGGCCTTCCGGTGGTGGCTCAGGACATCGCCGGCGTGCCGGAAGTCGTGCGCGATGGCCAGACCGGGTTTCTCACCACGCCGGGCGATGTCACGGAGTTTGCTTCCGCCATTGAAAGGCTTCTGGTCCGTAACGATGAAAGAACCATCATGGCCGCGGAAGCCAGGCGTTTCGTTCTCGAAGAACGTTCCCTCGGTGGCGCAGCTGCGCGTCTGGCCGAACTTTTTGCGAAGGTCCCGGTCTCATGACGTCCGATCCGATCTGGCAACCCTTGGTGGAAGAGCTGGCGCGCCTGCAACGGGCGGGCCGCAAGGCGGAGTTCTGGCTGCGCGACGACGACGCCGTGGATCCGACGCCCGCGCTTGATCGGCTGCTCGATCTCACCGGTGAATTCGCGGTTCCGGTCACTCTGGCCGTCATTCCGGCCCTGACCGACGCGAAGCTTGTCGCCCGGCTTGACGAGGCCCCGCATGCCACGGTCGCCATCCATGGCTGGGCGCACCGAAATCATGCGCCCGAGGACCAGAAAAAGCAGGAGCTCGGCGCGCCTCGGCCACGCGAGGCGGTGCTCGATGATCTGGCTCGCGGACTGTCGCGCGTAACCGGCCTGCACGGCGCACGTGCCGTTCCGATGCTGGTGCCGCCCTGGAACAGGATCGACGCCGGCGTGATATCCGACCTTGGGTCGATAGGATTCGCGGCATTGTCGGTCTTCGGGCCGCCGAAGCCGGCTTCACTGGCTGTCATCAACAGCAATGTCGACATGATGGATTGGCACGGCACCCGCGGTTGCCACGATCATGGCCTGTTGGTTCAGAGGATTATCGCACAATTGCAGCATGCATTCGACGGCGGCGAACCGGTCGGCCTGCTCACGCATCATCTCGTGCATGATGAATGGGCTTGGCTTTTCCTCGAACGGCTGTTCGCAGTCACTGCTCGGATCGAAGCCTGCGCATGGCTTCCGATCAGGACATTGATCGGACGCAGTGATTCCATCGGATTGGGCTTTAAAGGAAAATAGCTCAGCGCTTTCTGTGCGATGAGACCGGGAATTTGAGCGTCTGGCCATCCCGCGCGGCAAAAGCGCCGGCAAACCTGTCCTTGGCCAGCTTCTCCATCTCGTCCAGTTGCTCGTCGGTGCGTGTCGGATCGTGGTGAAACAGCGCAAGCGCCCGTGCACCAGCTGCCTTACAGAGCTTGACGCCCTGTTGCCATGTCGAGTGCCCGTTACCGCGGCGGCGTTCCATTTCCTTCTCGGTGTAGGTGCAATCGTAAATGACGAGGTCGGCATCTTCGATCAGGTCGAGCACCGACTGATCGAGTTTGTCCGGCTCGTGCTCGGTGTCGGTGATCACCGCCACGACGCGGCCGCCCCATTCGATCCGGTAGCCTATGCAGCCTCCCGGATGGGTGAGACTGCCGGTCCGAATCACCACCCCTTCGCGCGGCCGAAGCACGTCTCCGGAGACGAAATCGCGGCAGTCGAGCTTTGCCTTGCAGACGTTCATTTTCACCGGAAACCACGGCGGCCGTATGAACTCATCGATAATCTGCCGGGTCGTCATGCGTCCTGCAAGATGCCCGGACCAAAGCGTAAGCTTGACGCTCGGGTCAAAGATAGGCGCAAAGGCCGGCAGCCCGATGATGTGATCGTAATGGCAATGGGTGAAAAGCAGGTCGAAATCGGTCACATCCGACGCCTGAAGCGCCCTGCCGGCAGGCCGCAGGCCAGAGCCTGCGTCGAACAGAAGCGTATGCTTGCCGCATCGCATCTCAATGCAGATTGTGTTGCCGCCATAGCGAGCGAATTCTGGCCCGGATACAGCAATGCTGCCGCGCACGCCCCAAAATCTGACCAGGAAAAAATCGTCGTCCATGCTACCTTTCGCCCATCATAGCTCTAGGCGCTTCGAGCGTCGATCAGATCCGCGGTCGTGTGGCTTAGCCGATCGGCAAGAACCCGCAATATCTCGATGGTCATTTCCGGGAACTCTTTCATAAGCCTCAGGAAATGATCCTTGCGGATTCTCAAGGCCTCCAGATCACTTGCCGCGCTGACGGTGGCAGTGCGGGAGCTGTTGCACAATATGGCGATCTCGCCGACGATCGAATTTGGCAGCAGTTCGGCAACTTTTATCGGCCCGCTGTCGGAATCGACCAGAATATCCGCCCTGCCTGAAAGGATGACGTAGGCAGCGTCTGCCTCGTCGCCCTGCCGGAAAAGAATCTGGCCGGCACTGTAATTCACGCGATCGGATGTGAACGCGAGCAGCTTGAGCTTTGCCGGCTCAATGCCAGAGAACAAGGGAACGCGTTGCAGCATTCCAACTTCATCCTTGAGCAGCATTGTCGCAAACCTTCCTAAATTCGCGTCTGCCAGGCTATGACAGAAGTTCCTTGAAGATACCGTTCTCTGCTAAAAGTGTCTCGTGTGTACCGTCTGCCACCAGTTGGCCCGAGTCAAAGACGATAACGCGATCGAACATCATCGCCATTGCCGGACTCGTCACGACCCACACAATTGCCGGCGAATGGCCGTCGCGTCTGGCTTCCTCGAGCACGTTTCGCAGCACCTTGTCCTGAATGCGCTGGTCGAGCGCCGACAGCGGCCGGTTGAGAATGAGAAAATCGGGACGCTTGAGCAGAGCCCGGGCAACATCGAGCTTCTGTCGCTGTCCGCCAGTCAGCCGCCTTCCACCGGCGCCGACGTTGAAGTCCAGGCCGACATCCAGAAGCTCGGCATAGAGCCCCAGCTCGTCAAGAATGTCATAGACGATGGAGCGTATGCGGTCCGGGGCGTCGGGATGGTTGTTTCCCACACGGCCGAATAGGACATTGTCCATGACGGTGGCCGCGGCAATGTATCTGGCAGGATCATACCGTTCGATCGCGTTGTGCAGCTCGGGCGGCAGGTTTTCATAGAACTGGTTGCGTGCGGCGACGATCTTGCTCATCAACTCGTCGGTCAGCAGGCCGAAGCGGTGCCGGGGCTCGATATAGGCAAAGCTCAAGGTGATGATCATGGCGCGGTCGGCCTCCGAAACCGCCTCGTAGGGGCGGTTCTTGAGCCGCTGCAGCAAGGTCTCGTAGGCGGGGATCTCCTCGGCGCTCATGAAGGCGAGTTGCTGGAAGAACTGGTGATCTGCCGGCAGGTCGGCAAACAGCTCGATTGCCTGTTCGGCGATTTCCATGCCCATCTCGTAGAGCGTGCTGTCGAGGCCGGCCTGCTTCAGCACGGAAGCAAAGTAGGGATTGGCCGCCAGAGCCTTGTCGGCCAGTTCGGGGCCGGCGGCGGCGCCGAAAAGCAAGTTCTGGCCGATCGTCGCTTCCGTGTTGTAAGCGCCCGGCTCGAAAGGAACCACCAGTTCGCGCAGCCCTTCCTGTTCCAGCCGGGTTCGCAGCGCTGCACGCAGTTCGACGATCCGCCCGGCGAGCTTCGTGTGACGCGTGAGGTCGGCCGAAGAGCGCAAGCCAAGATCCAGAATGTCGCGCGACAGAAGAACCGCGTCGAGCACCCGGCGCACCGCTTCAAAGAGGTCGTGCGGGCCGGTAGCACCGGCGGAAGCATAGTCGATCCAGTCGCTGTGGACGTCGAGGTCCGGATTGCCCGACCGGCGCGCCTCGTCAATGTTCCAGCGCTGCTGGTCTGCCGCGGCGCCGTCATAAGTCACCGATGTCAGCGGTGCATGCTTCAACCCGTAGAGCAGGTTGTCGCGCAGGCTTGCTTGGAACAGGAAAACATCCGACGAGGCGTAGGACATGCGCCGGCCGGTCACGGCTTCGGGGAGTTCAAGCAGGTCATCGGCGCCCGAAGCGACCTTTCCGCTTTCCGGCCAGTTCAGACGCGCAAACGCTTCTGCTAGCGCCTCCGCTCCGCCTGTCGGGGTGCTAACCAGCGCCACCGTCTCCGCCGGCTTGACCTGCATGGAGACACGGTTGAGGAGCATTGCACCGCCATCGTCTGCCATGGAGAGACCGACCGCCGACAGGGGGTTTGTCATCGGACCGGGATCGTCGATCATCAGTGCCGCGATTCCCGGCGCAATGATATCCTCGACGGTGAACTGTTCAACGACCTGCTGATATTTGACCTGGACATCCTGCCGATCCTGATCCCAGTCGATCAGTTCCTTCATCGGTCCGGGCAGGTCCTTGTAGGCTCCGATCACCGCCACGAGCTGGCCGACGTCCAGCCGGCCCCCGATGACCAGATACCCGCCGATCATGTAGAACAGAAAGGGCGTGAGCTGTGCGAGAAAATTGTTGAGGAACTTTACCATGAATTTCCATTGGTAAAGATCGAAGCGGATCTTGAAGATGAGCCCTAGCCTGACAGCTATGTCGGCGCGCTCGTAGTTCGACGTGTCGTGGACGTGAACCGCGCCGATACCATCGACGATTTCGCCAACCCGGCCCGAAAGCGCGCGCGCCGTCAACTGCCGTTGGCGCCCAAGCACGAGCAGCCGCCGCCGCATCCGCGGAATGAGTACGATCTGGATGATCACGATCACCACCGCTATCATTCCGAGCCAGACGTTCTGGACCATGATGAACAGCATGGCCGTCAGCGCCTGGCCGCCGAGCAGCACCGGCTGCAGGAAGGCATCGCCGATAAAGCCGCCAAGCGGCTCCACCTCATCCTTCACCATGGTCGCCACTTCGGCGGATTTCACGCGCTTGAAGTAAATCGGCGGAAACCGCAGCACACGATCGATCAGATCGAAGCGGATACGCCGCAGCATGCGTTCGCCGAGGCGGCCCTTGTAAGTGTTGATGTAAAGTTTGAACAGGCCGTTGATGACGACCAGCAAGAGGAACACAAGGCTCAGGGCGAGCAGCGTCTCCTTGCGGTCAAGTTGAAAACCGGAGAAGAACTGGACCTCTCCAATGAACGGCAGGTTATAGTGCAATCTCATGAAGGGCAGGGTCGCGCCGGGTTGC
The DNA here is from genome assembly GCF_003998295.1 of Mesorhizobium sp. M7A.F.Ca.US.011.01.1.1. Classification (NCBI taxonomy): domain Bacteria; kingdom Pseudomonadati; phylum Pseudomonadota; class Alphaproteobacteria; order Hyphomicrobiales; family Phyllobacteriaceae; genus Mesorhizobium; species Mesorhizobium sp. M7A.F.Ca.US.011.01.1.1. The sequence goes on from NZ_RZRT01000006.1 coordinate 84,268, forward strand.
TCGAACCCCTTGCCCTGGATCGGGCCGTTGACGATCAGCTTCGGCAGGTCGAAGGACATGAAATATGGGATCATCGAAAGCAGGACGATCATCAATATCCAGATCTGCTGCTTCCGGGTGTGCGTCCAGATATAGCGGGCTAGGCTGGGTTCCATATGCGACTGTCAGTTTGGAGGATGCAGGCGGTGAAAGCACCTGCTGACAAACGATGTATCGGCAATATCTTCGCGGATGGACGCCGCTGGTCGGGACAGACGCAATCGGCCCCCTTCACCACCGCGCAACGGCGAAACGGCTGGCGGCATCGTCTCATTCGCAAGTCGAACAGGCTCGCGTGAGGCAATATTGCGTTGTGTCGCCCGAAATCCCAACATAGAAGACGAATATGATGGATGTCACACAAGCACGCAATGCCGGCGGGCACGAACAAGCCTTGGACCTCGCCCGGGGAATTGCCGCCTATGTCGATCACCCTCTCGTCGCCGGGCTGGCGCGCGTCATCGCCAAGCATCCGACGGCCGATATCGCCAACGCCTTCAACCACAAGCAGGTCGCTTGCAAGATGTGGGCGCTCGACGAGCTGTTTGGAAGCTGCGGTGGCCGGTTCGGGCGTATATGGGTGCTGGGTGGATGGTACGGCGTATTGCCGGCAATGCTTTTCAACGACGCCCGTTTCGACATTGCGGCGATCGACAGCATCGACATCGATCCGGAAGTCGGGCCGGTCGCCCGGACCCTCAACCGGGAAGCCGGCGACCGCTTCCAGGCGCTGACGGAAGATATGTACGCACTCGACTATGCGGCCGGGCGGCCCGACCTGGTGATCAATACGAGCTGCGAACACATAGCCGATCTGCGCGCCTGGCTTGCTCTGGTTCCACGGGGCGCGAATGTTCTGCTGCAATCGAACGATTATTTCAGCGAGCCGACGCACATCAATTGCGTGGTTTCACTGGCAGCCTTCGAAGCAATGGCGGCGCTCCGGGAGATCAGGTTCTCCGGCGAACTGCGGACAAAAAAATATACGCGCTTCATGCTGATTGGAACTGTTTGAAGCGCGTTGCGCCAATCCAACCGAGATGCGACCTGCGCTAGGATTTCGAGGACCAGGTTCGATATCGCTCGCGCAGGACTTGCGCCGAGCGACGCGCGCCATCCAGATCGAGACGATGCGCAGCTGGCGTCGGTCCCGCAAGCGCCTGTTCGATCGCTTGTGCTAGACCTCCAGGCGTCAGGTCGTTTTCCCTCAGAACCGTCGCCAAACCCAGTTCCTCGAGCATCAGGGCGCGAACCGTTTGTTCTGTTTCGCCGCCGGCTGCAAATGGGACGAGCAGGGAGCGGCAACCCGCGCGCAGGACATCGCAGACCGTGTTGTAACCCGCCTGCGAGACCGACAGGCGGGCTCCGGTAAGCAAGCTGGCGAAATCCTCGCGAAACCGGAAGATGGACAGGCCCGGCGTGGCATCGCGTGAAATCGCGTCAAACTCGTCCTTCGGCAAGTTTGGGCCGGTGATCAGACACCATTTCCAGTCGTTGTCGGCATTCCACGCTGATGCGATGGTGGACCGGACAAGGCTCTTTCCGGCGGCCCCGCCGCCAACCGACACCACAACGTCGAAACGCTCGGAGGCCGCGGGCGCTGGTGGCGCGGCAACGAGTCCCGTGTACGCAACCTCGGCCCTGATCGCCCCCGCCAGTGGAAATGTCTTGTCGATGGTTGCGAAAGCTGGATCGCCGTGGACCATGACAAGGTCAAAATGCCTGTTAACGAGATCGACCGTTTCCTCGTTTCGGCCCGGCTTGACGCGCTCCTGAAGGATATCACGGACGGACGTCACCAGCAGCGGTCTGGGCGACGCCGCGTCGACGGCCTCGATCAGCGGCAAGAGTTCGAAACGCATCTGCCGGCGTCCAAATGGAAACGCCTCGACAATGACGATATCAGGCCTGCAATCCCGGAATGCCTGCAGCAGCATCTCTGAACGTCGTTTCTTGAAATCATCGTCGATGGGCTTGCCCTGCAGGTCGACAAGTCCGGAAAATCCTTCATCACCGGAGGTGACAGGTGGCAGGGTTACAGATATTGCCCCCAATCCCGGAAACCCCGCGACCGGCGCTCCGCCAGTGACGACGGTTACGTCAAACCCGTCATCGACCAGAGCCGCCGCGACGCGGCTGGAGCGCGCGAGATGGCCGATGCCGAGCAGGTGCTGGACATAGAAGAAAGCGCGCAGCCGCTTCATTCGACGGCCCGCCACTCCCGTTCGAACAGCTCCTTGAGATGTCCAATGCTTGCCAAATGATCGAAATTGCCGCGCACGCGCGCCTCTGCGGTGTCGCCGAGGCGGGCACGCAGCACGGGATCACGGATCAGGCGCTCCAGCGCCTGTGCCAGGGCAATTGGGTTTTCCGTCGGAACCAGCAGCCCGGTTTCATTCGGCGATAAAAGCTCCGGTACGCCGGAAATATCGGTCGACACGCAGGCAAGCCGCTGGCTGGCCGCCTCCACCAGAACATTCGGAAGACCGTCCCGGTCGCCATTTGCAGTGATCCTGCAGGCCAGGGCGAAGATATCGGCACGGCGGTAGTGCTCAAGCACCTCCTCCTGTGCAAGCGCGCCTTTCCAAGAGATGCGACCATCCAGTCCGAGCTTTTGCGCCAGCGCCTTCAGCGGTTCCAGTTCCTCGCCGCTGCCGATATGCTCGAAACGCCACGCCAAGTCGCCAGGCAAGATGGCAAGGGCTTTCAGCAAGATATCGTAGCCTTTCTTTTCGACGGCGCGCCCGACACTCAGAACGATGACCGGTCCGCCCGGCTCCGAGCCGTCATGCTGTTTTCGCGCCTCGCCGAAAATGCCGAACCGATCAAGATCGAGCCCATGATAGCTCAAATGCACGGACGAGTTGTCGTCGGCGAGTTTTTTCAGACGGTCGAAGCCGGTTTTCGTGCAAGTTACCGTCCAGCGCGCCGAGGAAAGCTTGCTGGCCAGATCCCAGTCCGCCGAAGTCCAGATGTCTTTGGCATGGGCCGAGCAGCTCCAGGGTAGACCAAGAAGCTGGCTGGCATAGCGCGTCACCGATGCCGGCGTGTGCGCGAAATGCGCATGTAACCATACCGCGTCTTCGGGCCATTCGGCCGCTAGCACGAGCGCTTGCCCGAAACGGCGCGCGCGACTGCGCGTAAAGTCGCGCGGGATATCGACGGCCAGCGATCCCAGTGCACGCCAGAAGCCCGGCCGCAGCAAACAAGCAAAAAGCGAGCGAACTACGCGCAGCGGCTCTTCATGCAGATATTCCGGCAGATAATGGACGGGCGCCTTGATCTCGTCATGCACGGGGTGGCGTTTTGCGTCGGTCGGCCGCCTGAGCGCGACGAGTATCAGATCGAACCCCGCACGCTCCAGTCCGAGCAGTTCCTGCGCGATGAAGGTTTCCGACAGCCGCGGATAACCCTTCAGAACCACGACGATCTTGCGATGTTGCAACTCAGTTCATGCCTTCAATAACCGAAAGGTGAGGACCGGCCTGCCGGTCGAGCAGTTCCGCGACGATTTCGGAAATGTGAGGGAGCCCTTCCAGGGTCAGATGCGGATTACTCTGGGATGGACGAGGCCGGTTCGGCAGCGCCACCAGTGCATCGGCAAACCGCTGGGAGTCCTTGGCTTCCTCCGGCAGAAGCATTTCGACGAGGCCCAGTTCGGCCGCGCGCCGAGCGCGGATCAGTTGTTCCTGGCGGGGTTCGATGCGCGGCACGATGAGCGCCGGCTTGTCGAAAGATAGTATCTCGCAATAAGTATTGTAACCGCCCATCGCCACTACCGCCTTGGCGCCGGCAATCAGGTCTTCCATGCGGTTGTCGAACTCGATAATCTTGATGTAGGGGATCGTGGCCCCCTTCTTCAGCAACTTGTTGCGCTTGCGCGCCGGCATGTAAGGCCCAAGCACGATCAGCGCCCTGTGCTGCAATTTCGGATCCTGCTGATAAGCATCGATGACGTCGTGAATCAATTCGGCGCCGTCGCCGCCGCCACCGGTGGTAACCAGGATATAGTCGCCCTCTGGCCGGTGGCCGGGCAACTCGTTCCGTTGCAGGCTCCGCTGCAGGAAACCGACGAATCTCATTTTTGCCCTGACAGCCGGCGGCACATCCAAGCCGGTCAACGGATCGTAGAAATCCGGCGGGCCATAGGCCCAGACCTTGTCGTAGAACAGGCCTATCTTGCGCATCACATCCCTGCGCGCCCACTCTGCTTCGAGCAGATGCGGTGCATCCATCACCTCGCGCAGGCCAAGCACCAGCGTGGTGCCCCGCGTCTTGAGGTAGGACAGCGTGTCCTCAATCTCACCGCGCAGGCCGAGCGGTTCCTTGTCGACGATGAAGATATCCGGCCGGAAGGTCTCGGCTGTGTGGCGGATGATAGACTGACGCATCCTTAGCGTCTCATGCAGATCGATGTCCTTTTCCAACGAGGTGTATTCGCCGTTGCGCAACTTGATGACGCTGGGGATCTTCACGAAGTCGACACGGGCGCGGTAGTCGAAGGCGCCAGCGATAGTCGCACCCGAAATGATAAGCACCTGAAGCCCACGGAAATCCTCGACTAGCGAATGCGCGATAGTCCGGCAGCGCTGCAAGTGGCCGAGCCCGAACGTGTCGTGGCTGTACATGAGAATCCGAGCGTTTTCTGCGTGCTGGGTCATTCTTGAACGTCTCTTAAAATTCTCGCCTTGAGACCGTGAGTGGCCCGCCGGCTTCGAAACCATCCTGGGTTTGGCCGCAATTTTCAATCTATATTGCTTCTATGGAATGCCGTTCAGATATGCTTTCTGATCGCGAGTCCGGAACTAGATGGGTTGGCGAATATCGCCGCGCGGGTGTGAGCAGAGACTTCCTGTTGTATTGTGGGATGGATCGAGGAGGAAAGCGATGTCAAAAAAATCGGCAGAAATCATCCCTCTTGATTCCAATCCGGACTGGTAAAGGTGAAATTCCCCTTGCCTATATAGCCAATTGCTTGATCGGTATACGAAAGGACAAGGTCGCTGGCGCCGCACGGCGCATCGTTGTAGAACTCATTCGTGCGCCATTGCACTCGCCTCGGGACCAAAGGTGCCGCCCATTATTCTCTTGACGGGCGGTCTCATTGTGGCTCACCGACCAGAAATTGAGCCATCTGTCGCCAAGCTAGCCGGAATTTCAGCAAGAATCGAGTGGATGCCAGCGCGGTCGCGACACACCACCCGCTACAGGGTGTGTGCGACACCGGTCGCTTGTCGATCGTTAGGACGTTGGCGGCAATCGAGATCGGTTCGGCCAGCGCCGCCAGACTGAACGGCATGTCGGCCGGAATTGGAATGGCATTATGCGCCGGGACGGCGACGAAGTTACGGAAACCGCCGTCGCGATGGACGCCGATCACTTCGAGGTTGGCGCAGACATTGGAACGGCCGATCCGGCAGGGATAGCAGTGGCCGCACGACACCACGGGGTCGACCACCACGCGGTCTCCCACGGCAACGCCGGTCACATGGCGTCCGAGCGCGGTGACGGTGCCCGCGAACTCATGGCCGATGACGCGCGGATAGACGGCGAACGGATTTGAGCCATGCAGGATGTGAATGTCGGAGCCACAGATGCCGACACGGCTGACGTGAACGACACCTCGCTGGCGCCGGGCTGTGGCATGCCCGGCCGGATTTCCAGCGACTGCGGCGCGCTGACAAGAACCTCAAGCATGAACACTCCAGCTAAGTATACTAGTCGACAATTACCCATGGCTAACGTCAAGTTGGTGCGCGACCAGAGGCCTCCTGATGAGCCGATCGAAGCGGAACGGGCCGGGGATAATTGGACAAGCGTTTCGGCGCTTCTCGCCTGGCGACGTGCCATCCCGAAGTCGCGAAGCTGCCAGTCAGGTTCCGGCCCCATTTCCGCCGTTCTGGACCCTGCTCCCAACGTTCAGCTATGGTCGGCAGTTTGGGGTCGCGGGAGCATACGGAACGATACGGGAAGCTTTCGGATTCTGGCCCACGAAAAACTCAACAAAACCAAGGATTTGAATATGCCGTCCGGGCCCGCCATTATCGTTGTTTATCAATAAGTTAGTGTGTTTCATTTGCCTCGGTTAGCCAAATCAGGTTGGCGAACCTCCGTCGATCTCGTTGAATTCATTGATTATGGTGGGCTCCCGAGGACGGCCGATCAAACTGCTTTACAACACAGGGCGGCGCGAAAAGAATCGAACTGCCCGCTATGCGCTCGTTCGCAATTGACGACCAAATTCAATAGCGTTTGTTCAATCTTCGCAAATGGCAGCAATGCGCTTCAAGTCGGCCGTTCGACACTGGGTGATCTCCCGAAAGCTGACATCGCCTCTGAAGTCAAGTGTGGTCGCTCCTGCGCACGACGCCCCCATAGCACGACCGGCCGCGAGCAATTCTCCATCCGTTCGGGCGGGTGCAGTCCTTCGGCGCGATAGCGGGCTAACTCTCAGCAAATATTTCCGCCGTGCTCCCGGGCTGACCGAGCCTCCAGATGCGGGCTATGCAGCGACGCATCTCATCAGCGGTGGCGCCGCCTCGGAATTCGGCGAGGCGTACAGCCTTGGCTTCCAGTTCCTGTTTCGAAAGGGTGTTGCCGGGATCCCCCTTGGGCTCGTCGACGCGGGCATTGAATTTGCGGCCGTCAACGGTCGTGACGCTCACCTTGCCGACCCACTGCTTGGGATAAAGGGTGTCGACCTCGGCGTCGAGTTCCATCCGGACCTTGGCGCGGAAACGGGCGACGCGGGTGTCGGCAAGTGCATGGTGTTCGAAAGCATCGAGGTCGGCGACGCCGTGAACGGCGATCAGCCCCAACACCGTGCCCATGGAGAACTTCGCCTGATGGACGGTTTGAGGGATGTCTACCGCGCCCAGGACATCCATGGCGCCTTGATGAACATGGGTCACCACATCAGTGATGTCGTCCGGACCGAGCCCTTCGCGACGCATGAGAGACTGCAGCGCATCGGCGGCCGGATGGGTGTGCCGGCAGGCGGCGTGCCATTTGAAGGACGTCTCCTCGGTTACCCAACGGCTGCCGAGCCCGTCCGTCAGGCGGGCCGGATCGGCGTCGCTGGACATGCCGGCCGCCATGCCTCTTTTCCCTTCGAGGATCTGCTCGGCCCCCCTGAAGCCATCGCGCGCCAGATAGGCAGAAAACAGGCCGTTGGCGGCCGCTCGCGCCGTATGAAGCTGCTTGGAATCGGCGGCGTCACGCAGAAACTCCCAGAGACCTGCCGCCTGCGTACCGGCCGAGCCGACAGCATGGTTGAGCCCGGCTGCGTCCAGCCCGATCAACCTGCCGACAGCCGCGGCCGCGGCGACAGCGCCGGCGGTGCCGGTGGTGTGGAATATCTCGTAGTGCGAGCGTCCGAGGAATTCTCCTACGCGGATGCCCACTTCATAGCCGGCGATGCAGGCAGTCAGGACTTCGCGGCCGGTCTTCCCCTCAGCCTCCGCAACCGCCAAAACGGCCGGAAAGATCACCGCAGCCGGGTGAAAGACCGAGCCGTTGTGAACGTCGTCCTGTTCCACGATATGCGAGGCCGCCGCATTGACCATCGCTGCGAAATAGGGGCTTGTGCGCCGCCGCGTCGGGATGATGGTGCTTGGGCCGTCCGCCGGCCCCATGGCACGCGCAAAGCCGTCGATCATCTCCACCTGGTGCGCGCCCTTGCCGGCCAGCGCCGAGCCGAGCCAGTCGATCATCAGTCCTTGCGCGAAATGAACGACGCGCGGCGGAATTTGCTCGAAGTCGAGTCCGGCGATGAAGGCGCAAAGTCTGGCGGTCGGCCAATCGGCGGTGTCCAGGTTCATCCGTTGCTCCTCCCCTGCATGCCCTTTAGACCAAAGTGGCCCGGCGCAGGACCTGCCTTGCACGTTCGATGACCGGCCGATCCACCATCTCGCCGTTCACCTGGCTGGCTTCGCCTGATGAGGCCGCGCCAATGATGTCGCGTGCCCATGTGATGTCATTTTCGCTCGGGCGAAAGCCATTGCGAATCGGCTCGATCTGCCTCGGGTGGATGGCCATCTTGCCTCCGAAGCCCATCTTCATGGCGTGGCGTGCGTCATCCTCGGCGATTTCGGGACTGCTCAGGTCGGTCGTCACGCCGTCGATCGGCGCGGCCCGGCCAGCCGCGCGCGAACGCCAGACGATTTCGTTGCGGGCCGCAAGCAGCATCAACCGGTCATGCGCGCAACCGAGATCGAGCGAGAAGTCGACCGAGCCGAAGGCGACGGCAACGACGCCAGAGGTGGCCAATATGTCTGGCAGGTTGGCGAGGCCGACGGCGCTCTCGACCAGCGCGATGACGGAAACGCTGCGTGCCATGTGCTTGGCCATATCGGCAATGTCCTCCGGACGTTCGGCCTTGGGCAGCATGATGGAGACGCCGTCGAGGCGCCGCACGGCGTCGATGTCCGCTTCGTGCCAGGGTGTTCCCGCGGCGTTGATGCGGACCACAACGGCGGATTTCAGCGTGGCCGCATTGGCGAGAATCGCTTCGCGAGCGCGGTCCTTGTCGCAAGGGGCTACGGCATCCTCGAGGTCGAGAATGACCGCATCCGCGCCGCTGCTGTCGGCCTTGGCAAAGCGCTCCGGCCGCGAGCCCGGCACGAAGAGCGGCACGACGGGCATGACGAAGTTCACCATTGCGCCATGGCCTTCACCGTCACATGGCCGTCGGCCGACCGTGCCTCGAGAGCCATGCCGTCCTGGCCTGGGGATGTTGCGCTCAGAAGCAGGCGCTGTGGGCCGCTCGCCGGATGGACGCCGCGGAATGAGAAGCGGCGCGGCGACGTGCCCACAATGGCGGTGGCGAAATTCATCAGCAGCGTCGCCTGCAGCGGGCCATGGATGACGAGCCCGGGATAGTGCTCGACCCCCATGGCGTAGGGCGCGTCGTAGTGGATGCGGTGCCCGTTGAACGTCAGCGCGGAATATCGAAAGAGCAGCACGGGATCGATGTCGATCGTGCGCTCGTGCGATGCGGCCAGGGGCGAATTGGCCGGCGGGGCAGGGGGCGCAGCAGCGGCTTCGGCGCCGCGATAGACGATGGTCTGGTCCTCCTCGATGATCGGACCGGAATCGTTGGCGATGTCGTGCCGGACCGTGACGAAGGTGAGCGGGCCGGTGCGGCCCTGTTTCTCCTCTATGGCGGTCAATGTCGAGTTGCGGCGGATGCGGTCGCCAGAGCGGATCGGCGCCATGAAACGCACATCGCTGGCAGCCCACATGCGGCGTGGAAGCGACACCGGCGGCAGGAAGCCGCCTTTGGCCGGGTGCCCGTCAGGTCCGAGTTCTCGCATTTCGGCAATGTCGGGTGTCAGGCACCAGTGCAGTCCGGGCGCGGCCGCGCCCTCGGCAGTCTGCGCCGCGTGGTCCCCAAGCGTGGCGCCAAAGCTGGCCAGCAGGCGCGGGGTCACAACGTCCTCGACCTCGTGCGTGCGTCCAACCCATTTCTGCAGTGTGGTTGTGTCCAGGCTCATGAGTTTCCTCGTCAGGGGGCGAATTCGGACCGGATCCGGTCCGTATCGGCGCCAAGCGCGGGGACGCTGGGAACCGTTGCAAATCCCTCCGGCCGCCCTGCAGGCATGGGTACTGCGATGCGCTTGCCGTCCGGCAGTGCCACCTCCGTCCGGCGGAGGGCCTTGTGGTGCGGCAGGTCGCGCATTGCACTCACCCGGCCCCAGGCGATCTGCGCCTCGTCGAGACGGTCTATGGCCTCGTCGCAGTCGATTGCCGCGAAGATCGGTTCGATCACGGCGTCGAGCGCCGCGCGGTTGGCAACCCGCCAGGTATTGGTGGCGAAGCGTTCGTCGGCGAACAGATCCTGCCTTTGCAGCACGAGCGTGCAGAAGCGCTTCCATTCATTGTTCTGCTGGATGGACACGACCACGCTGCCATCCCGACAGGCATAGGGTCGATAGGGGTAGATCGAAGCGTGCGCCAGGCCATATCTCTGGGTCTCACGGCCCGCATATTCGTAGTGCAGCAGCGGCACGGTCATCCAATCGGCCATGGCGTCGAACATGGCAATCTCGACAATGCGACCGCGCCCAGTCTTCTGGCGCGCCAACAAGGCTTCGAGGATCGCTGCATGGGCATTCATGCCGGTGGCGATGTCGGCGGCGGAAACCCCGACCTTGCTCGGCGTGTCCGGTGTGCCGGTAACGGCGCAGATGCCGCTTTCGGCCTGCACCAGCATGTCGTAGGCGCGCATGGCCGCGTAGGGCGTGTCCTGCCCGTAGCCGACGATGTTGATGGCTATCAGCCGAGGAAACTCTTTCGCAATTGTATCGGCCGAGAGGCCGAGCCTGTCGATGGCGCCCGGCACGAGATTCTGCACGAGGACGTCGGCGCGCGCGACCATCCGGCGCAGGAGAGCCAGGTCGTGCTCGGTCTTCAGGTCGAGCGCCGCGCTCTCCTTGCCGCGGTTGAGCCAGACGAAGTAAGCCGACATGCCCTCCACTGCGGAATCGTAGTGACGCGCGGTTTCGCCTTCCGGGCGCTCGATCTTCACGACGCGTGCGCCGGCATCGGCAAGGCGGACCGTGCAGAGCGGAGCGGCGACGGCCTGCTCGATCGAAACGACAAACAGGCCCTCCAGTGGGCGGGCGCCGTCAGACATTGCGCTGCACTCCCGAGCGCGCCAGCACACCAGGCTTCAGCCGCTCGTTCTTGCCGTAGTCCTCGGCTGCGTGGAAGAACAGATGCGGCGTGCCATCAATGTCCTCGAGCCTCTTGCGATAGGCTTCCAGATAGGCCTTGCGGCCATCGTCGCCGACACGGCCCGGCATATAGGCGACGAAGGGCGGCAGCACGTCGAAGCCGGAATAGCGCAGCAGACCATTGTGGATCGGCCACAGCACCGTGAGGATGTCGCCGTCGATGCCATCGGGCGCGTAGGTGTCGGCCGACGTGCCCGTGGTGGCGGCCACCATGGCGAGCTTTCCCCTGAACATGCCGGTGTCGTATTTGCGGCCCGGCAGATAGGCGAAACCGCGCGCGAAGACGCGATCGGCCCAGCCCTTGAGCATTGCAGGCATTCCGAACCACCAGACCGGGAACTGGAACAGCACGAAATCCGCCCGCTTCAGCTTGTCGACCTCGGCGTTTATGTCGGCCGAGAGTGCGCCGGCCTCGTAGGCGGCGGTCTGTTCGCGCGGCAGGCTGAAGAAGTCCGGATCGTTACGCTCGCCCGATACGTCGCCCGGCCCTGCGACAGGATTGAAGCCCATCGCATAGAGGTCGCTGACGACCACATCGTGGCCTGCGCGGGTCAAGGTTTCCACAGCCAGATCCTTCATGGCGCCGTTGAAGGATTTTGCTTCCGGGTGTGCATAGACGATGAGGACGTTCACGGACGACTCCTAGTAGGAACGCGGCAGTCCAAGCACGTGCTCGGAAAGGTATGACAGGATGAGGTTGGTCGAGATCGGCGCGACCTGATAGAGACGCGTCTCGCGGAACTTGCGCTCGACATCGTATTCTTCAGCGAAACCGAACCCGCCATAAGTCTGGATGCAGACATTGGCGGCTTCGTTCGAGGCGTCGGCCGCCAGCATCTTGGCCATGTTCGCTTCGGCGCCGGGGTTCTTGCCGGCCTCGTAGAGGTTCAGCGCCTCGCGCACCATCAATTCGGCTGCCCGCATGTTGGCGTAGGCCCTTGCGATCGGAAACTGGATGCCCTGGTTCTGGCCGATCGCCCGGCCAAACACATGCCTTTCCCTGGCGTAGGTGCTTGCCTTTTCGATGAACCATTTCGCATCGCCGACGCATTCGGCGGCAATCAGGATACGCTCGGCGTTCATTCCCGAGAGGATGTAGCGGAATCCCTTTCCCTCTTCGCCGATCAGGTTTTCGGCCGGCACGCGCAGATCGTCGAAAAAAACTTCGGTGGTGGCATGGTTCATCATGGTGGGGATCGGCCGGATGGTGAGGCCGTTGCCAACGGCTTCGCGCATGTCGACGATGAGGACGGAGAGGCCGTCGGTCTTCTTCATGCCATCCTTGAGTGGTGTGGTCCGCGCCAGCAGCAGCATCAAATCCGAATGCTCGGCGCGGCTGGTCCAGATCTTCTGGCCCTTGACCACGAAATGATCGCCGTCGAGGCGAGCAGTGGTCTTGAGCGCGCCGGTGTCAGTGCCGCTGCTCGGTTCCGTGACGCCGAAGGCCTGCAGACGCAATTCTCCCGCGGCGATCTTCGGCAGGTATCGCTGCTTCTGCGCTTCCGAGCCGTGGCGAACAAGCGTGCCCATCGTGTACATCTGGGCATGGCAGGCGCCGCCATTGCAGCCGGCGCGCTGGATTTCCTCCAGCACGGCAGCGGCGGCCGAAAGCGGCAGGCCCGAGCCATCATACGCCTCCGGGATCAGGATCGAGAGCCAACCGGCCTGCGTCAGCGCTGCGACGAAGTCACCGGGATAGGTCATTTCCCTATCGAGTGCGCGCCAGTATTCTCCGGGAAAGCGCGCGCACAGCCTGACGACGGCATCGCGAATGTCCTGATAGGCTTCCATGAGGTTTGTCCGGGTTTCGTCTTGCTGCGGGCCTCACTATCGCGCCTCCATGTCCTGTCAGCAATGCAGAGCGGACGTGAGCAGATATAACGGAATTCGAATGCTTATGGTGGAGGGCCGAGAAGCTGGCCGACCCAGACGGCCCGCCCGACAAGATCCTTGGCGATGTCCTCTATCGCTTGTCCGGCAAACCGCGCCAGCCGCGACGCAGGCCGGTCTGCCGGGTATGCAAGGACCAGGCGGCGCACCGGCACCGGGTCGATCAGCGGCGCGGCGGTGAGCAGCCCCGCAGCCACGTCGGCATGGATGGGGGCGAGCGGCAGGATCGTCCAGCCATGGCCGTTGCGTACCAGGTCCTTCAGCGCCGAATACGAGTCCGCTTCGATGCCGACATCGAGCGTGATGCCGGCATCCGTGGCGCAGCGTTCGACGATGATGCGCAGCCCATGCTTGATGCTGGGCAGCAGCAGGCGCTTGCCGGCGAGCGAGGCGAACGATACGGCGCGCACGGTTGAAAAACCCGCATCTGGCGGTCCGATCAGGAAGAGGTTTTCCAGAAGCAGCGGGCGCGAGCGCAGCGAACGTGCCATGCGCGGGTCGTAGAGCACCGCGACGTCCACTTCGCCTCGGTGCAGCCAGTCCAGCAGATAGCCTGTGTAGGCGCTGACAAGCCTGAGCTTGGCCTTGGGGTGGGCCTTGCCGAAGGCGGCAGCCAGCGGCATCGAAATAATGTCTGCAACGGTGGGTGGCAGGCCGATGGCGACTTCGCCGATCAGCGGTGCGTCGGCGGGCGTGGCTGTAGCGCGGATCTCGTCGATCTCGGCCATCACGCGCATGGCGTGTGTCAGCACCTCCTTGCCTTGCTCGGACAGCACCATGCCGCGTCCATGGCGCAGGAAAAGGGCAAAGCCCAATTCCTCCTCCAGCATGCGCACCTGCCGGCTGAGCGCCGGCTGCGCAATGTGCAGCCGGTCGGCGGCCTTGCTGAGGCTGCCGAGTTCGGCGACGTGGATGAGGGTGCGTAGCTGCGATAATTCCATGAGCTATCGAATACCATTATATCTGATCACCAGAAAGAGCCGAAGATTGCATCGGTCAAGCGCGCTAGTCTGATGCCAGTCCAATATCTCGGAGATGCAAGGTGACGGCGAGCATACAAGCAAAACCTCCGCAAGCAGCAGCGCCTGCCGCCGCTCCGACCGTGTCTGAAAGGCAGTGGCCGGATCAGGTCTATGAGGTGCTCAAGGCTGCCGGCATCAGCCACATGTCCTATGTGCCGGATGCCGGTCATACCACATTGATCCGCCTTTTCAGTGAGGATCCCGAAGTCGTCACCAATGTGCTGACGACGGAGGAGGAGGGCATCGCCATCGCAGCAGGCTCCTGGCTCGGTGGCAAGCGGAGCGTCGTGCTCATGCAATCCTCCGGTGTCGGTAATTGCATCAACATGCTGTCGCTTCCCGTGCAGGCGCGCTTCCCCTTGCTCGTCCTGGTGACGATGCGGGGCGAATGGGCCGAGTTCAACCCGTGGCAGGTGCCGATGGGACAGGCGACCGAGGCCTCGCTGAAGGCGATCGGCCTCAGGGTGCTGCGCGCCGAGACCGGTCCCGACCTGGTGGAGACGGTGGCGCAAGCAGCCTTGATGGCTTTCGACGCCGACCAGCAGATTGCCGTGCTGATCGGACAGCGGCTGCTCGGCAAGAAGAAGTGGTGAGCGACATGAATTTACCGACGATGGACCGCCGGGTTGCGGTGAAGAAGCTGCTCGACGCCCGCGACGGCGCATTGGTCGTGACCGGTCTCGGCTCGCCGAGCTACGACGTGCATGCTGCCGGTGACCGCAACGACAACTATTATCTGTGGGGCGCCATGGGCGGTGCTGCGCTGATCGGCCTCGGGCTTGCCCAGGCCCAGCCGCAGAAGCGGGTCATGGTGATCACCGGAGATGGCGAACAGCTCATGGCGTTCGGCTCGCTGGCGACGATCGCGGTGGCGCGGCCGAAAAATCTCGACCTGATCGTGCTCGACAACCAGCATTTCGGCGAGACCGGCATGCAGTCGAGCCATACCGGCAAGGGCATTGGTTTAGATAAAGTCGCCGCCGCCTGCGGTTTTTCGAAAACCGCCGAGTTGCGCTCACTAGAGGAGGTCGACACGCTCTGTGAAGAGCTGCGTCGTCCAGCCGAGGGGCCACGCCTTTTCGTGCTGAAAATCACTGCAGAGAACTTGCCGCGCTCGCTGCCGCCGCGCGACGCGGTCGAGGTCAAGAACCGCTTTCGCGCCCATCTGGGCTTCGCCACTTGTTGAGGTCCAATATGCCGCTGGTCAGCTTCCAGAACACGGTCGGTGGTCGACTCCAGTCGAGCGCCGATACATTCGAGAGCCATGATCCTTTTACCGGCAGACCCTGGGCGCTGATCCCGCGCGGTGGACAGGCCGAGGTGGACGCCGCCGTGGCGTCCGCCAAGGCGGCTTTCCGGTCGAAGGAATGGGCCGGCATCACGCCCACCGCGCGGGGCAAGCTGCTCGTGCGGCTGGCCGATCTGATCGCCGAGAACGCGGATCGTATTGCCGCCATCGAGACGCGCGACAATGGCAAGCTGCTCACCGAAATGACGGCACAGCTGCGCTATATCCCGGAATGGTTCCGCTATTTCGGCGGTCTTGCCGACAAGATCGAAGGGTCGGTGCTGCCGATTGACAAGGCTGGCATGTTCGCTTTCACCCGCCACGAGCCGCTGGGTGTCATTGCAGCGATCGTGCCCTGGAATTCGCCGCTTTTACTCCTGACATGGAAGCTCGCGCCGCTGCTGGCGGCAGGCAACACTGTCGTCATCAAACCGTCGGAACACGCCTCGGCCTCGACGCTGGAGTTCGTGAAACTGTTTGCGCGGGCAGGCTTCCCGCCCGGCGTGGTCAACACCGTTACCGGCATGCCGCTTGATGTCGGCGCGCCACTCGTCTCTCATCCCGACGTCGCCAAGATCGCCTTCACCGGTGGTGAGCCTGGCGGGATCGCGGTCTATCGGGCGGCTGCCGAACAGCTAAAAGTCGTCACGCTGGAGCTCGGCGGCAAATCGGCCAACATCGTCTTCGACGACGCCGATATCGAGAGCGCGGTCAACGGCGCGATCTCAGGCATCTTCGCGGCCAGCGGCCAGACCTGCATCGCGGGTTCGCGGCTGCTGGTGCATCGCAAAATCCACGACCGGTTCGTGGAAGGCGTCATAACGCTGGCGGCCAGCGCTCGATTGGGCAATCCGGCGCTGCAAGAGACGCAGGTTGGGCCGATCACCACGCAAGCCCAGCGCGAGAAGGTGCTGTCCTATCTCGGCATCGCGCGCCGCGAGGGTGCGCTTTGCGTGCTGGGCGGCGGCAAGCCGGCCTCGGGTGAATTGGCCGAGGGCTGGTTCGTCGAGCCCACCATCTTCACCGGCGTCAACAACACCATGCGGATCGCGCGCGAAGAGGTGTTCGGACCGATCCTGTCGGTCATTCCGTTCGACGACGAGGACGAGGCTTTCGCCATTGCCAATGACAGCCCCTATGGGCTGGCGGCGGGAATATGGACCAGCGACATGGGCAGGGCGCTGCGCGGCGCGGCCGCGATGGAAGCGGGGATGGCCTGGATCAATTCATACCGTGCCGTCTCCTACATGGCGCCCTTCGGCGGCTACAAGAGGAGCGGTATCGGGCGCGAAAGCGGGCAGGACGCCATCAATTCCTATCTGCAGACCAAGACGGTGTGGATAGACACCGCAGGCAAGACCGCCAATCCCTTCGTTATCCGCTAGGCTAGGCTTCGGTGGGAGAATCCCCATCCCTAGCCTCGGCCCATGCTCCCTGAGACGGTGGCCGACTTACAAATGATCGAAGGATTGGACATGAGACAGGCAGGCAAGGTGGCGGTTGTCACAGGCGCGGCGCGCGGCATCGGACGCGCTTGCGCGGAACGCTTTTGGGCGGAAGGCGCGAAGCTCGTGCTCGGCGACATCGATGCCGTGGAGCTAAAAAAATGTGCCGCTGAAATCGGCACCACCGACAGCGTCCTGGCAGTCGTTACGGATGTCAGCAAGAAGGACCAGATCGATGCGCTGGTTGCCGCGGCGGTGGCGAAGTTCGGCCGGGTCGACATCATGGTCAACAATGCCGGCATCGCTCCGGTCCAGGACTTTCTCGACATCAGCGAGGCGGACTATGACAGGGTTCTCGCCGTCAATCTGAAGGGCGCGTTCATGGGCACCCAGGCCGCAGCCCGCCAGATGATCGCGCAGGGTGGTGGTGGCGTCATCATCAACATGTCGTCGATCAATTCGGGCCTCGCCAACCCACGCGTCGCCACCTACGCGATCTCCAAGGGGGGCATGAACCAGGTCACCAGCACCGCAGCCGTCGCCTTCGCTCCCCATGGCATCCGCGTGGTCGGTGTCGGCCCGGGCACCATCGCCACGGACATGGTGATGGACGGGACATTCATCGATTCGGAAGAAATGCGACGGGCGGTTCTTTCGCGCACACCGCTCGGGCGCCTCGGCACGGCAGCCGAGATCGCCTCGGTCGTGGCGTTCCTGGCCAGCGACGACGCTTCCTACATCACCGGCGAGACGATCTACCCCGACGGAGGGCGCCGGGTGCTGAACTATACGGTCCCGATCAAGGAGTGAGCATATGGGTAATTTCGACAAGCTGCATCACATCTGCATCGTCGTGCACGATATCGACAAGGCGCAGGCCTATTATGATTCCATCGGCATCGGGCCATGGGAGTCCTATCCGCCGCTGGCCGAATACGAAGAACTGCAGGTCCCAAGCCCTGAGGGTTTCAAGGCGATGCAATACCGGATCTGCAACCTGCCGAACGTTCAGCTGCAACTTTGCCAGCCGAACGGCGATCCTTCACCGCAGCGCATTCATCTCGACAGCAAGGGTGCAGGCGTCTTCCATATCGGCTTCGAGGTTCGTGATGCGGACGCAGCCGAAACCAAGGCGAAAACCGACGGACTTGCCGTGCTGATGCGCGGGCGCCGGGAAAACCGCACCGGCTTCACCTACTACGACACAGCTGACAAGGCAGGCGTGATCCTGCTGACCCGCGCAACCAATCTGCCCGGCAAATGATCTTCGCGCTAAGGATTGGGGCTGAACGAGGAGACGGGGCGACGGATCAGCTGCCCCGCAATTCCTGAAGCCGGTCGACCAGGAATTTGCCGCTGGTGATGATATGCATTTCCAAAAGGCCGACGGCGCGCAGCGTATCCTTGGCTTCGCACAGGTCGATGAGCTGCCAGTGGTCGCGGTCGGACTGGGCCTGAATCTCGGTGAGCGTCACCATCATGCGCGTGTAGCGTTCCAGCTGCTGGTAGATGCGCCCGACCAGTTCGATCGTCGCCTTGCGGCCGGACGGTGCGTAGAGCGCGGCGTGGAAGTTCCAGTTGAGCTGGTTCGAGTACTCGCCGGTCTTGCCCTGCTCCTGGTGCTGCTTTGCACGCTCCCGGGCCAGCGCGAGGTCTGCCTCCGTCATCCTTGGAATGGCCAGGGCCAGCAGCCATGTTTCGATCCGGGCTCGCAATTCGTAGAGCTCGAGGATCTCGTCCAGGGAAATGGAGGTGACGACGGCGCCCTTGTGGGAAACCAGCGTGACGAAGCCTTCCGAATGAAGCTGATGCAGCGCCTCTCGCACCGGAATTCGGCTGACGCCGAACTCGGTGGCCAGATGCTCCTGCCGCAGCTGGAAGTTGGCCTCGTATTCGCCGATCAGGATCTTCTGCCTGATGGCATCGGCGACCTGGGTCGAGATGGTTTTCTTCTGTACGAGCATGAATCAGCCTGAGGCGGCGGCCGTGTTTGTTGACTGGCGCCGTTTTGATTGAAGAAGTGGACGCATAGCACCGTTGTCACTGCGATGCCATGTCGCCCGTTTCGCTTCAGTAGACATGTTCCTCGATAGGCTGATTGCCAGCGATCCGTTCGTAGCGGAAGGCCGACAGGTCGACAGAGCGGTACTCGCCATAGGCAATGAGATCACTGACGCCCGACCCGGTCGCCGCTGCATGCATCATGCCGTGGCCGCTGAAGCCGGTGGCCAGGACAAAGTTCGACACCTCGGGATGCCGGCCGATGATGCCGCTGTGGTCGAAGGTGTTGTATTCGTAGAGCCCCGCCCAGGCGCGCAGCATGCGCAATTGTTCGAAGCCGGGCACGCGATGGGCGAGCGCCGGCCAGATCAACTCGTCGAACAGGTCGTAATCCACATCTAGGCCAAAATCGTCCGGCTCGTTCTCGCGCACCGGCGGAATACCGCACAGGAAGAGCTGACCTTCCGGCCGCAGCCAGAAGCCGCTCGTGTCGAAGACGAAGGGGCAGTTTTCGATCCTTGCCGGCGTTTCGAAGACGAAGACGCAGCGCTTGCTCGGGACAACCGGCAGCTCGGCGCCGGCCATCCTGGCAATGCCCGCGCTCCATGGTCCGGCCGCGTTGATCACCGTGCCGGCGGCAAGCCGGTCGCCATTGTCAAGCACCACTTCGCCGACCTTTTGGGGAGACGCCATGGTCAGTCCGGTCACCGTCGCGGCAAGATAGTTCACGCCCTGCGTGCGCGCTTTGCGGCGGAATGCCTGCATCAGGCCGGGGCCGTCGAACCAGCCTTCGCTGCCAAGGCCGAGCGAGCCAAGGGCGAGATCGTCCGTGTTGAGCCACGGGAAGCGTCGTGCCAGATCGACCTGCTCGATCAGTTCGGCGTCGACGCCCATGCCGCGCTGAACGCGGTTCTTGGCACGTTGCGCGTCTGCGCGCTCGGGTGTCGCCAGCACGAGGTAACCGGGCTCATGCAGGCCGATGTCGGCCAACTCGTCGCCGATGGCAAGCCGCGTCTTTACCTTGCGCAGGAAGTCGATGCTGAACTTCGACATGGCGATGTTCGGCGCCGTGCCGAACTGCTGGCGGATGGCGCTGGTCGACAAGGAAGACGAGGAGGCCGTGTAGTAGGGATCCCGTTCGACCACCGCGATACTGCCATCGAAATCCGGATTGGCCGACAGGAAATAGGCGATCGAGCTGCCGACAACGCCGCCGCCGACGATCACCACATCATAGTTTGTGCCCATACCAATCGTGTTCCCTATCTCAAATATCATCCGTGGCGACAAGGATTGGATATCTTCCTCTATCGGTCCACCTCCAAAACGAGACATAACCCGGTCTTCGATGCAGAAAAAGAGGTTTGACGTGAAAAACAGAATACATTATCCAATTTGTAACAGATATCACCTGCCCGGCAACGTCGCGGCAGCCATGCCGAGGATTTCCCGTGGGCCTCATCGCTCCCCGTCTCGACGTCATCAAGCCAAGTCCCAGCATGGCGGTCACCGCGCGGGCAATCGAAATGCGCTCGGCCGGCATCGACGTCATCAGCCTGAGCGCCGGCGAGCCGGATTTTCCAACGCCTCCGCACATTGTCGAGGCAGCCTACGAGGCGATGCGCAGGGGTGAAACGCGCTATACGGCGGTCGACGGCACCGCCGCGCTGAAGAAGGCGGTGGCCGGGAAATTCAGGCGCGAGAACGGCCTCGACTACAAGCCTTCGCAAATCAGCGTCGCGGGTGGCGCAAAGCAGATCATCTACAACGCCATGCTGGCAACGCTGGCGCCGGGTGACGAGGTGATTGTCCCAGCGCCCTATTGGGTTTCCTACACCGACATCGTCCTACTCGGTGAAGGCAAGCCCGTGGTCGTTCCCTGCACGGAGGCGCAGGGCTTCAAACTGACACCGCAAGCCCTGCGAGCCGCGATCACCGGGCGCACCAAATGGCTGCTGCTCAACACGCCTTCCAACCCGACAGGCGCCGTCTACAGCCGCGACGAACTTGCGGGGCTGGCGGGGGTGTTGCTCGATCACCCGCATGTGCACGTTCTGACCGACGACATCTACGAGCATATCCTGTTCGATGGACGTACGTTCCATACCATCGCCGGCGTCGAGCCGAGGCTGAAGGACCGTACGCTGACAGTGAACGGGGTGTCGAAGGCCTATGCCATGACCGGCTGGCGGATCGGCTATGCCGGCGGGCCGGAACCGCTGATCCGCGCCATGGCGACCGTGCAGAGCCAAAGCACGTCGAACCCGTCATCCATCTCGCAGGCCGCGACCATCGCCGCACTGGAAGGTGCCCAGGACTTTCTTCGCCCGCGGGCACTCGAATTCCAAGCGCGGCGCGACCGCGCTCTGGAGCTGCTGCGCAAGATTCCCGGCCTTACCTGCCAGACGCCCGAGGGCGCCTTTTATCTCTATCCCAATTGCTCGGCCCTGATCGGCCGTCGCCGCCCGGACGGCACTCCTATCGGCAGCGACGACGACTTCTCGCTTTACCTGCTCGATCAGGCGCGGGTCGCGGTGGTGCAGGGCTCTGCCTACGGCCTGTCGCCGCATTTCCGCATTTCCATAGCCACGTCGATGGACCTGATCGAAAAAGCGATCGGGCGTATCGCCGAGGCTGTCGAAGCGCTGCGATAGGGCCGGCGATGGATCTCGACTTCGTCCAGAAGCTGATCGAATTTGTCTCGCGTTCGCCCATTGCCGAGTTGGAGATCGAGCGCGATGGCGTTCGTATCCGCATGTCCAGGCAGGGGGTGCTGGCGCAATCCGCGTCGCAGCCTTCGCAGCAGTCGGGGTCAGCCGCCGGCCCTGCCGTCTTCACAAATCCGGCTTCGACAGCTCCGCCCATCGCGCGGCATTCGATCCGCGCGCCGCTGACCGGCGTGTTCTACCGTTCCGGCACCGAAGGCGAACCGCCGCTCGCTTCGGTTGGCGATGTGGTCGTGGAAGGGCAGAAGGTTGGTGTCCTCGAAGCCATGAAGACGTTCAATGTCGTGGAATCCGATCGCGCTGGGCGGATCGTCCAGATCGCGTTCGACGACCATGCCGCCGTGCAGTCCGGCGATGTGCTGTTCGTTCTCCAAGATTTGGGCTAGCGGCGATGTTCGACACCGTCCTTATCGCCAACCGCGGTGAAATCGCGCTGCGCATCCTGCGCGCCTGCCGCGATCTCGGATTGAAGACGGTGGCGGCGCACTCGGAAGCCGATGCGAGCCTTCGCCATGTCGCGCTGGCGGACAGGGCGATCTGCATCGGGCCGGTTGCCGCGACGGAGAGCTATCTCAATATCGCCGAGATCATCGCGGCCGCGCAACTCACCGGCGCGGGCGCGATCCATCCGGGCTATGGTTTCCTCTCGGAAAACGCCGCCTTCGCCGAGGCCGTCGAAAATGCCGGCCTCGCCTTCATCGGGCCGTCGGCCGCGGCGATCCGCACCATGGGCGACAAGGTCTCCGCCAAGCACACGATGATCGCTGCCGGCGTTCCCTGCGTTGCAGGGTCGGAGGGGGCGCTGCCGCAGGACGAGCAGGCAGTGCGCGCCATTGCCGAGGCCATCGGCTATCCGGTCATCGTCAAGGCGGCGGGCGGCGGCGGCGGGCGCGGCATGCGCATCGTGCGCGAGCAGCACGCCCTGATGGAAGCCGTTTCAATGGCGGTGAAAGAGGCGGACCGGGCCTTCGGCAACCCGCAAGTCTATCTGGAGAAATTTCTCGAGCACCCGCGCCATATCGAGATCCAGATTCTGGCGGACAAGCATGGCAAGGCGGTGTGGTTAGGCGAGCGGGATTGCTCCATGCAGCGCCGCCACCAGAAGATCATCGAGGAGGCGCCGGCGCCGGGGATCGCCCGCGAGGCGATTGCCGAAATCGGCGAGCTGTGTGCCCGCGCATGCCTGACCATCGGCTATACCGGCGCGGGCACGTTCGAGTTCCTCTACGAGGACGGGCGCTTCTCTTTCATCGAGATGAACACCCGCGTGCAGGTGGAGCATCCCGTCACCGAACTCGTCACCGGCGTCGATATCGTGCGCGAGCAGATCCGCATCGCCCGGGGCGAACCCCTGTCGTTCAGCCAGCAAGACATCCGCATCCAGGGCCACGCTGTCGAATGCCGCATCAACGCTGAAGATCCATATAGCTTTCGCCCGCATCCGGGCCGGGTCGAGCGCTGGACGCCGCCCGGCGGCCCGGGAATCCGCGTCGAATCGCATCTCTACTCCGGCTACACCGTGCCGCCGCACTACGATTCCCTGGTGGCGAAGCTGCTGGCGCATGGCGCGACGCGGGCCGAGGCGATCCGGCGCATGAGCGGCGCGCTGGCTGAGATGGAAGCTGTCGGCATCGCCACCAACGCGCCGCTCCACGGCCTCCTGATGGAGGAGCCCGGCTTTGCTGCCGGCGGCTTCGATATCCATCATCTTGAACGTCTCATTGAAGGCGGTCTGCTCCAGGGACGAGGCGGCGATGACGATTGAGGAGATCGAAAGGCTGGCCGCCTGGTGCGCAAGCGCCGGCATGGGCGAGATAGAACTGTCGGACGCCGGCTTTTCGTTGCGCCTGCACATGCAATCCGTTGTTGCCTCGAACCCGGCCGAAGCCCCGAAGGCCGAAACGGTCTTTAAGGGCGTGCGCGCGCCCGGCGTCGGCGTGTTCCGTCTCGATCATCCAACGACCGGCCACCCGGTGGTCGGACTTGGCCAGGCGGTCCGCAAGGGTGAGACGGTCGGCGTCCTGCAAATTGGCCCATGCCTGAAAGCAGTCGTGGCGCCTGCCGACGGCGTGCTGGGCACTGCGCTGGCCGAGGACGGAGCGGTCGTCGGTTACGGCACGCCACTCTACGAGCTGGTGTGAAGGCAAAGGCGATGGTTCGAACCACTGAGGAAAGCGCCATGGCGGCCAAAGGATTGCAGGTCGATATCAATTCCGACATGGGCGAGGGTTTTGGAGCCTACAGGCTCGGCGACGATGCGGCGATCCTCGACATCGTCAGTTCCGCCAATGTGGCCTGCGGCTTTCATGCCGGCGACCCCGAGATCATGGCGGCCACGTTCTCGATGGCGCGCGACAAGGGCGTTGCCGTTGGCGCGCATCCGAGCTTCGCCGATCTGTGGGGGTTCGGACGCCGCATCATTCCGCATTCCATGGATGAGATCGAAAGGCTGGTCGCTTATCAGATCGGCGCAGCGCAGGCGCTTTCCACCTATGCCGGCCATCCGATCCGCTACGTGAAGGCGCATGGCGCGCTAGGCAATCTTACCCAGACCGATCGTGGCGTCGCCGAAGCGGTGACGCGCGCGGTCAAGGCCGTCGATCCCGGCCTGATCTGCCTGGCCATTGCGCTCGGCTTCCAGGACAGGATCGCGCGCGACGCGGGTCTGACGGTCAGGTCCGAAATCTTTGCCGACCGCGCCTATACGGAGGAAGGCTTTCTTGTCTCGCGCAAGCTGGAAGGCGCTGTCATCCATGACGCCGAGAAGGCGGCGGAACGGGTCGTGCGGATGGTCAAGCAAGGCGCCATCGAGACGCTTTCCGGACAGATGCTGCAGACGCCGATCGATTCGATCTGCGTCCACAGTGACACGCCGGCAGCCGTCGCCATCGCCGCGCGCGTCCGGCGACGGCTGGAGGCGAGCGGCGTCAGGGTCAGAGCGTTCGCGGCCTGAGCACGGCCGGGTCCGTTTCAGAACCAGACATCGCTGAGGCGATGTCCGCGCGGATAGGGATCTGTCGGGTCGAGGCCATATTGGCCGATGCTGGTAATCCAGGCCTGTCCGGCGATGGTGACCACGACAGCGTCGCGATCGCCAACACGCGCATTGGCGATCACGCGGGAATCGAAATGGGTCCCGATGATGGACCTGTTGCGGAACAGCTCGCCCTTGGCGATCTGCCCCTTTGCCGACATCACCGCAAGCCGCCCGGTGGTGCCGGTGCCGGTCGGCGAGCGGTCGAGCCTGCCATGCAGGCACACCGTGCCGTTGATGCTATCCACGCGCCCGTCGATGCGCTCGATCGGACCTTCGAAAATCACGTTGGACACGTCGCGGATCTTCGGGTTCTCCGGATGCACGACCTTGAGCTGCTCGTTGACCGCCTTCTTGATGCGTTGGCCCATCAGCGACATCTGGTGGGCCTCGTCGGGTGTTATGGAAAAGCCCAGTGCGCGGGCGTTCACATGGGCGAAAGTCATGCCGCCATAGGAGGTGTCGACGGTGATCGTGCCGAGCCCCTCGACTTCGACTGGTGTGTCGAGGTGGAACGCGAAAGCCGGTACATTGGTGAACTCCACCTGCTTCACCTTGCCGTTCTCGCAGAGACAGCGCACCTCGATCACGCCGGCCGGCGCTTCCATGCGCAGCAATGTCTCAGGCTCCTTCATCGGCACCATGCCCGTTTCCAGCGCCACTGTGGCGACGCAGATGGTGTTTGAGCCAGACATGGGCGGGTATTCCGTGCTTTCAATTATGACGTAGCCGAGATCCGCCGAGGGATCGCAAGGCGGCAGGATGATGTTGCCGTTGACGTAGGGCGCACCGCGCGGCTCGAACAAGAGCAGCCCACGAATGTCGTCCATATGCGCTTCGAGATACTCCTTCTTTTCGAACATGGTCTTGCCCGGAACGTCCTTGACGCCTCCGGTGATCACATTGCCGACTTCGCCCTCGGCATGGCAGCCGACGACCGTGAATGTTTTCGTCCAGCGCATTTTTCTCCTCCTGTGATCGGTCTTGGCCCTGGCGATACCGATTCAGACCGCGTCGAGCCCCCGTTCGAGAAAACGATCAAGTTGTTCCATTTCCTGGTGCGAGAGGACGATACCGTCGCGCCCCGAGGTCTCGCGGGCTAGGAACCGCCTTTGCGAGGGTAGGCGCGCACCCTGGCCCAAGATCGCCTCGAACAGCGCTTCAGCACGGCCCAGCGGATTGCCGGGCCGGCCGGCGGCGAAGGCTTTCGGCGAGAAAGCGATGACCAACTCTCCGTGCGACGGATAAAGCGTCGTGGTGCCAAGCAGCTCGAGCGCCTCGGGGCTGGTCAGGTCGCCGATCATGATCCCGGCGAGCAGTTCGATCATCGTCGCGATGGCGGAGCCTTTGTGCCCGCCGAAGGGAAGCATGGCGCCCGCCAGGGCAGCTTCGGGATCGGTCGTTGGCCTGCCATCCGAATCCATGGCCCAGCCTTCCGGCAGCTTCTTGCCTGCCCGGCGGTGGAGCTCGATCTCGCCGCGCGCGGCAACCGAGGTCGCGAAGTCGAAAACGTAGGGAGGCTGCTCTTCTCGCGACCAGCCAAAGGCAAAAGGATTGGTGCCCAGCAACGGTCCGCTGCCGCCGGTCGGAGCGACTGTGGCATAGCTCGGGCACATGGCCAGGCCGGCAAGGCCTGCCTGGGTCAAGGCTTCGACCTCCACCCAAAGGGCGGAAAAATGCACGGCATCGTTGATCGCGAGCGCGGCGATGCCGCAGGAGCGTGCCCGCTCGACCAGCACCGGCAGGCCCAGTTCGAAGGCCGGGTTGGCGAAGCCGTGCTTCGCATCCACTTTCACAATGGCGGGAGCGTCTTGCGGCAACAGTTCGGGCACCGCGTCTGGGTTTACCTTCCCTGCCTTGATCGTTCGCAGCGCGCCTTCGATCCGGTAGACACCATGCGACTTGCAGGCATCGCGTTCCGCCGCGACGATGACCCTTGTGATGGCGCTGGCCTGGATGGGGTTCAGTCCGGCCTTGCGGAAAATTGCATCGACGCGCTCATGCAAGGCATCGATGGTGAGGACGGTATTGTTCATTTCTGGCCTTCGGGTTTGGCTGCGCGCAAACGCTGCCTTTAAAAATCCAGACCGCCGGCAAAGGCTCTTATATCCTGTGCAAGCAAAGCGGGCTGCTCGAGGGCTGCGAAATGACCACCGCGCGGCATCGCTGTCCACCGGCGGATGTCCGGAAAGACGCGCTCGACCCAGCTCCTTGGCGGCATCGGCAGCTCTTTGGGGAACAAAGCCACTGCGAGCGGGACGTGGATCGCCGTGCCGGGCGCGAATGCAAGCGGGCGGGCGCGCGTTTCCCAATAAAGCCGCATCGACGAAGCGACGGTCCGGGTGAACCAGTAGAGCGAGATGTTGGCGAGCATGTCGTCGCGCGAAAAAGCGGCGTTGGCCAGATCGCCATCGCAATCGCTCCAGTCGCGGAACTTCTCGATCATCCACGCCGCCAGTCCGACCGGCGAATCCGTCAGCCCATAGGCAAGCGTTTGCGGGCGCGTCGCTTGAATATGAGCATAGGCGCCATGAAGATCCGCCCATCCGGCTTTCCGTTCCAGGAAGGCGCGTTCTTCCGACGTCAAGTCGCCATCCGGGCTTGCATCGTGGGGCGGTGAGAATGAGCCGGGGATGAAATTGAGATGCACCCCGGCGAGACTGTTGGGATGCAAATGCGCTAGGCAGGTCGACACGCTAGCGCCCAAATCCCCTCCCTGGGCGAGATATCGCTTGTAGCCGAGACGGCTCATCAACTCGGCCCAAAGATCGGCGACGGTGAACAGGTTGAGGCCAGGCCTGGTCGGCCGGCTCGAAAAGCCATAGCCGGGAATCGAGGGGACCACGACATTGAAGGCGTCCTCCTGCCTTCCGCCATGCGAAAGCGGATCGGTCAGAAGCGGGATCAGCTCATGAAATTCGAAGACGCTGCCTGGCCAGCCATGGGTGAGTATGATCGTTCTGCCGGTCGCGACAGCGGCGCGCGCATGGATGAAATGGAGGGTTTCGCCGCCGATATCCGCCTGGTAGTGCGGATGGATGTTCCAGGCGGCTTCCTGCTTGCGCCAGTCGAAGCCGGTACGCCAGTGCTGCATAAGCCGGCTCAGTTCCTCGTATTCCGTTCCCTGCGCCCAGCCTATTGCCTGCAGCTGGTCCGGCTCGCGCCAGATCGAGATGCGCTTCTTCAAATCATCGATTTCAGACTGGGCAATCTCGATGGTGAAGGGGCGAATTTTCATGGAGCCCTCTGCTCGCCGGCCATGAGGTTGCGGGCGACGATAAAGTCGCGACGTTGCTGCCGGTTCGCGCGAAGCGCTTCCGTCGACGCTTCGATCGAGACTGCTGAGAAACGCAGGCGCGCGCCGACCGGCGCTTGCGCCAGCCGCCAGAGGTCGGCTTCGATCACCGTGGCCATCTTCGGATAGCCGCCGCAGGTGTTGGCATCGGCAAGCTGGATGATCGGCTGGCCGGACGGCGGGACTTGAACAGTTCCCGGCACGATGCCGTGGGACAGCAATTCCAGCGGCGAGAGGAGGGAAAGCGTCGCCCCGGCAAGGCGATATCCCATACGGTTGGCGTCGTTGGTGATGCTCCATTCGCTGCCGGTGAAAGCCGCCTGGGCCTCCGGCGTGAAGGCGTCGAACTCGGCGGCCGGCAGAACCCGCAATTCGATTGCCGAGGCCAAGCCGTCCGCCGCGCCTCGTCGCTCCTCCAGCGCCGCGCCGATGCCGCCCGCGGGGAGGCGGCATTGCGCAGGGTTGAGCGCAAGCCGGTCACCGCGCGACAGGCCGCGTCCAGCGAACCCGCCGAAACCGCCTTTCACATCCGTCGCGCGCGACCCCATGACGGGCGGCAGATCGAGCCCGCCGGCGAAGGCGATATAGGAACGAGCGCCGATGCGCGGGGCTTCGAGGACAAGGGTCTCGCCGGCGCGGATCGTCGTGGCCCACCAGGGAGGGCAGGGCCGATCGCCGACGCTGACGGCGCAATCCGCGCCGGTGACGGCGACGGCGGTGTCGATATGTACGCGCAGCCGGAACGGATGAAGCGCGACCTCGATCCCGGCGGCCGAGGGATCATTGCCCAGTATCAGATTGGCGATCGCCAGTGCCTGCTTGTCCATGGCGCCGCCATGGCTGACCCCCAGCGCCAGATGACCGGGTCGGCCGAGATCCTGGACCGTGTTCGGCAGGCCGGTGGTAAGGATCTCGATCATGCCTCGATCCCTGCGATTGCGAATCGGATCTTGTCTCCAGGCCTGAGCAGCACGGGCAATTCCGTTTCGGCGTTGAACAGCTTCACGTCGGTATGACCGATTATGTGCCATCCGGATGGCGCGGTCATCGGCATGATACCCGCCTGCACGCCGCCAATGATGACGGCGCCCTCAGTGACTTTGAGGCGAGGCGTGCTGCGCCTTGCCCAGGCAAGCCGCGGGTCGAGACCGGCCAGATAGGGAAAGCCCGGCATGGCGCCGATCGCGGCGACGGTGTAGGCGGCCGCCGCGTGGCGGCTGACGGTCTCGTCGACAGACAGGCCGCAATGCGCGGCCCAGCCGGCGAGGTCCTCGCCGCGAGTTCCGCCATAGCTGACGGGAATGGTATGATGGGTGCCTGCAACCGCGTCGGCGTCGGTGCAGACCCAGAGCGACATCAGCTGACCGCCAACGCTGTGGGCGTTCGTAACGAGTGGGTCAAATACCACCAGCAGGTTGTTCATGCCGGGAACGGCCTCGCGCACGCCCTCGAGGCGCAGCGCGGCATTCGCTACCGCCCAGACCAGCTCCTGCGTGGCATCATTGAAAGCCCCCTGGACGCCATCGAGCAGCAGCGCGCCTGATCCCGCAAGGCTGATGTGGGGCGTACCGACAACCATGGGCGGTCAGTCCTTCACCGGCACCGTATAGTTCAGGATCAGGCGGCCGCCATCCGGATAGATGGTCTGGCCGACAATATAGGAAGCGTCGTCGCTGGCCAGGAACGAAGCGACGCTGGCGATCTCCGAAGGCTCGCCGCAGCGGCCGCTTGGCGTGCGCGACAGGATGGTCTGGCGCTGCGCTTCGCTGGCCATGACCGAGCTCTTGACCATGTCGGTCAGGATGGTGCCGGGGCCGATGGCGTTGACGCGGATGTTATGCGGGATCAGTCCGACGGCCATCACCGCCGTCAGCTGCTTGATGCCACCCTTGGACACGGCATAGGCGACGGAATTGGGAATGGCCAGAATGGCGTTGATCGACGACATGTTGATGATCGAGCCGCCGCGTCCCTGCGCGATCATGGCTCGTGCCGCGGCCTGCCCGAGCAGGAAGGGCGCCTTGAGATTGACGCGCTGAACCAAGTCGAAGGCTTCCTCGGGGAAGTCGACGAAATCGTCCAGATGGATGATGCCGGCATTGTTGACGAGGACGTCGACGCCGCCGAATCGCTCCGTGGCCTTGGCAACAATATCGGCTGCCATTTCCTGCGTGCATTCGGAGAGATCCGCCGATAGCCAGGCGGCACGCTCGCCCAGACGTTCGGCATGCTCGCGCCCGCGATCGGCCTGTACGTCGACGAGCACCACCTTGGCGCCATCGGCATGAAAGCGCTCGGCGCAGGCAAGGCCCAGCCCTTGTGCCGCCCCGGTGACGATCACGACTTTTCCTGCATGCTTCACAGCCAATTCCCTTTTTACAATCATGGCGTTTATGGATATGTTATCCAATCTATCTTGAACTTTGCCGCCATTGCAAGCCCCGGATACGTGGATCTATCAGGTCGGTTCTGGAGCAGTGTGCCATTCCTGAGCCGCTTTCGCTTTTTTCTGCCGACCATCGCAAGGTTGGTTGACTCCACCGAATTAAGTGTGATTGGATACTATATTCATAAAGTGCCGACGAGGAGGAGTGTAGGCGATGGCGGATGGATCTCAGGAAAGCGAACTGATCGACGCGTTCCGCGCCCTTGCGACGCCGTTGATCAGCGACAATCTCGCTCGTGTCCCCGGGGCTCTTGGGTTGCGTCCGTTTCATCGGGTGAGCGGCGTCATGGCGGGGAGGGCGCTGACGGTCAGGACCCGCCCCGGCGACAACCAGTTCATCCATCGTGCGCTCGATCTGTTGCAGCCCGGCGATGTCATTGTCGTCGACGGCGGTGGCTATGAGGGACGCGCGCTGGTCGGCGAAATCATGACTAGTGTCGCGGCTTCGCGCGGCGCCGCAGGCATTGTCATCGACGGCGCCATTCGCGATGCCGGCGCCATCGGCCGCAATCCGTTCCCATGTTTCGCGCGGTCGGCCATCCATCTCGGACCTTACAAGGATGGTCCGGGAGCCATAAATGTTCCCGTCTGCATAGGCGGCATGGTCGTCGGTCCGGGCGACATCGTCGTGGGTGACGAGGATGGCGTCGTGGCATTTCCAATCGAAGATGCCGCGGCTTTGCTGGCCGCCGTCAGGGCGCAAGAAGCGCGTGAGGCCGAGATCATGCAGAGCATCCGGGAGAACCGCTACCAGGGAGCCTATGCCCGGGCTGCCGGCGGCAGTCACTGATCGGCGGATCAGGAGCCTGCGGGTGACAAATCGCGTGGCCGGCTAGCGATCTTGCTCAACATAACCGCTCCGCAGCTAACCGAGGGGCGAAACAATGCATTTCGGGCACGCCGCCTGGATGCGCCAACAGGGGAAATGGAGAGAATTAATGGTTGTTTCCTTCAAGAGGCTTGCCAAGAGGCTTGCTTGTGCCACCGCCCTTGCCGGGCTGGCTATGACCACGATGGCCGCGGCTGCCGACATCAAGATCGGCATTGTGGCCCCCATGACTGGCCAACTGGCCAGTGAGGGGCAGGATAT
Source organism: Mesorhizobium sp. M7A.F.Ca.US.011.01.1.1 (assembly GCF_003998295.1). Classification (NCBI taxonomy): domain Bacteria; kingdom Pseudomonadati; phylum Pseudomonadota; class Alphaproteobacteria; order Hyphomicrobiales; family Phyllobacteriaceae; genus Mesorhizobium; species Mesorhizobium sp. M7A.F.Ca.US.011.01.1.1. The sequence continues at coordinate 115,280 of NZ_RZRT01000006.1, forward strand.
GGAGAACGCCGTGAAGATGGCGATCGATGCCGTCAACGCCAAAGGCGGCGTCAACGGCGACAAGATCATCACCACTACCGCCGACGACGCCTGCGATCCGCAGCAGGCGGTGACCGCAGGCAGCAAGCTTGTCTCGGAAGGCGTGACCGCCATCGTCGGCGGCTACTGCTCGGGCGCCGTCTTGCCGACATTGAAGATCTATGGTGACGCCGGCATTCCGTTCGTCATCATCGGAGCGAACTCGACCAAGCTGGTCGCCGCCAATCAGGGCAATGCCTTCCTAGCCAATTCAACCGGTGACATGCAGGCGACGACAGCCGTCGAGCTCTTCAAGAAGAACGGCTACAAGAAGATCGCGGTCGTGGACGAAGGCGATGCCTATTCGTCCGACCTGGCCAAGCTGACCGCCGAAGCCTTCAAGAGCGCAGGCGGCGAAATTGCCGCCAAGGAGACCACCACGGCCGGCGAGCAGGACTATTCGGCGGTCGTCACCAAGATCAAATCGAGCGGCGCCGACGCTGTCTTCTGGACCGCATATCATGCCGGTGGCGCCCTGCTCACCAAGCAGCTTCGGCAGGCCGGTTTCCAGGGCGGCGTTGTGCTGGGCGACGGCAACAATTCGCCGGAATATCTGGAAATCGCCGGCTCGGCCGGTGAGGGCGTGTATCTGTTGTCTCCGCCCACCGTCGACCTCTTGTCCGGCGCCGCCGACTTCAAGGCCAAGTACAAGGAAACCTATGGCCGCGACGCCGGCGCCTATGCGGCGCTCTCCTATGATGTGGGCGGCCTGATCGCCGATGCGATCACGCGGGCCAAGTCGGCGGATCAGAAGGCAATCATCGAGGCGCTCAAGGCGAGCGACTTCAAGGGCCTTGCCGGTGAAATCAAGTTCACCGACAAGAACACGCTCCAGACCTCGAACTTCCGCCCGGTGATCGCCAAGGGCGGCAAGTGGGTAGCCGAATAAAGGCTAACAGGATTGACGCCGAGGCAGGCCTTGTGGCGGCCTCGGCGTCACCGCCGATTGTCTGGTGCGCCGACGCTGCGCCCAGACAAGACTTTTTCAATTCTGCCCCGGAGCATCAATGACGCTCGACCTGCTTATTCAGCAACTGGTGAACGGTCTTATCGTCGGCTCGTTCTATGCCCTGATCGCGCTTGGCTACAGCATGGTCTTCGGCGTCATCAAGCTCCTGAATTTCGCCCATGGCGACATCTACATGAACGGCGCCTTCGTCGGCCTCATCGTGTTTTCCTTCGTCGGCATATGGGTCGGCAATGGCTGGCTGGGCGTGGTCTGCGCCCTGCTTGTGTCGATGCTGGCTGTCGGCTTGCTCGGCGTTATCATCGAACGCTTCGCCTATCGGCCGATGCGCAATGCGCCGCGCCTGTCCATCCTGATCACGGCGCTCGGTGCGTCGATGGTGCTGAACGGCACGGCACTCGCGCTGACCGGCGGGCGACACTATGCCTTCAACACGGACCTCGGTTTTGCCGGTGTCGACATTTCCACCGTTCACATCACCTACACGCAGATGGTGCTGGTGGCGGCCTCCATCGCTCTTATGGCCGGGATGCAGGCCTTTGTCTCACGCACCATGTACGGCAAGGCGATGCGCGCCGTGTCCATCGACATGGGGGCGAGCCGCCTGATGGGCATCGATGTCGACCGGGTGATCGCCTTGACCTTTTTCATGGGCTCGGCGCTCGCTGCCGGCGGCGGGGTCATGGCCGGCGCCTATTATGGCAGTGTCCATTTCTTCATGGGCTTCATCATGGGGCTCAAGGCCTTCACCGCCGCTGTCATCGGCGGGATCGGCAGCGTGCCGGGCGCCATGCTCGGCGGCTTGCTGCTCGGCCTGCTCGAAGCTTTCGGCTCGTCCTTGCCCTTCGTCGGCTCGGAGTGGCGTGACGTCTTCGTGTTCGGAACCTTGATCCTGTTCCTTGTTTTCAAGCCGACCGGCCTTCTTGGCCGCTCGGTCGTGGAGCGGGTGTGATGACCGACGAAGTGAGAACCATGCCGGCCCCCGGGCAACAGCAATTGATGCGCTGGTCCGTCGTGCTGCCCGGCCTGGCGGCGCTCGCCGTCGCGCTGGTCTTGCCGCAATTCGCCAACGCCTACGTCACGGAGGTGGCAACCACGGCGCTGCTCTATGTCGTTCTGTGCCTAGGCCTCAACATTGTCGTCGGCTATGCGGGCCTGCTCGATCTCGGCTATGCCGCCTTCTTCGCGGTAGGCGCCTACACATCAGGCATCCTGACCGCGGAATTCGGGTTCAATTTCTGGCTTACCATCCCGGTCGCCATGGTCGCCGCCTGCGTGGCCGGCATCATCATCGGGGCTCCGACATTGAGATTGCGCAGCGACTATCTGGCGATCGTGACGCTGGGCTTCGGCGAAATCGTGCGCATCATCGCCCGCAACCTCGACATCACCGGTGGCGCGAGCGGACTCATCGGCATCGAGCGCCCGGAGATATTCGGCTTCAGGCTGATGCAGGTGCAGCACTTCTACTATGCGTTCCTGGTGCTTGCGCTGCTCACCGCCTTCGTCTGTCTGAGCGTCGAGCGATCGCGAATGGGACGAGCCTGGTTCTACGTTCGCTACGATGAGGACGCCGCCGCTGGCATCGGCATCAACCGTGTCACGGCCAAGCTGCAAGCCTATATGATGGGCGCTGTGATCGCTTCCGTGGCCGGATGCCTCTACGCAGCCAAGATGACGGCCATCTCGCCGGAGAGTTTCACCTTCAACCAATCGCTGCTCATCCTTCTCGGCGTCGTCCTGGGCGGCATGGGCCGCATTCCCGGCGTCGTCCTTGGTGCTGTTCTCGTCGCCCTGCTTCCGGAGGTGCTGCGCGGCGCGGGAACCTATCGTCCCCTGGTGACCGCGGTTGCGCTGCTGGCAATCATGCTCTTCAGGCCGAACGGGCTGTGGCCGGACAAGCGAGTTTGACCATGGCGCTGCTGGAAGTCCGCGATCTGCGCCTCAGTTTCGGAGGACTGAAAGTCCTTCACGACATTTCGTTCTCAGTTGAGAAAGGCGCCATCAACAGTCTTATCGGGCCGAACGGGGCCGGCAAGACATCACTCTTCAATTGCCTGACCGGCTTCTACAAGCCGAAGGGCGGCTCGATCAGTCTGGGCGGCCGGCCAATCACCGGCTTGCCGCCGCATCGCATCACCGCGCTGGGCCTCGCCCGCACGTTCCAGAACATCCGGCTGTTCAAGGAAATGACCGTTCTGGAAAACGCCATGTCCGGCCAGCATTGCCGCAGCCGCCACGGCATCATGTCGGCGATCCTGCACTTGCCGGCACAGCGGCGCGAGGAGGAGACGATCCGCGCGGCTGGCATGCGCTGGCTCGATTTTGTCGGCATCGAGCAGCATGCGCATCGCCGTGCCGGTGGTCTTTCCTATGGCGATCAACGGCGGCTCGAACTCGCAAGAGCCCTGGCGTCGGCGCCCGAGCTCATCCTGCTGGACGAGCCCGCCGCCGGCCTGAACGAGCGCGAGAAGCTGGACCTTGTGCACCTGATCCGCCGCATCCGTGACGAAACCGGTGTCACCGTCCTGCTGATCGAGCACGATATGGGCCTGGTCATGCAAGTGTCGGAGAAGATCGTGGTGTTCGACTATGGGCAGAAGATCGCCGACGGACCGCCGGAGGCCGTGCGAAAAGACCCCAGGGTCATCGAAGCCTATCTCGGTACGGAGGACTGATGGACGCCGAAATCGTTCTTTCCGCGGACCGCATCGTCGCGCGCTATGACGGCATCGAAGCCCTTCATGGTGTCAGCCTTTCGGTCAAACGCGGCCAGATCGTCGCCCTGCTTGGCGCGAATGGTGCGGGCAAGAGCACCACCCTGCGCACGCTGTCCGGCCTTCTTGCCGGATCCTCCGGATGTGTCCGCTTCCTGGGCGAGGACATAACCAAAGTCCCTGCCCATCGCCTGCCGCATCGCGGGCTCGTCCACGTCCCGGAGGGAAGGCGTATTTTCGGCGACATGACGATCAAGGAGAACCTTGACCTCGGCTCTTTCACGCTTGCCGACGACGTCGAGCGCCGGCGACGGCTGGACCATGTTTTTGAGCTCTTCCCCATCCTGGCGCGCCGGCAGAATGGCGATGCAAGGAACCTCTCGGGCGGTGAGCAGCAGATGCTGGCGATCGGCAGAGCCCTCATGGCCGCGCCCAAGGTGCTGTTGCTCGACGAGCCTTCCATGGGTCTGGCGCCGCAACTGATCAAGGAAGTCATGAACATTGTGCAGCGCCTCAATCGTGAAGGCGTGACCATCCTGCTTGTGGAGCAGAATAGCAAAGTCGCCTTAAAATTCGCCGACTACGGCTACGTTCTCAAGGCCGGACGCGTTGTTCTTGAGGGACCAGGCAGCGATCTCGCGAGCAATGAAGCAGTTATCAGCGCCTATTTAGGTGGCGTCGCTGCTTAGCTGGCAAAGCTGCCAACGCCCGGATTCTTACAAAATGCGGCCGCCGCTCCAGTCCATGATTTGCCCGCCTTGCAGGAGTGGGATCAGCCACAACGTATTGATTTTGTAGAAAACGTTGACCTTCCGGGGCCTACCATCCAGTCTGTGTCCGACCCCGGGGACATAGCTGACAAAACCTTGAGGGACGCACGGCAACCAGCGGATTGCCGCAACCGCGACGGCGATCCCATAATGGCTCAGGAGTGATTGTTCATCCGCTCGAACAAAGCTTCGCCCATCCGGCGCGTATCGGCCAAAATACCGACAAGCACCTCGTCCTTGTCCGCTTCGAATGCGCAGCGCCTCGGTGGCGAATTCGTCCGGACTGACCATCATACGGTTGGCTGTTCCTCCGCTGCGGGTGCTGCCAACGAGACCGGTATCGACAATTGGCGGAGCCATCTCCACCACCCGAATTCCGCTCGACCTCAATTGATGACGCAGACTGAGCGTAAAGGAATGGATCGCGGCCTGTGAGAGCAAGACAAGCGCCTTGCTGTCGAGTTCCAGGAACATCCGTCGTTGATTTGCGTTTGCTCTCCGAGGTTAGACGTTTTCAAACCGAAGGAGAACGGTGTCATGGACTGGAACCGCGTAGAAGGAAACTGGAAACAGGTGAAAGGCAAGGTCAAGGAGCAGTGGGGTAAACTCACCGATGACGACCTTGACCGCATCGCAGGCAAGCGCGATCAACTCGAAGGCAAGATCCAGGAGCGTTACGGCCTCGAAAAAGACCGTGTGCGGCGCGATATCGATGATTGGTACGGGCGGCAGGGTTGGTAGGCATGTGAGCCCCGGCTGTGGCCAATTCCAGGACGCGGCCCAACAGTCCGGCAGGACCATGCAGGCGCTGAGCCTTGTCGTTAGCTGAATTTTGCAGCAAGGATTTCGTATTGTGGCAGAAAATATCTCTCGCAAGCAAGAGCAACGGGGGACAAGAAGAATTGTCATGTGGGCGATCGCAGTTATCGCTGTGATTTTTCTTGTTCTACTGGCTACATTCGTGTTCGGCCCGTTGGTATGACTTTCATGGCGATGATTGGAGCTGTCTCCGATCCGATCCGGGGATGATCGGGCGTTGGTCGGGGACGCCGGCAGCGGCCAGTGAGCAACTATACAGGCTTCCGGCGAGGGCATGCGGCTAGCGCTGCTCCAGCGACCGGACGGCGCCAGTGACGCACCTATGTCGACCGCCGGCGCGCGGCCAACCACTTCTGCCGGTCTGCAGTATCGGTACGGAAACCCGTTTCACAAGAATTTTGCTGAACACGATTTCGCCGGGAACATATCAGGAAAAGATTGGTTTGGTGGCGGTACATCCAACCAGGAGATCCACCATGATTGTCAAACTTCTCTCCGCCGCTGCGCTCGCGCTTACATTGGCTACATCGGCAATGGCGCAGTCGAACGGTTCCGGCTCCAACACTGGCACCGGCTCGAACAACGGCACCGGCGCTACGTCTGGAAACACCGGGGGCAACAGCGGCACCGGCTCTGGAACGTCCGTGAATCCTTCCGATCCCAGCACTACGAATTCGACAAATTCGACAACGAAATCAGGTGGCATGACTGACCGCTGCAAAGATGCGGCAGGCAACGATATCGACAACAACACCGCGACCGGCACGACAACATCGAATGTGCAGAACTGCAATAAATGAGCTGGCTCCTCAATCCGCTGCCGGAACAATGCTTCGGCAGAATCCGGCAGCGCATTGAGCGCTGAGAGTAGTAAGCGTAGATGAACCGGCAGGCCGCCAAGCAAGCGTCGCCCCAATCCTTGTGGTTGGCAGGAGCATCGGCGGCTGTCGTCATCGGTTTTACCGCCTTTGCCAGTGGATCGGTTCGCAGCAACAGTCTGCGACAAACCCCCATTGTGCAGGCCATCGGCGGCGACCCTGAACGGGCCGTCCCGGCAATGATCCGCAACGGCTGTGGGGGATGTCACGAAATCCCGGGGGTGCCCGGCGCCCATGGCACCGTCGGTCCGTCCCTGCAAGGCGTTGTCGAAAGAGGATATATCGGGGCGTCGCGAGCCACCCCGGATGCGATGATGCGCTGGATCAGCAGGGCGCGGGACGTAGACCCGAAGACGGCCATGCCCAATACAAATCTGTCGCCTCAAGAGGCGCGCGACATTACCGCCTATCTCTATGCAAGAACATGAGGCGCGCTCAACTCATCCCACGGCGCAGGCGTCTTGCCAGCAAAAGCAGCAGGCCAAGCATCAACACGGCGGCGCCCGCTACAAGTGATTGAGCTGCCAGAATCATGATTGTCTGGCTGGTTGTCGTTCCTGCCCGCATCTGGCGTACATCGGCCGCGGTGACGCTGAGGTCGGGATTTCCGAACCGCGCGGTGACGTAATTTGCAAGAGCTGCCACCTGGCCATCGTCCAGCCAGCCGCCGAAGGCCGCCATCGATTGACGCCCGGCCACGTCACCAGCTTTGACGCCTTCAAGGATGGTCATGACGACATCCTCGGGCGTGGCCGCGCCGGGGGTGCTGTTGCCGGTCAAGGACGGATAGTATCCGTCGGGCGATCCGCCTCCGTTCGCCCCATGGCACGTCGAACAGAGCGATCGATAGAGATCATCGCCGGTTGCGGTCCCGCTGCCTTGCGTCATCCCCTCGGTTCCAGCATCGCCGTCGGCCGCGGCCGCGTTACCCCATGAGAAACGCGGCTGCTTCTCGTCTCCCGGTTGGGTGGGCACGTCCCTGAGATAGGCGACAATAGCCTGGATGTCGTCGTCGGAAAGATGCTGTAGGCTGTTCATGACCGTTTCCGCCATCGGCCCGCCCGCGTAGGCCTTCCCGGGCACGGCGCCGGTTTTGAGAAATCGAGACAGCTCTTCGTTGCTCCAGCCGCCGACGCCTGCGATCTTGTCGCTGGTGATGTTGAAGGCGTGCCAGATGCCGGCGGTGCCGCCGGCAAGCTTGTGGTCTTCATCCATGCCGAACGTCGCATTCCTTGGCGTGTGGCAGGCACCGCAGTGGCCGAGCACCTCGACAAGGTAGGCTCCCCTGTTCCATGCGGCGGTCCGGCTCCGATCAGGCGTGAAACTGCCGGTTTGGAGATTCGCGAGCTTCCACAGCGCAACCGTCCAGCGCTGGTTGAATGGAAAAGGCAGAATGTTTCGCGGCCGCGGCTGGGAAATCGGCGGCTGCGCAAGGAGATAGGCCCGAATCGCAAGCACGTCCTCGCGGCTCATTGCGGCGAAGCTGTCATAGGGCATGGCGGGGTAGAGATCGGCTCCGTCGCGCCTGATACCTTTCTGGACAGCTCGCACGAACTCGTCCGCGGAATAGCGTCCGATGCCCGTTTCGAGATCTGGTGTGATGTTGGTCGAGTATACATCGCCGAACGGTGTCGGCACGCGATAGCCTCCAGCGAAGGGGCGGCTCGGATTGGACGTGTGGCAGCCGATGCAGTCGGCCGCTCGCGTGAGATATTCACCCCTCTGGATTTCGCTCGCCCGCAGCTCGGTGCAAAGCGCCAACGATGCCAAGACGAGTACGACCGCCCGAGAAATGACGGCTGGGAATGGAATGCCCGTGGCAGGCCAAAGCGCGTACCGGCGGTGGATGGCCAATCTCCGCGTCTTTGGCGTCGTCACAGTTCGCACCCGCTGAAGATCAGCCCTGCCACCACTTGCGCCAGCAAGATGAGCGTGAACAGCGCCCCGATGCCCACCGAAGTCCTGGCAAGGAACGCACGCGTGCGCGCCCTCCGCGGCGGGATCGTACCATGTCCGCGGTCATGAACGGCGTGCCACGACAGCAGCGTGCCTGCCAGGGCGACAGCGGCGCCTATCAATGAGAACAAGGCGGTGGGACGAAAGCCGGCATGGCACTGCCAGGATGCAATGGAGTAATCGAGCTGCAGGGCTATCGCCCACGCAACTGGCCCGCTGACCAGGCCTGCCCAGGAAACGCCGGTACGGATCGCCTGCATCTCACATCCTCGGAACCCAATAAATAACAAGATAGAGCACGACCCATGAGACGACGACGAAGTCCCAGTAGAACGCATTGTCCGAGACGTCGCTGAAGCGGCGGCCCGCCTTGCCTTTTTGCGTGAACATGAGAACCGCCAGGACGATCGTGTCGCCGACATCGGTAAGAAGATGCGTCGTATGCAGTCCAAGCAGGAACCAGACGATCGATCCGTAAGCGTTCTGATCCCAGGAAATCCGCAGAGCCGGAAATTCCCAGATGCGAACGATCAGCGGAAGAATCCCGACGATCGACATGACGACCATGCCAAGGCGAACTTTCGCGAGGTCCTGGCGACGCGCCCAAAACTCGATCAGGTGGTTGGGCACGACGCTCGCAACCAGAATAATCAACACTGCCGTGCCCGGCAGCAAATCTGGCGCCGGGGCTCCGATGGGCCAATGCCGGGCCAGCACAGCCAGATAGAAGTAGGTGCCTATCGCCAAGGCAAAACCTGTTGCCTCGAGAGCAATGAAGGCAAGGGTTCCCCACCACATCGGGCTCGCCGACCCGAAATCATATGTGGGCAGGTGGCTGACGTCGGCGACGGGACGGTGCCTCATTCCTCGTCCTCCGGCTCGCCTTTCGGCCAGAACCAACAGATGAAGCCGATCGAAACCGGGATCGCTCCCCAGACCACCGCCCAAGGCGTGTATATCGAACCGAGAAATGCGCCGCCCACCGCAATGGCCGACAGCAGCGGCCAGATCGAGTTGTCAGCCGATGGCACCCTTAGTTGCGGCACCGCATCGGCGACCGTGCCGGCGAGCACCTCGCGTGCGTCGACACGCAGACCCTCGACCACGGGAAGCGTATCGGGCTCGGCCCAAAGCGGTTCGCGGTGAGTTACCACGGGCAGCCGCGAAAAATCGTAGGAGGGCGGCGGCGACGTCGTCGCCCATTCGAGCGTGCTCGCGCCCCAGGGATTGTCTCCGGCAATGCGGCCGTTGCGAAGGCTGAGCAGGAGGTTCAGGAAGAAAAGCGCAAAGCCGGCGAACACCACCAGTGAAGAGAGGCTGATGAAGAGGTTCATCTCGCCCCAACCGCTCGCCGGCGGATACGTATAAACGCGGCGCGGCATGCCTTGCAGACCGAGAATATGCATGGGGAAGAAGGTGAGATTGAACCCGAGGAAGACGAGCCAGAAATTCCAGCGGCCGAGCCTCTCCGACAGCATGCGTCCGGTGATCTTGGGAAACCAGTAATAAACGGCGCCGAGCAGGGGGAAGACGGCGCCCCCGACCAGCACATAGTGGAAATGGGCAACCACGAAATAGGTGTCGTGCACCTGCAGGTCGAGCGGCACCGAGGCGACCATGACCCCGGTCAGGCCGCCGATCACAAAGGTGAAGATGAAGCCGAGCACGAAAAGCATGGGCGTGGCGAAGATCGGCCGGCCGCCCCAGATCGTCGCAACCCAGCAGAAGATCTGAATGCCGCTCGGAATGGCGATCATCATCGAGGAAGCGGTAAAGAAGCTTTCCCCGAGCTGCGGCAGGCCGGTAGCAAACATGTGGTGCACCCACAGGCCGAAGGAAAGAAAACCGATCGAGATCAACGACAGGACGATGCCGAGATAGCCAAAGATCGGGCGGCGAACGAAGGTCGGCAGGATCGCGGAGACGAAGCCGGTCGCCGGAATGAAGATGATGTAGACCTCGGGATGGCCGAAGAACCAGAACAGATGCTGCCACAGCAGTGCATCGCCGCCTGCTGCGGGATCGAAAAATTTCGTGCCGACCAGGCGGTCCAGGATCAGCATTGTACTCGAGACCATCACGGCCGGCATGGCGAACAGGATGACGAAAGCCGTAACGAGGACGGACCAGACATAGAGCGGGATGCGGTCGAGCGACATGCCGGGAGCACGTTGTTTGAACACTGTCGCGATGATCTCGACCGCTACCGCGAGCGCGGACACTTCAGTGTAGGTCACCATCTGCGCCCAAAAATCGGGGCGCTTGCCGATACCATATTCGGGTCCGGCGAGCGGTACGTAGGAAAACCAGCCGGCATCCGCACCGGTTTCGAAGGCGAAGGCGATCCAGATCATCAGCCCACCGGAAAGATAGACCCAGTAGCTGAATGCATTGAGCCGCGGAAAGGCGACATTGCGAGTGCCGATCATCAGCGGCACCAGGTAAATGGCGAAAGCTTCCATCACCGGCACGGCGAACAGAAACATCATCGTCGTGCCATGCATGGTGAACAGCTGGTTGTAGAGATCGGGGCCGATGTGGCCGGCCTCAGGCTGGGCAAGCTGGAAACGCATGGCGAGCGCTGATAGACCCGCAAGGATGAGAAACAGGAAAGCCGTCACGATATAGCGCCGTCCGATCAGCTTGTGATCGACCGTGACCAGCCAGCCGTAGAAGCCTTTCGGCGTTCGCCAGGCATGCGCCAGAAAAGCGCGCAGTCTCACCTCTTCGAGGCCGGTGTCACGGATGCCTTTCAAGCCCTCCTGTGTATGCTCGGCCGGCTTTCCCGCAATGCCGCTCATTCGAGGCTTCCGAGATAGGTGACGACCGCGTTGAGATCGTCGGCGCTAAGGGCAATGCGCGGCATCTTGGCGCCAGGCTTTATCGACTGTGGATCGGCAATCCAGGCGGCGAGTGCACCAGGGGTCATGGCCAGCGTATCCGCGGCCAGTGCACGTCGGCTGGCGAGATGGGTAAGATCAGGTCCGACCGTTCCGCTGGCAGGCGTGCCTCTTATCGTATGGCAGAGCGCACAGCCGGTGGAAAGAAATGCCTGTTGGCCGCGGCGTTCTTCCTCGTCGCCAGGCGCCGATGCGACGGCGTTTTGCCTGGATTGCCATGCTTCGAACGCTTCGCGGCTTTCCGCGATGACGGTGATGGCCATATGGGCGTGCTGATAGCCGCAGAATTCGGCACACTGGCCACGATAGATGCCGGGCTTATCGGCGATGAGGGTAAGCTGGCTTGGCCGGCCCGGAATGAGATCGCGCTTACCGGCAAGGTTCGGCACCCAGAAGCTATGAATGACATCGAGCGAATCGAGTTCGACCTTGACCGGTTCGCCAACCGGGACATGGATTTCATTTGCCGTGACGATCGATTGCGAGGGATCATTACCGGCATACCGGACCTCCCACCACCATTGGTGCCCCGTGATCCGCACGGCAAGTGTTTCCGTTCCGCTCAGCGAAGCAATGGATTTGCCGGCGAAAAAACTCGCTATCGTCATCATGACGAGCACCAGAACGGTCAACGCAATGGCGCTGCCGACAGCGCGGGTAAATCGGCGCTCCTGATGTGAATCGATCTTGAGCGGCGGGCGCGTTGTCTCGGACAGGCGGCGATGCAAAAGCGCTGCCGCCAAGACCAGCATGACAAGCAGCCACGTGGCCACCGCGACTGCGCTGAAAGACCAGATCAGATCAAGGATTCTCCGGGCGTTCGCACCGTGTGCATGGAGGGCCGACTGCCGATCGCCGCATCCTGCCAATACCAACATCGGCGCTGCGCTGACCCACCTCAAACGCTGTTGCGCGGCCTTTCCCGGAACAATGCCAGTCAGGATTTGCGTTGGACATGTAAAGGCAAGCGACATTCGCGGTCCGTGTCCGCCTGCGAGAGCTGGCCAACGAACTCATGCACCTCGCCATGAAGGCTCCACCATCGTTGCCAAGGCCATAACGCAGCTGGCTGAAAAAGGATGCTTGGCAACACCGCCCGGCGAAAACCGACGTGAAGCGGTGCGGGTTAGACGATGCGCAACTCCTGGGGAGCCTGATGCCGCCGACTGCTCGTTTGAATCCAGAAAGCGACCAAGAGCAGTGCGGCTCCGCCATAGATCAGGCCAGCGGGAATCCACATGATCAAGCCTGCAAGTTGCTGGTCCTCGAGCGGGCTGAGCCCCCACAGATCCGAGCCGGCGGCGTTAGCCGGATACCACAGCTTTGGCGAGACAACGAGCAAAGCCCCGAGCAGCCCGGTGTGGAGCGAGGTGAAGAAGAGATGCATCACCGCATTGCCGCAAGCGTGCTCGCGGCCAGGGCGAGGCAGCAGCACCCACCAGAACAAAAGCCCGGTGCCGAGGAAGCTCGCATGCTGGGCATAGTGCAGGAAACCCTGCTGGAGGGCAGCCTCGAACAGCGCCGGGGCATGCCAGATCCATATCGCGGCTCCGTGCAGGACGGTCGCGACCACAGGGCGGCTGATGAACGCCCAGATCGCCCGAAGCGTATTTGCATGTCCGGCCGCTCCAAATATCTGGCGCAGCTGTACCGGCAGTGCCCACATCATCGCCGCTGTCGGGCGGGAGGCAACCAGCAGAGGCGCTGCGACCACCATCAGCAATTCATGCTCGATCATGTGCGCCGCAAACACATGTTCGCCCAACGTATGGATCGGGCTTACAAGGGCGAACGCCAGGACGGCCCAGCCGGCAGCAAACTGGAAGGCCTGCCGTGATCGCAAGCGACGTCCGCGTCCGCTCCGTCGCCACAGTCGGCTGGCGCCGGCAACATACAGCAAAAGGATTGCCGCCAGTGGCAATGTGATGGGGAGCGCCAGAGTCCAACCAGCCTGCGGAGCGCCGTTGCCGTAGCAGATGGAGCTCGAAAAAAGCGCGTCGAAGCTCATGATCCGCATCCGTCACCCGGAAGAGCACCGGTTCATCTGGAAAGATCCAGAATGAAGCCAAGGAGGCGCGCTGTTCCCACCCCCTTGCGCTGCCTCTAGGCGTCCATCATCGATTTCGCCGGCTCCCGGGCGATATTTTCTTCTATGCGTTCGTGTCCCGGTGTTCGCGGCAGGGCCTGGCGGAAGTTCTTGGCATAGTCTGCCGGCATTTTGGGCGGCATCAGCGGCTCATAGGCATCTACCAGCGCTTCGATCACGACAGGGCCTTCCGTGGCGAAAGCCTGGTCGAGAACCGTCTCGATCTGATCGGCCCGCTCGATGCGAAAACCCTTTGCGCCCATTGCTTCCGCCGCCATCGCAAAATCGATCGGCTGCAATTCGCAACCGAATTGCGGATTCCCCAGAAACATCATCTGCTCCCAGGCGATCTGATTGAGCATGTTGTTCTTGATCACCAGAACCTTCAGCGGGATCTTGTAGCGCACCGCCGTCGAGAATTCGCCGAGCTGCATGGCAAAGCCGCCATCGCCGACGATGGCGGCAATCGGGCGACCGGGGAATGCTATGCCGGCAGCGATGGCGTAGGCGAGACCGCAAGCCATCGACGCCAACGATCCGGACACCCCAAATGCCTGGCCGCTGCGAAGATCGACATGGCGGGCGGCCAGTTCCGTGTTCTGACCGGAATCCGTGGCCAGCACCGTGTCGTCGGCCAACCGTTGTCCGAACGTCCGGGCAATCGCCTGTGGCTTCAAGGGTTGCGCCTGCATGTCTTCCGACTGCCGCATCATCTCACGCCATTTTCTCATGGTCTCTTGGGAACGGTGCAGGAATTCATCGGAGGGCTTCTGCGTCAGACGTTGGTTCAGCGCGCGCAATGTCTCGGCCGCGTCGCCGACAAGGCCGGCCTCGACCGGAAAGCGCAAGCCGATCCGCTGCGCATCGCAGTCGATCTGGACGCCACGGGCCTGCCCGGGCTGCGGGTAGTATTCGATATAGGGAAAGGTCGAACCGACAATCAGCACCGCGTCACAGCTCTCCATCGCCTCTTGCGAAGCCAGGGTTCCAAGAATGCCGATCCCGCCGGTGGTGTAAGGATGGTCGTCCGGCAGCACCGCCTTGCCCAGCAAGGCCTTCGCGACAGGCGCCTGCAGCAGGCGCGCCGTGTGTTCGAGTTCGGCGGCCGCGCCGATGGCGCCGCGTCCGGCCAGGATCGCAACCCGCGAAGCGTCATTGAGAATGGCGGCGGCTTTGTCGAGCTCAACGTCCAGCGGTACGCTGTGACCGGCGAACATATCCTGCGGCGTGTGCGCCGGGCGATTGCGCTTGGAGCGCTTTGACGGATCGCGCTCCTGCTCCTGGATGTCGCTGGCAATCGAAAGATGAGCGACGCCCTTGCGCACCAGCGCGGTTCGGCAGGCAAGGCTGGCGACGTTTTCCATATGCGCGGCATCGGCAACATGGGCGTTATAAACGGAGACATCATTGAACACGCGCGTCAGATCGACATCCTGTTGCGTGAACGTCTCGATCAGATCGTGGAACTGCATGCCCGTAATCGCCAGCACCGGAGCCTGGTCGAGCTTGGCGTCATAGAGGCCGGTCAGAAGATGTGTTCCGCCGGGACCGGACGTCGCAAGGCACACGCCCAGCTTACCTGTCCACTTGGCATACGCACATGCCATGAAGGCAGCCGATTCTTCATGCCGGACCTGAACGAAGGCAATCTTGTCGCGCCGCGTCCGCAACGCTTCCATGACGCCGTTTATGCCGTCTCCCGGCAAGCCGAACACCACCTCCACGTCCCAAGCGACGAGCGTATCGATGAGAATTTCTGCTGCATTTGGCATGTCAGGGTAGCTCCGGTGGATGGTGTCCGAACCGGTGAATCCCGAGTTGGTTCCTTCGTCACAATAAATCGTGACAGGTTTCTGGAAGCGATCTTCCAGGAGCGGTCTATTCGATCTGCTTGAACGTGCATTGCCGTGGCGCCTTGTCGGGGCGCCAGCGCAGCAGTTTGGTGCCGTGGCGAAACCGATTGCCGGTAACGTGGTCGAAGCGGACCTCCACCACCAGTTCAGGTTCCAACGGTTCCCATTGTCCGCTGCGCTCCGTGCTCCAGCGGCTCGGGCCGCCGGGCGCCTTGCCGGTGAATCCGGGCTCTGACCGCAGCCCTTCCAGCCGGCGCGTGAGCGCTCCTCTGTCGGTCCTGGCGATGGTCGACGTGAAGCCGACGTGATCGAGCTTGCCGTCGTCATTGTAGAGGCCGAGGAGCAGCGAGCCAACCTCACGACTGTCCGCGAGATAGCGGAAACCGCCGACAACGCAATCGGCGGTGCGCCTCGGCTTTACCTTCACCATCGCACGTTCGCCGCACAGATAATGCTCATCGAGCACTTTGGCCACGATGCCGTCGGTCGATGCATGGCCAGCGCCGTTTAGCCATCGAGCCGCCGTGGCTGCATCATAAGTGCACTTCGACAGGCGAAGATCTGGACTGTTCGAGGAGGTCGCGAAGTCCTCGATCGCTCGCCGCCTTTCGACAAGTGGTTTGCCCGTGATGACCTCGCCGCCCGGCTTGGCAAGCATGTCGAAGAGGATCAGACTGGCAGGCGTCTGCGAACTCAGTTTGCGGATTCTGCTTTGTGCGGGGTGAAGGCGCATCTGCAGCGCTTCGAAGGAAAGCTCACCGTCAACCTCAATGACAATCTCGCCGTCGATGACGAAGTGCCCGCGCTTGAGGTCACGCAAAATCTCCGTGATTTCTGGAAAATAGCGGCCGAGCGGCTTGCCGGATTTGGCGCGCAGGTCAACGGCGTTGTTGCTCTTGAAAGCCAGGCAGCGAAATCCGTCCCATTTGGGCTCGTACTGCCAGCGGTTCCCGTCCCTGGGGATTTCATCGGCAAGCCTGGCCTCCATCGGAGGAGTGTCCAGCGGGAGCGGGAAGGCGTTTATCGGTTCATGCACGGGTCGGCCTCCAAAACCGGTTCAGGAACGGCTCCGGCTTTTCAACTTCCAGGACTGGCACCGCGTTCCATCTGACGGTTCTGCCTAGTTCTTCGCGATGGGACATTTTCATTTGCCGCGGAACCGGATGACGGCTGGTCGCTTTGATGTCATCGGCAACGCGAGCGGAGATGTCCCATCGATCCCTCATTGTGGATAGCTTTTGTCGGAACCGTCATTCTGATGCAGATGCCGCCAGGCCCCGACAGCATGCTGGTGATGGCCCGCGGCATCGGACAGGGGCGCGGCGTGGCGCTGTTCACGGTGCTCGGCATGACGCTGGGCGCCGGACTGGTGCAGCTTCCGCTGATTGCATTTGGCCTGTCTTCGCTTGTCCACGCCTCGCCGCTGGCGTTCAATCTGCTTCGATGGGCCGGTGCGGCCTACATTGTGTGGCTGGGTGTCCGGCTGCTGCTTTCAGCCTCGGCAACCATTCCCGCTGGTGACATCAAGGCGCTGCGGCCGCTCGCCGCCGCCCGGGAAGGAATGATCGCCAATCTGAGCAATCTCTGGCCTTTGATGTTCATGGTTGCGTTCTTGCCGCAATTTGTCGATCCGCATGGGGGCTCCGTCACGTTGCAGCTGGTGCTGCTTGGCGCAACACAGAAGATAACCGGTGTGCTGGTGCTGGGAGCCTACGCCTTGGCATCGGGCGCGGCCGGCGCATGGGTCATGCGGCACCCCCGCGCAAGGCTTTGGCAGCAGCGGTTCGCCGGCTGTCTCATCATCGGCCTCGGCGTTAGGATGGTGATCGGCGGCGGTACGAGCCGCTGACGAAGCGGATGAACGGCCGGACCGAACACTCGACTTTGGCGCCGCGGGATTTTCTTTTAGGGAATAGTTTGTGCCACGTCGAAGGACAGGCTTCGAGACAAGCATTCTCTTCTTCAGGGGACCGAGCATTCGCTTGGAGGTTCGGCTCCGCCGAAAGAACATCGGATGAATCGCCGTCGCGGACCGGGACTGTGTCCAGGAACAAAAAGCCTGACCAGAGGTTCGAACTCGATCTCAATGCAGCTTGAAACGGCTGCTTCATCGGCATCCGATTGGAATGTTCGTCATGATTTCTTGCGTGGCCCCGGTAAAGACGCGCCTTCAATGAACAAGCCACCTGAAGAGGGCCAAAGGGCAAGAGAGCAAAAAAAAGGCGGCGTCGTTCGGGCTCTCGGGCTTGGTCTGATCACCGGCGCGGCCGATGACGACTGCTCGGCTATCGGTACCTACGCGAGCGCCGGAGCGCGATTCGGGCCCGACCTGCTGTGGACGGCACCTGTCACGCTGCCGATGATGTATCTCGTCGTCTATGTTTCATCCAAACTTGGCCAGGTTTCGGGTCGCGGGCTTTTCAAGGTCATATCGGACTTCTATCCGCGTTGGCTGCTATGGTCTGTGCTGGTGGGCGTACTGATTGGTAACACGATCGAGGCAGCCGCCGACCTTGGCGCCATGTCGGCGGCCATTGTGCTGTTTGTTCCGCTGCCTGCTCCGTTGGTCGTCATTGTCGTCGCGATCGTCATTTTTGCCCTGCAGGTGTTCGGATCGTATAAATTGATCCGAAATGTGTTCCGGTGGCTGGCTCTGGCTCTGCTTGCCTATGTGGTCTCCGCGGTGCTTGCCAAACCGGATGCCGCCTCCGTTCTGCGTGGCACGCTGTTGCCAAAAATCGAGTTCAGCCGCGAATACCTGTCCATCCTCGTCGCCATCGTCGGGACCACGCTCTCCGCATACCTTTATACGTGGCAGTCCAATCAGGAGGTGGAGGAGGAGATCGCCAAGGGTCGAACGAGCCTCGAAGAGCGCAAAGGCGCCACCGAGGGCGAGCTGCGCCGATCCCGCCGCGATATCCTGATCGGCATGACGTTTTCCAATCTGATCATGTATTTCATCATCCTTTCGACAGGGTCGACGCTCTACAAGGCCGGGCAGACGCAGATCGAGACAGCGGCACAGGCGGCCGAAGCGCTGCGGCCGCTTGCCGGCGACGCTGCCGGCATTCTCTTTGCGGCCGGTGTAATTGGCGTCGGCTTTCTGGCCGTGCCGATCATGACCGCTGGCGCTGCTTTCGATTTCGCTCAGGCGATGGGATGGAAGAATAGCTTGCATGCCAAACCCCGGCAGGCTCCCAAATTCTACATCGTGATCGGGGTCATAACGCTGGTGGCGGTGGGCCTCAATTTCTTCGGCTTCAACCCGATGAAAGCTCTGGTCTGGTCCGGCATCGTGCAAGGATTTTCAACGCCGCCGCTGCTGCTTCTCATTCTCATCATGACCAACAACCGCAAGATCATGGGTGACAAGGTCAACAGCACAAGCACGAACATCCTGGGTGGGGTGACGATCCTGGCGATTCTTGCGGCGTCGGCGGGGCTGGTAGCAAGCTGGTTCCTGTAGCTCGCCGGGCGTGAAGGATGTTCAGGCATGGTGGAACATCGGCGGTCAAATGTCGTTGAGACGTTTGTGGGAGAAAGGAGGTTGTCCATGTCAAAGTTGCAGGCCGCCACTCCGGATCGTTTAAGGCAACTCAGGCTTGAAGCTTCAGCACATTTCGCTCCGTTGATGCTGAATGAGGCCCTGTTGCGCCTTTCCCATGCCTGCGGAGGCGACAGCCTCGACCGCTTCGAGAAAGCCATGGTTGATCAAATCGAGGCGGCAAAGGACGATCGGGCCGATTTCGAAACGATCAAGGAATTCGCGATCGAGCAGCTTTACGCCCTGATCCGGAACGCCAACGATTCGCCAAAAAAGAAACAGGCGCTTGAGAAGATAGACACACGCAGAACGCCCGGCCGTTCCGAAGAACCACAGACGCTCGAGGACCAACTGCAGGCGGGGTTGGAGGATTCCTTTCCGGCGAGCGATCCGCCCTCGGTGGTGTCCACGACTATTTCAGGCGGAGCAAAGAAGCTGGTCGGGACCGACGAGGTCCTGGAAAAGCAGCGGCAACAAGCGTCCAGCAAGGAAGGCCGCTCGTAGATCGCGGTGCCGGCTGGTTTGGCGGCAACCAAAGGCCTGCGCACACGCCAACGAAACAGCTGGCGCCATCGCATCAAAGCTTGACAGCCGCCTCCCGCGCCCAGAGCCGCAATTTGCGGCATGACTGCACAAACGCAGTTACCGAAGCTGCCGAATCCAGCCGCGTCAGCCCCTCATCGGCATCGGGAGCGACGCCTGCTTTGATCAGGAGCGGCTCGGCCCCCGGGGTGAAGCCGATGAACTTGCAATGCGCAAACGCATCAGACACGAAATCCTTCGCAGCGGCCTCCTTGACCAGCAACTCGGCGCCCGCCTCGGAGAGGAGCAGCACCACCGCGTCGAACAATACGGATGGACCGCCGTCGATCATGTGCCTTGCCTCGATGTGAGTGCCGTCGGCGGTTTCGACGCCGCCCACCTTGGGCGCAACCACCTCCATCACCGCGCCTTCCGCTTCGATGGCGGAACGAAGTTCCTCGAACAGCGCGACATCGGCCCCATCGCTAAGCATGACATCGACTTTGCGGCCTTCAAAACTATCAGGCCCGTTTTGGATGATGCTGAGCGCCGGCGACGGCGGCAAGTCATCGCGCGGCGGAATGGCGGCTTCGGCAGGTTCGGGCAGGTCACGGATGCCGAGCTTGTCGGCGACCGTGGTCGCCAGCGTTTCATCGATGTTCAACAAATGCGAAACCATGCGCTCGCGGATCGCCGGCGCCTGGACCTTGCTCAGTTCAAATGTCAGCGCCATCGCGATGTGACGCTGCTCCGGTGGTGTCTGGCTGTTGAAGAATTGCCGGGCCTGGCTATAGTGATCGGCGAAGCTCTCCGCGCGCAGACGTACTTTCTGCCCTTCTTCGGCATCGGCGAAAGAACGGAAGCCACGCTGCGGATCCTCGCGCGGTCCCAGTCCCCATGAGTTCGGCTCATAATTGGCGCGACCGGCCGGGTTGCGCATGGCCATGTGCCCGTCCTGTTGAAAATGGGCGAACGGGCATTTCGGCGCGTTGATCGGCAGATGGGTAAAGTTCGGGCTGCCCAGCCGTTTCAATTGGGTATCGAGATAAGAGAAGTTGCGGCCTTGCAGAAGCGGATCGTTGGAGAAATCGATTCCGGGCGGCACATTCTGCGTCATGAACGCCACCTGCTCGGTCTCGGCGAAGAAATTATCCGGCATCCGGTCGAGCACCAGCCGACCGACGGGAATTGGTTCGAGGACCTCTTCGGGAATGATCTTCGTTGCATCCAGGATATCGAAGTCGAAACTGTCGGCAAACGCCTGATCGAACAGTTGCACCGTCAACTCCCATTCCGGGAAATTGCCGGCCTGTATGGCCTCCCACAGATCGCGGCGATGGAAGTCGGGATCGGCGCCATTGATCTTGACCGCCTCGTTCCAGACCACCGATTGCATGCCGAGCTTGGGTTTCCAGATGAACTTGACGAAGGTGGATTCGTCCTTCGCGTTGACGAGGCGGAACGTGTGCACACCAAAGCCTTGCATGAAGCGGAAGGAACGCGGGATCGCGCGATCCGACATGATCCACATCACCATGTGCATCGATTCCGGCATCAGGCTGATGAAGTCCCAGAAATTGTCGTGCGCCGTCTGTGCCTGCGGAAAGGCGCGGTCGGGCTCCTGTTTGGCGGCGTGGATCAGATCGGGAAACTTGATGGCGTCCTGGATGAAGAAGACCGGGATGTTGTTGCCGACCAGGTCCCAATTGCCTTCCTTGGTGTAGAGCTTGACCGCGAAGCCGCGCACGTCGCGGGCGAGATCGAACGAGCCCTTGTTGCCGGCAACCGTCGAGAAACGAACGAATGCCGGCGTCTTTTCACCAACTCGCTGGAAAATGTCGGCACGTGTGTATTTGGCAAGTGACTCGTAGGTCTCGAAAAAACCATGCGCACCGTAGCCGCGGGCATGAACGACCCTTTCCGGGATGCGTTCGTGGTCGAAGTGGAAAATCTTCTCGCGAAAGTGAAAGTCCTCGATCAGCGATGGTCCGCGCTCACCGATCCGCAATGTGTTTTGGTCGTCGGAGACAGGCGTTCCGAGCGCCGTCGTAAGGGCAGGCGTTTCATCCCCCGCGATCTGGTGCAACTCGCCGCCATTTCCGCGCGCGCTATTCTGATCCAGTCCACTTGCCGATTGGCGAGCGGAGGGGCGAGCGGATTTGGCCATGACAGGTCCTCGATCGATACCGGAAGGTTGAAGTGGTCAAGCCATCAAACTGCCGGTGAGCGGCTTTGTTCCCGTAAAAAATGGACGCTGGAGACACCGCTGTCGGAGGAGCCGTGACTGCTGCGGCGATGGTGCGCGCCGATCGGATGACAGATATCTCCGCCTGCGCAGAATTTATGAAGAGTTGTCTCCAGCACGAGGAACGAACCAAACTTCCATGCATTTAGCTGGGGCTGCGTTCACACACTCTTTCTTCTGGGAGCTGGACCATTGTCATCCGGAGGCTGCCTTTTGGCCGACCAGGAAACCAATGAAGTTTCCATCGTTGACCTGATACCTGCCCTGCGGGCATTCGCGCGCACCTTCTGCCGCGTCCCCGACGACGCCGACGATCTCGTGCAGGAGACACTGACCAAGGGTCTCGCCAACATCGACAAGTTCGAACCCGGTACGCGCATGAAGTCGTGGCTCTTCACCATCATGCGCAACACTTATTACACCCGGGTCAAGATCGCTGCCCGGGAGGCGCCCGGCCTGCTCGATTGCGCGTCTTCGAGGCCAATTTCGGAAGCTACCCAGGAATGGACCGTTCAGAGCAGGGAAGTTCACGGCGCCATTCAAAGGCTGCCTGAACACCAACGCGAGGTCCTGATGCTGATCGGCGTTTTGGGAGTGAGCTACGAGGAAACCGCCGACATATGCGGTTGCGCGGTCGGGACGGTCAAAAGCCGCCTGAACCGTGCGCGCGCCAACATCCTTGAATTCCTTGGAGAGAGTTCGCTGGAGACATTGATGGAGAGAAGAAACCAGCTTTCGGATGGTCAGCTTGATGTCGAGGTCGACGGCCGCAGATAGTCAGTTCTTCACGTCGCGTCGACGTTTCTCGACGAGCGCGTTTTGCAATTCGATCGCCAGCTTGGTCAGGCGGTCTGGAATTTTTTCCTGCTCTATGGCGGCCAGCAGGGAAGCAATCTCCTGATCCACAGCCATCTCGACATGCGGATCCGCGGTATCGTCGCTCGAACGAGACATCACATTCTCTTGATAGCGGTCCCTTGATCTTAGTGTGGTGGTAAGCGCCTTGCATTACAAGGCGGTGTCCACCGCCAAGAAGCTCACCAGCGGTCCCTTGCACAGGTTTATTTCCTTGCTGCTCCTTCGTCGCCGCGGGCCATGGACGCGCTGCGGTGGCGTTCAGTCCTTCGGCAATCGGTCAGCGGCGTGACCCGGATATTGATCGGACTTTCCGATTGCCGTCCTGCCCGCGCTCTTGGCATGCTGCTTCTTGTCGCGATTCGACAAGACCGCGTTTTCTTCGATCTCGTCCTTCTCCGGGGAGATCACCGCGCCGGCGCCGGCACTCTTGCTTGGCTGCTGCGGCCGAAATGTTTTTTACCGCCGGATGCCATGATATCCTCCTTCGAATCGGGGACACTCGTCGGTGCCCGTTGTTCGACGTCCGAACTGGCATCGCGCTGTAATGTTCCGCTTCACCCAGCGAGCAGAAAGGCGTCGCCATCCCACGACCGAAACGGCTTCTCGCCGTCGATGAGGACCCGCAATTGATGAGTTTGCGCCAGACGGCCGATATCATCGCGGTCTGAGAGAAGTGATCCGCGATAGGAATAGTTCAGCAAGGCGAGCCAGCCCGGCCGTTTCAGAACGCGCGCAATTTCGTCGAAATGCCGATCAGCCATGCCGGCCAGAACCAGATAGGGAAAGCTGTCCACCGCCAGCACGCAATCGAAACTGGCATCGGCGAATTCGGACAGATCGAGACCGGAGGTTTGTCGCAACTCGACATTGCCGAGTGCGGCGCATTGCTCGGAGGCGATGGAGATCATCCGCGGCGATATGTCGATGCCGACCATCCGCTTGAAGGATTTGCACAGCGCGCGCTCGAAACGGCCGATGCCGCAACCGATGTCGAGGATGCTCCGTTCCCTTCCGGTGAATTCTCGCGCTTCCAGCCATGCAACGATTTCGTTGGTCGTGGCTGTGAGCCTTGCCTCATCGCCGAGGGATGCCAGTTGGACACTCGCGGCTCCCGAAATCGCTGCCGCGGCATCGAAGCTGGAGGCCAGCCGCCTGACGACAGCGACATTCGTCTCATCCTCATCGCGCTCATGCCGAACGGCGCCACCCGTTGCCTGCAACATGGCGAAGACGTCTGGCTTGCAGCGCAGCAGTCCGGCGACCTTTCGCAGCCTTGCTGCGTCGCCGGCATCCGCCGGCTGGACCTTCAGCACGACCTCCGCCAATTCCGCTGCTCCAATTGTGGGCGGCAGGTGGAGCGCCAGCCTTACGAGAGCGCCTTCGGCGCAAATGCCATCGGCCACGCAGTCTTCAACCGCCAGCCTGACCGATGTCGGGCGCCGGGCGGCTTTCGGTGCGGTTACACTCATGCATCAACTCCGCGTCCAGACCCTGCGCATCGTCCACCTGTCGACGGCGCCCCAGCCATATTTATAGGCCTCCTGGCCGCGCAGGAAATCGAACTCGCGCGCATCTTCGCGGATCGCTTCCGCGATTGCGTGGCCAATCAGGATCGCGCCTGGGCTCTCCTCGGCATAAGCAGGGTCGAAGCCACCGAGGTAAGCATAGGCACGGCCGCCGTAGTGAAATCCGTAATAGGCGCCGACGGTCCCGCCATCGATCGCCAACAGCCAGCATCGCACCAGACCGTGAGCATCGAGCACGGGAAGTGAGAGCCGATGGAATTGCTCGACGGCGGCGTTGGCCAACACACCGCCTCCTTGTTCGGCCCAGCGCATATTGTGCAGGCGGATCAACTGATCGAGGAAGGTTTGCGGACTGCCGCTCGCCGACGACAGCGCGATCCGGCCGCATCTTGATGCGGCTTGACGCGCCCGACGCAACTGGCGTCTGCGTCTTGCGGGGACGCAGCCTGCAAGCGTTTCGTCGCCGGCGAGGGCGAGCACGGGGCAGGCGGCATGGGCGGTCGGCCAATCCATCTCGGGATGCGTCATCGCAAGGGCGACGCTGTCCTGCGGCAAGTCCGACAAGATCCATTGCACCCACCCGATCGAGAGGATCGACTCGGCGACAATGGCGACGACCTCGGCTTCGATCCCAGGGACAGCCAGAATGTCCAGGTAGTCGCTGAGCGAAATGCCGACCGGAAGCAGCTTCGAACCGGCGGTCCCATGCTCAAGATAGAGCGGCGCCAGCCCGACCAGATCGCCGCCGCGCCATACCGCGACCGTCGCCAGTTCACCGGGTGCGAATGCGTGCCACCACGGCACCAGCCAGGCGGGAGATTGAAACGGCGTCGCCGAGGGACTCTGCTGCCACAGTTTCCACCAGTGCGGCGTCAAGGCGTCGAATTGTGCGAGATCACCGATGATTTCGCTGCGCAGCACAGCTTTACTCACGGCACCGCGGCGAAGCGCCGGCGACCACTGCCAAGCTGTGCCAGCGCCTGATAGGCGTCCATGTAAGACGAGATCATCCGTTCCAGCGAAAACCGCCGTCGCGCTTCGGCCCTGCATGTCTCGGCATCCAAGCTGGACGCCGCAAGAATGGCTTGGGCCATCTCGTCGACCGTGTCGACGAGAAAGCCCGTCCTGCCGTGCTCTATGACATCGGGAAGCGCACCATTTGGAAAGGCGACCACCGGGGTACCGCAGGCGAGGGCCTCCATGGCCACAAGCGAGCTGGTCTCGGCTGCGAGGCTCGGAATGACCAGACAGCGCGCTGCGTTGAGAATGCGTCGCTTGGCGGTGAAGCCGAGCGGGCCAAGGAAGCGGCGGCGGCCATCGAGGCGAGATTGGACCTCATCGCGAAAGTACCGCGTATGCGTTTCATAGGGATAGACCTTGCCGCCGATGACCAGCGGCACATCTGCCTGTTTGGCTGCGTCGAGCGCCAGGTGGACGCCCTTTTCCGGGCAAACCCGGCTTAGAACAAGGGCAAAGTCGCGCTTCGGCTGCAGCAGGGTCAGTGCTTCGATGTCAACGCCGTTTGGAATCGGCGCCGCCAGCCTGGCGCCTGATGGCGCGGTTTTCTGCTGGCTGGGCGAGACCGCATGGAGCCAGAGGTCACCGCGCGTCGGGCGCAATGCCGCGGCCGGATACCAATCCAATGGCAGGTGGAGGGTCACCAAGGTCGGACCATCGTCGGGCAGATAAGCGTCGAAATCAATGCCGTGCAGATGAACCACGTCGATGGGCCATCGGGCGCGGGCAGCCGCGATCGCGTCGCGATGGGCCTGTTGCGCGCGGCTCTTCGCCGCCTCGTCGAGTACGCCGTTTTCGGCCGGTATTTCCACAAGCGTGCCGCTCGTTCTGGAGCCTCGGCAGCCAATGACGATAGATCGATGACCGGCCTGAACCAGTGCCCGATCGAGCATCGACAGAACCTGTTCGGCACCGCCGACAGCGTCGGGGCCGACGGGCGCGAGAGGGTAGGCGACATTGAGGACGGTGAGTGTCGCGGCCGGTCGCTTCTCGTTGCCCTGCGCCGCATCTCCACCTGTCAACGGCGTCGCGGAGCCCGGCATCTGATGCATGGGCACCATGACATTCACGCGGCCGAGGCCCGCTGCGTGGGGAGCGAGGCGGATGTCATGCCAGGCGCATAGCGGCGGATCATGGTTGAACAGAATTCCGCGAACTCCTCCGGCACCAGGGGGGGGCTGGTGTGGTGGGGCATCATTCCGCGGTGCTGAGGTGTGAAGCAGAAGGTGACCGTCACATCGAAATCGGCGAGTGCTTCCATCTGCCGGTCGAACCAGTCCAGCGCATTCGGCCGAAAGCCGTCCGCCCAGGAAAGCCCGGTACGCATATTGGTGACACCCAGCCGCTTCATCCAGGCGACGGCATCGTCCAGCCGCGGGTCTTCGAAATGAAACCACTGCACCAGGCCCATTGCGGGTGTATGGCGCAGGAATTCCTCCAGCGCGGGCTTTGGCGTGCCGTCCTGGCGTAGCAGCCCCATATGGAAATGCCGGTAATAAGACGAGCCCTCGGCTTCGCGGTGCCGCGTCGTTGCTTCCCATTCACGCGGAAGATCATAGAGGCTGTACCACTGGATGCGTGGTGCATTGCCGAGCAGCAATTCAGCTGTGCGCTTGAGCCCCCAGACTTGGATTTCCTCGGCGCCGAAGGTCGATACGCCGACTTCGCTGACCCAGATGGGAAGGTCGGTGACGGTCGCGATCTCGCCGATCTTCTGCGGCCATTCCTGGATCTGCCACAGGTTCCAGTCGAGGGGAAAGCCGTGCACGGCGACGGCGTCGACATGGTCCAGCACGCCGAATTCCTTCATCCGGGTGATGAACCCCGGATCTATCGGCGAGATGCCGCCGAGCACTTTGGTCAAAGCCGGGTTTTCAGATGCGATTGCGTCCGCCGACAGGATCGCCATCCTGGCAAAGCGGCTCCAATCAGGGTCGAGCTCGGGATCCCAATGCGATTTGTTGTTGGGCTCGTTCCAGATCATCGCGGCTTCAATCATGGCGCTGTCCTTTCGAGGGGTAGACGGGACCGCCACTGGCCGGGTCGCCGGCGGCGCGGCAGAAATAGACCTCCTGCTCCGGATGCAGGACGATTTCAAATCCGGCGCTGCGCAGCATCGCTTCGGTGCAGGCGCGGTTGGGTATCCACCAGTTGGTCGGGTCATCGGCATAGCGGTGCTCGATGAAATGGAGCTTGGGAAATTCCGGTCGGTCGAACAGGTCATGCGTCCAGAAATGATAGTTCTCTTCCATCTCCGGCAGATCTGTGCTGCCGCGCTGCATAGACTGGAAGATCATCAGGTCACCGGCGACATGCTCACGGATAAGGTCGAGCGCGAGCAAGGGGTGGCGCAAGTGATAAAGCACCCCCATGAACAGCACGATATCGAATGTTTCGCGCAGGGCGCCGACGTCGTAGACCGAAAGTTTCTGGAATTCGATTTCCCAATTGGCGATCTCGGCGGCAAAGCGGGCCTGCGCCAGATAGGCCTCATCGAAATCGATGCCGAGGACACGGGCAGCACCTCGCCGTTTCATCTCGATGGAATAGAAACCGGCATTGCAGCCGATATCCAACACCGTCTTGCCTGTCAGATCCGCGGGAATGGCCTCGGCGAATTTGCGCCATTTGATCAGCGGATAATTGCCGAGAAAATGGTTGGGAGCGGTTTCGACACCCGCCAGTTCCATGTTGTGGAACCATGGGCCGAGAGCATCGATACGGCGGCGGATTTCGGCATGGGAATGCAGCATGGTCAGGCTCCTTCGCCGGGAACGACAGGCACATGCGAACGGGCACCTGGCATAATCGTGGCGGTTTGGTGATGGACGGGTGCGGCGCCGTCCTCGAGCAGCCGCAGAGCCGTGCGATAGCCATTGAACGTGCCGACATCGACATAGGCGGACCCAGCCTTGACGCCGGAGGCTTGACCTCCGGCCGCAAGGTAGGCGTTGACCAACGTGCCGATATATTCGTCACGGCATTCCCGCTCGCGCCAGAGTGCCGCAAGCTGATGCAGGATCTGGCCCGGCATCTTGAACGCACCCCAAACCCAGTTCGTGCCAGCATCCTGTTGCTTGACCTGGATTTCGATCACGCGCTCGTGGTCATCGACAATGACGGCGTCGAAGAATTCCGGACAATCCACCGGGAAGAGCAGAAATGAAAGCTGATCGTCAGGCAAATGACAGAAGCCGTCCTCGGGAAACCAGATCGTGTCGGGAAGGCCGACCAGGACGACCTCATCGGGCGCGACGAGAGGAGCTGCCCGAAAAATCGCATCGCAAAGCCCAACCGGATTGGGCTGCACCACGAAGAGAGCCGCGGCGTCACCATAGCCGGCGGCGTAATATTCGAGGATGTCGGATTTGCCCGATCCAATGATGAAACAGATCTTGTCGACGCCGGCGTGCACCATCCGCCGCACCAGATACTCGCTCACGGCGCATGGACGCTCGGTCTGCCCATCGATCCGACTGCCGACCGGCAGCAGCTCTTTGGAGAAGCCGAGCGGCTGAATGCGGCTGCCGCGCCCGGCAGCGGGCACGATGCCCAACATCAGACTGCTTCCATCATCGGTTCGCCGGGAGATCTTTGAAAGGCGTCGTTTAGAACGTGGTCCAGCTCCGCCGCGCGCCGGGCAGAGGTGTGTTCGTCGAGAACCCGTTCGCGCGCTCGGGTTTTGATGGCATCGAGTTCTCCTGCGGGTAAGGCGAGCGCCGCGACGACGTCATCGGTGTCGTGGGCCAGCAGGATCTCGCTGCCGGGTTCGAAGAAGCTGCTTAGGCCCGGCCAGGTGTCGGTTATGATCGGCACTCCACATGCCGCTGCTTCAAACAACCGGCCCGAAGGGCACCAGCCCTTTTGCGCCATCGCCTCGCGGGTGACATTCAGCGTCAGACGAGAGGATGAGAAAAACGCCGGGTGATCGGCCGGCGGAAGGTGCCTGACGAAGAAGATGTTGTCGCTCCACGGGAATTCCTGCGGGTATTGTGCGCCGCCGATGACGAAGCGCTGGTCCGGCAAGCGCGCAGCTGGGCGAACCAGCAGATTTTCGACTGCTGCCTGGCGATCTGGCGCATAGGTTCCGAGATAGGACAAATCGGCCCTGAAATCGGCTCGCGGCGCTGCCGGCCGGTGTTGGTCGGGATCGACATGCCCATAGAGTGGCACCACGTGGCGCGCACCCAGCACCGACTTCAGCGCGTCGATCGCCGGGCCGCCTGTGTAACTCAGGACGAGATCGAAATCCGCAAGACCCTCGGGGCCGAAATAGGGTGGACGCTCACCTTGTTCGATGCGGGCAAGCGTGACTGGAGTGTCCAGATCGTAGAAGACACGCACTCCGCGGCCTGCCTGCTGCGCCAGCCGCGAGGCGTCCACGGCGTCGGGACAATAAGAGGTGACGATCACGACATCCGATCGTTTGATCGTTTGCTCCGCGACCCGGCGGATGTCCTCCCAGTCCGGGTAGAGCACGACGTTGCCGCCGTCCAGATGATCGAGATCGCGCGTTCCGGCATAGTAGGGTGTGTCGCGTTCGAAGAAGGTAATGGACCAGCCGCGCCGGGCGAGGGCTCTGATCAGTCCCCTCCATAGGGTGGCATGGCCGTTACCCCATGAAGACGTGACGGTAAGACCGAAAATGACCATCTGCATCCGGCAAATCCTCGTCAGGCAACTTCGTTCAATCGGATCAGCTTCGCCCCCCAGTCCCCCGACACGATCGTCGTGATCGAGGCGGGGTCGATGTCGAAGCGAAAGCAGTCACCGGCCGGCAAGCCAAGGATGTTGCAGACGGCGGCCTTGATCACATCGGCGTGGCTGACCAGGGCGACGCATTGGTTCTGATGCCGCTCGCGGACCGCGGTCATCAGCGACACAATGCGTTGCTGGACATCCTGCATGGTCTCGCCACTCGGTGTCCTTGCCTCCTGCCGCTGGTCATTCCAGGCTCGCCAATTGGCGTCGCCATTCAGCTCATCGAAAGTCTTTCCCGACCAGTCGCCGAAGTCGATCTCGTCGAGTTCGGCGCAGATCGCGATTTCCCCGACACCGCAGGCTAGCGCGATTGGCAGCGCCGTCTCTCGCGTACGCTCACGCGGGCTGCACAGGATCGCGACGATAGGCTCCCGGGCCATGCGGCCGCCAAGCTGCGCTGCCTGTGCCTTGCCGGCATCGCCGAGGCAAACGCCGTCCATCCGGCCTGCAAGATAAGAGCCGACATTGTCGTGTGCCGCATGGCGGATCAGAAAGAAGGTCGTCGTCATTCTGCGGCATCGAGCAAAGGCTCGTCCTTGCCGGCGATGAACGCAAGCGTGCGCTGCCGCGCTTCGGCGTCGGTGAACTGTTCGGGAGGCGACTTCATGAAATAACTGCAGGGACCGGTCAGGGCACCGGCTATGCCGCGATCGAGCGCCAGCTTCGCGCAGCGTACCGCATCGATCACCACGCCGGCTGAATTTGGAGAATCCCAGACTTCCAGCTTGAGTTCGGCATTGAGCGGCACGCCGCCGAAAGTCGTGCCTTCCACCCTTATATAAGCCCATTTGCGATCGGTGAGCCAAGGCACATGGTCGCTCGGGCCGACATGAATATTGCCCGGCTCCAGGGGAACATCGAACTGGCTGGCCACGGACTGTGTCTTCGAGATTTTCTTCGATTCCAGCCGCTCGCGTTCCAGCATGTTGAGAAAATCGGTGTTGCCGCCGAAATTCAGCTGATAGGTGCGGTCGATGCGCACGCCGCGTTCGCGAAAGAGATTGGCCAGCAACCGGTGCACGATGGTCGCGCCGACCTGGCTCTTGATATCGTCGCCGACCAGCGGCAGTCCTCGCTGCTCAAAGCGCCGGCGCCATTCCGGACGTGAGGCGATGAAAACGGGTATGCAATTGACGAAGGCGCAGCCGGCCTCGAGTGCGCATTCGGCATAGAAGCAGGTCGCCTCCTCGGAACCCACCGGCAGGTAGGAAACCAGCACGTCAGCGTTGCTGTCGCGCAGTATCTCGCTGACATTGGCAACCGGCTCCGGAGCTTCTTCAATCTCGTCACGCAAATATTTGCCGATCCCGTCCAGCGTCGGTCCGCGCTCGACGCGAACGCCGGTTGTCAACGCGTCGGCAAAGCGGAACGTGTTGTTGGGGGCGGCGTAGATCGCTTCCGCAACGTCGAGGCCAACTTTGCTCCTGGCGACATCAAACGCGCAGACAATCTCGATGTCGTCGACATGGTAGCCGCCGAGGTCGGCATGCATCAGCCCAGGGATTGGTTCGTTGCTTTTCGCGTGACGGTAAAAGGAGAGGCCCTGCACGAGGGAGGATGCGCAGTTGCCGACCCCAACGATACCAACACGAACCTTTTTCGATCCCACGAAACCGCCACCCTATGTTGTTCAAAGGTAAGTTCCTGGCGCCGAACCATCAGCGTGCCGGAATGTTCCTCCGCCCATCGAAAAATTGCGCGAGACAGCATGGATCGAAGCTGCATTCGATGCGTTGCCGCACGGCAAGCATTGGAAAACCGATCGATGATCGTCTACGGCGACCACAAGCAGACGCAGAACGCACAACAGCTTCGCGAAGCAGCCAGCGAAATGGCCGAAAGCCTGGATCGGATGTCCTATGGCGTCCCACGCCACGCTTCATTGGTCGGACTGTTCATCAGCGTGTCGGAGCTGGTTCAGGCGCTTGCCGATGTCGATTTCGAAACCAGCGGCATCGACATCTTTTCGCCGCGACAACAGCAAGGTGCCAGGTTGCTGGTCGGACTTGCGGCAGAGGTGGCGAAGTCGTGGCGAAGCGGTTTCGACGTCGGCGGTGGCATCGATCCGGGACTTCTCAAACTGCTCGCCGGGCTCGACTGCCAGGCCGAGGTTGTGACCGGCTCTGCCGAGGGTTATGCGCACTATGCGCTTTATCCCGAAAGCTATTTGGACGCGGCGCGGAAGTCGGGTCTCGATGCGAACACATGCGTAATCGGCGTCCGCAGCATTGGCCTCGGGCTGGCAGCTATGGTGGCGGCCTCGATTGGTGCGCCGGCGCCATTCAGCGTTCGCCCGATCGGCCATCCCTTCCGCCGGCATGTCAACGCCGATCCGCGGTCGATCGCCACCTGGAAGAACAATCCGTCGGCTCGCTTTGCCGTTGTCGACGAGGGTCCCGGCCTGTCCGGCAGTTCGATGCATGCCGTTGTCGTGTGGCTGCGTGAACTGGATATCGATACGGATCGCATTCACCTGTTTCCCAGCCATTCAGGCGGCCCGGGCACCGAAGCGTCGCGGGAGGCTCGGGAGACGTGGTCGCGCTGTCCGAAACATGTGGCGACGGCGTTTGAATGCACCTTCTCGGAAAGCTCGAAAATTCCCACGCTGCGCGAATGGGTGGCCGAGGCGGTCGGCAGGCCGGAATTAAGCCTGACCGAACTGTCTGGCGGCGAGTGGCGGGCCGCCCACTACCCCGACGAAGGGCGCTGGCCGCCGAGCCCACGCGGTACCGAGCGGCGCAAATTCCTGGCGTCCGCCGGGCGTGATCGCTGGCTCGTCAAATTTGCAGGCCTCGGCGAAACCGGACTGCGCAAGAAACGAGCCGCGGCGATGTTGCATGAAGCCGGGTTCGGATCGCAAGTTGTCGCGCTTTGCCATGGCTTTCTGGTTGAACGGTGGATTGACGGCACTACGATGGATCAGGCGCCGCTGCCCAGGGAAAGACTGATCGTGGAGTTCACAAATTACCTAGCCTGGCGTGCGCTTAATCTTCGAACTTGCGAACCGGGTGCATCATTGCTGGCGCTCGCGGAGATGGCTGTTTCCAACGCGTCGGAAGCCTTGGGCGAAAAACGCGCGGCGACGTTGCGCGGTTGGCTCTCGAAACAGACCCCCGCGCACGTACTGCAGCGCGTTGAAATCGACGGAAAGCTCCAACCGTGGGAGTTTCTCGTTCGTGCCGACGGCAGGGTGCTCAAGACAGATGCTGTCGACCATTGCCGGGCACACGATTTGATTGGCTGCCAGCCGATTGAGTGGGACATTGCCGGCGCCCGTGTCGAGTACGGGCTATCCGACAGCGATGTGAGGACCCTGGTCCAAGGAATGAAGCTTGCCATCGACAACGGCCACATCGGCTTTTTCGAACCGTGCTATTTGGCATTCCAGCTCGGGCTCTGGAGCACGGCTGCGCAATCCGAAAATGGCCGGGAAAAAGCAAGGCTGGCCGCGACGGCAGACCGATATAGGATGCGACTGATACGGTTCCTGGACGAATGCCGGCCATGATCGTTCCGATCAGTCCAGCCTTCGCAACATGTCCGCTTCCTGCTCGAGAATAGTGGCCACTTCCTCCCGCTGGAGATGCGTCATCATCAGGCTGACGCAGCACTCGAGATAGGTGATCGAGGCGCGCCGCAGATAGGCAGCCGTTTCGCGTTCGGCCATCTGGTCGATATCCCTCGCGGGTCGCTTGGGTTGCATGAGGATGATCCTCCGTATCGGGTCCTCCCGCCAAACCACAAGCTTGGGCGGATGTTCCG
The DNA here is from genome assembly GCF_003998295.1 of Mesorhizobium sp. M7A.F.Ca.US.011.01.1.1. Classification (NCBI taxonomy): domain Bacteria; kingdom Pseudomonadati; phylum Pseudomonadota; class Alphaproteobacteria; order Hyphomicrobiales; family Phyllobacteriaceae; genus Mesorhizobium; species Mesorhizobium sp. M7A.F.Ca.US.011.01.1.1. Next base: position 148,539 of record NZ_RZRT01000006.1, read on the forward strand.
CACGATCTCGGGAAAGATTCGACCGCCGACTCGCATCATGCCGGAAGGTTCTGCAGCCCGCCGGATGCGGGTCTCACCCTTTTGGCAAAGCCTGTCATCTGATCGCCGATGCGACTGCCTTCGAGTGCCGCGAAATAATCGATCGTCAGCTTGAGCCCTTCGTTGAGGGGCACCTTCGGTGTCCAGCCGAGCAGCGCTTTTGCACGCGAAATATCGGGCTGCCTGCGCCGAGGATCGTCTTGCGGCAGCGGCAGAAATCTCAGATCCGATTTGGTGCCGGTCATCGCCTTTACCAACGCCGCCAGTCGCACGATGCTGAATTCTCCGGGATTGCCCAGGTTGACCGGCTTGCCCGGATTGGGATCGATATCCATCAGTCGCCTCAATCCATCGATCTGATCGGAGACGTAGCAGAAGGATCGCGTCTGCAAGCCGTCGCCGAAGATCGTCAGAGGACGTTTCTCGAGCGCCTGCATGATCAGGTTCGAGACGATGCGGCCGTCCGCCGGATCCATTCTCGGACCGTAGGTGTTGAAGATGCGCGCGACGCGCACGTCGGCTTTGCCGGCTCTAAGATAGTCGAAGCAGAGCGTTTCGGCGGTGCGCTTGCCCTCGTCGTAGCAGGCGCGTGGGCCGGTGCAGTTCACATGGCCAACATAGTCCTCCTTCTGAGGATGTTGCTCCGGATCGCCATACACTTCGCTCGTCGAGGCCTGTAGCAGCCGCGCGTTATTGTGGGCAGCGAGTTCAAGCAGGTTGAGCGTGCCGATCACACAGGTTCGCGTGGTGTGGATCGGGTCGGCCTGGTAACGCGGCGGCGAGGCAGCGCATGCCAGATTGAAGATACGCTCCACGGGCTCGCCGAGATCCAATGGCCGGCAGATGTCCTGCTCGATCAATCGGAAACCCGGCTGGTCCATGATCGAGATGATGTTCTCCATGCGCCCAGTCAGGAAATTGTCGGCGCAGATCACGCGCCAGCCGTCGCGGAGCAATGCTTCGCAAAGATGCGAACCGAGGAATCCCGCACCGCCGGCAACAAGCACTGCCTTTGCCCTTTGCGCGTTTCTTTTTTGTCGCATCGTCGTTTTCTCCTGTATGCCGGTCATGCTGCGCTTCCGATGTCGAAATCGAGGGCCGCCGCCCTTGGCTGTGTCAACGCCGCCACGAATTCGCGGGCCCTGGCCGCACCGGTGTGGAATGCGAGGACGCGTTCGCGGGCCCGGCGGGCCATGGCCCGGCGTGTGCGCTCGGACTCGCCGAAGAGGATCTCGACGACAGCGTCCGTTTCTCCGGCGGTGTGGATCGCCGATGCGGGAAAGAAGCTGTCGAGCCCTGGCCAGCGATCGCTGATGATGGGCGTGCCGCAAGCAGCCGCTTCGAACAGGCGCACACTGGGCGACCATCCGGCAGCGATCATGGAACTGCGTGTGACGTTCAGCGTGTAGCGCTGACGGCTGTAGAACGCGGCATGATCGGCCGGCGGCAAATGTTCGATGCGTTCGACATTGTCCGGCCAGGTGATGTCGGATGGGTATTGCGAGCCCGCTACGACGAAACGGCGGTCTGGCATATGCCGTGCGGGTTCGAGCAGCAGCGCGTTCAGCGTTGCCTGCCGATCCGCGCTGTAGGTGCCGAGATAGCCGAGATCCCAGCGGATCGGATCGCCGGTCCGGTGATGCCGTTCCGGGTCGGCCGAGCAGTAGAGCGGTTCGGCTCGGCGCGCGCCGAACTCCTCCACCAGATGGCCAAGCATCGGCCCGCCGGTGAACGAGAAGTAGACATCGAAATACGGAATCTGCCGCCAGCTCAGATAATCGCAATCATCGGCCGAAAGCTGCGCCACGGTCACCGGTGTGTCGATGTCGTAGAAGCAGAAGCGCCCCTTGCAAAATGAAGCGACGATGTCGATGACCACGCGCCCTTCCGGCACGAAGGAGCCGATGACGACGATGTCGGCCTGCTCCAGGCACCGGGCGTAGTCGCGTTGCAACTCCGCAGTGGTTTCGTAGTAGCGCAAGGCGCAGAAATCCGGATCTCGCAGATCGCGGTGGTTGGCGTACCACGGCACGTCGCGCTCCAGAAAGGTCACGCGGTGGCCGAGTTCGTGCAGACCTTTCAGCAGGCCTCGAAACGTCGTGGCGTGACCGTTTCCCCAGGACGAGGACAGCGACAGGCCGAGAAAGACGATGTCCAATTGCTTGGTCATTCCGCTGCCTCCACGGTCCCCTGCTCGAAATGACGTTTGAAGACGGCATCGGCCACGTCCGCCCGCAGCGCGTAGGTATGGTCGGCCAGCACGCGGCAAAGTGCGGCCTGGCCGATTGCTTTTGCCCGACTGGAGGTCAGCGAGCGCATGATCTCGGCGACATCGTCGCCGTCGCGCGCAACCAGGATCTCCTCGCCTGGTTTCAGGAACAGTTCCACGCCCAGCCACGCGTCGGTGATGAGGCAGGCACCGGCGCCGGCTGCCTCGAAGACACGCGTGGCCGGTGAAAAACCGTTTACGGCCATGCTGTCGCGACTGATGTTCAGCACCGCCATGGGTGTGACGTTGAAGGCATTATGATCGCGGGTGCCAACGTGACCAAGCCAGCCGACATTGGCGGGAAGCGGCTTGTCTCCCCAGCCAGATCCGCCGAGCAGAAAACGCTGTTTCGGAAGCTGGCTTGCGGGATCGAGGAAGAACGCTTCGACGCGTGCCTCACGATCCGGCAGCCGGTTGCCCAGGAACGCCAAATCGCAAGCGAAACGCGCATTGCTGATGACGGGGTGATGCGTTTGGGGATCGAGCGCATTATAGATCGGCACGCATTCGTTCGCGCCCATGGCACGGTAGGCCCAGACGACGGGGTCGCCACCGCCATAGGTCAGCACAAGGTCAATTTCTTGAAGGGCGCCATGGAGCGGATGGTCCGGTTCGTCGCGCAGCTGGGCAAGGGTTGCTGGAGCGTCCACGTCCCAGAATACCACCAGCGCGTCGCTGCGGGCGTGGTCGAGGACGGCGCGCAGCAGCGCCTCGTCCTCGAAACCGACGCCACTCGCCTTGACGACGATGTCGGCGCTGGCGGCGCGTGCCGCGACCTGCATCAGCGCGTGCTGGGTCGCTTCATAAACGACCACAGTGCACCAGTCAGGCGCCTCGATGTCGCGGTTCTTCTGCCGGTCGTAGACGTCGGGCTCATAGAAGGTGATTTCGTAGCCCAATTGGGAAAGCGCCTTCAGCAACCCGCGATAGTAAGTCGCGGCACCGTTCCAGTAGGACGACAAGAGGCTCGATCCGTAGAATGCCATCTTCATGCGGCGGCTTCCTTTGCGGTGGTCTTGTTGATGGTGTGTTCGGCTGTGCATTCCGTGAGCACGCCGAACAACTCGTCGACGCGATGCCGGCAGGTGTGCCGCGAGCGGATGGTCTCGAGACCCGAAGTCACCAGGGAAGCCGCGAAATCCGCATCGGCCAATACCGCCCGCAGGTGTTGCCGCATTTGCGAGCCATTGTGGGCAAACAGAAAGTCGACGCCGGGCCTGAACAGCTGCTCGACATCGGACCATGGTGCTGAAATCAGCGGAATGCCGCAGGCGAGCGCCTCGAACATGCGGATCGTCGGAATTCCGGGCAAACCCTCACGATAGGGGCGCCGTGGGATGTGGACGGTGACACGATGCGCGGCGAACGCCTTCGGCACGTCGGCATTGGCGATCCATCCGTCATAGCGCAGTCCGGCGGCGGCTAGGTCCGTGAGCGCCGGCTTGGGATAGCGGACGCCGTGCACCGTGGCCTCGAGGCCGAGACCGCGGACTGGCTTGATCAGAAACTCCCTGAGTTCGGCGGTTCGTTCATCGTCGCCCCAGTTTCCAATCCAGACCAGATCGGACGTGATGTGGATCTCCGGGTGCGGCTTGAACAGGCGATCGTCCGCGGCTTCATGCCAGGTGAAGACGCGCTTGCCCCAGCCGGCGCGCAGATAGCTCTCGCGCAAGGCCTCGCCAAAGGCGAGAACGCCGTCATAGTGCTCCAACCGCAGCGCCGAGATTGCCTCGGTGGCCGATACGGCCCGGTGGTGGGTGTCATGAAACAGAAGGATGAAGTTGCCGCCAGCGGCCCGGGCACGGCCGAGGCGTGCGACAAGCTCCGGATCCGTCCACTCATGAACGATCACAACGTCGGCCTCAGCGATCCAGGCTTCGTGATCGAACCCGGCATCGTAGGTCACCGGCATCAGTTCTGGGAAATCCTTGCGGAAGCGTTCGATAGCGAAGGATCCCTTCTCGGCCAGCAGGTTCGAACGGCTCCAGCCGTCCGCGGGCTCCAGCGCCACCGCCTGGTGCTGGCGCGCGACCAGTTCCCGCATGATACCGCGCAGGAAATGGGCATTGCCGTGGTTCCAGTCGGAAACGACCGAGTGGGTGTAGAACAGAAAGCGCATGGTCAGCGCCCCGCCATGGCCAGGGCCGCCTTGTCGTAGACGCCTCGCATGGCCGCCGCTTGCCTGACCAGTGTAAACCGGCGGCTCCGTCGCATGGCTGCCTGGCCGAGCTCCCGCCTGAATTCGGCGTCGCTGGAGAGACGATTGAGGCAGGCAGCGAGGTCGTGCGGATTGCGCGCATCAAAGAACACCGCGGCCCCGTCCCATAGTTCGCGGTAGGTTGCGATGTCGGAAAGCACCAGTGGCGTTGCCGACATGGCAGCTTCCAGCGCGGCCAGACCGAATGGCTCATAGATTGATGGTGACACGAAAATGCCGGCGCGCGCCATCAAGGAGCGCACCTCGTGAGAGGGCAGTGCTCCCAGAGGAACAGCATAGCTGAAGCTGGTATGCCCGCCGTTCGGACCGTGCATCGAACCGGCGACAAAGATGGGCCATTGCGTCAGCGACGCGGCCTGGTCGACCACCGCCGCATTCTTGCCCTCGTCCCACCAGCGGGCCGCGGCGAAGACGAGTGGTTGACGTTTTTCGGCATTCGGGACGGGACGGGCGCCATTTGCAACAACATGCAGGCGCGCGATCGGGCCGTAGCAGGTCTCAAGCATGTCGGCGTGGCTGCGGCTCGGCGCGATGACTGCGTCGGCCCGATCCAAGCCGCGCCTGTTGCGCTCCTTCTGCCAGGCCCATGCGCCGTCCACTGTCTGTTTCCTGACGGCGTGGAACCATGTCGTCACGCAGGAATGGGAGACCACCACGGCTGGGCATGGCGCATCGAATCCCGATGCCTGCGTCGGCGCGTTGAAATGGACAAGGTCGATGGCGTGGTCGCGCATGGGCGCAAGCAATTCCCGCGGCAGCGCGTCGAGGTCGCTGCCGTTGCGGGTCATCCAATCCGGCGGCGTGTTCAACCAGATCAGCGTCGTGAAAGCCTCCGCCTCCTCGGCCTGCTGCCTCGACGGTTGCGGACCGAGGCCGGCAAGCACCACGCTGTCGCCATCGTTCACAAGTTCCCGTGCCAGATCAAGCGCGTAGCGCCATACGCCGCCCACGGCATCGACGGTCATCAGGATGCGCCGCGAGCGCGGCGTCAGTGTCCGCAACATGTCGCCTCCAGTTCCGCCAGCGGCCGCGGCCGCCTCTCCTGGATGTCACTGAATTTCTGGAAAGATGCGAGGTAGTGGTCATGGGCGCGTTCCCAGGCAAGGTCGTCGGGTTCGCCCCAAAGCTCGCGGTAGCTGGGCGAACTCGGATACGGGTAAAGCGGCACAGGTTCGTTGGCCCATACGCCGTGGTCGATCAGGTGGGTTCGCCAGTGCTCGACCAGGGCGGGATCATCCTCGACCACGCCGATCAGATTGGCCTGGACGAATGGAACGTGACGTCTGGCATCGACGAGCAGCGCGGCGAGTTCCTCGGTCCCCAGCCGGCAGCGCTTGGCCAGCATTGCCCGACCTTCGACGGTCAGGCTTTCGAGACCGGCCTCGATGGAGACGCAGCCCGCGGCGCCCAGCAATTCCAGCAGCTCGGGCTTCCACAGATCGATGCGGGTCTGTACGCCGAATTTCACGTCGCGATCGACCAAGGCTTCCAGCAACGCTTTTTGCGGCAGGAAGATCTCGTCGATGAAGTAGATGTAGCCGACACCTTGGGCAATCAGCCGATCGATCTCCGCTACCACCACTTCGTGGTTTCGACGGCGATAGGCATCACGGAAATCGATCTTGGCGCAGAAGCTGCAATTGTAGGGACAGCCGCGCGATGCCTCGACTTCCGCGCCGAACCCGACCTGACTGTCGTCAAACCTGTGATGGTGATGCGCATGGGCTGCGATCCAGTCCGCTGGCCATTCGAGTGGCAGATGATCGACAAACGAGCTGGCGTGGACGCCGCCGTTCGAAACCACCTTGGCGTCCCGTAGATAAGCGGTTGAGGGCACCGCGCTCCAATCGTCGCGCTGGGCAAGTTGCTCGACGACTTCTTCGCATTCGCCGCGCACGACGATGTCGACACCAAGCTTGCGCAAGGTTGGCGCCGGCGTCGCCGAGCCGTGCGGCCCGACCGCGACCGTGCGTCCACCGCGCCCGGCCAGACGGTTGAGGAAATCGGCCGGCACACGCAATTCCGGCGGTGCGCAGCGCCAGAACAGATAGGTCGGGGCGGTACTGACGACGGTCATAGCCGGGGCGAAATCAGCCACCCGCTCGCAGAGACCGGAATTATCGAGCTTCTGCAACTGGCCATCCAGCATCAGCACCTGATGTCCGGCGGCTTCGAGCAGGGCCTTCGAATAGCCGAGTTCCAGCGGCAGATGCGGTTGGCGGCAGCCGAAATAAATGCTGTCGTCATACGTCCAGGACGGGTTCACCAGGGCGATTTTCATGCAACGTACCTCACGGCTTCAGGGCGAGGCTCGAGCCGATGGCGCTGCAGCCAGTCGGCGAGGTCGCGGATGCCTTCGCGCCATGAAACATGGGCCATCCAGCCAAGCGCGGTTTTGATCTTGCGGGTGTCGGCGACGAAGAAGGGCTGGTCGCCGGTGCGTTCCCCATCATGGCGGATTGAAAGATCATGGCCGGTCAGGCTACGGATTTCGCTCAACAACCTGCGCAGGCTGACCGCATTTTCCGGGCCGCCGCCAAGATTGAATGCCTGGCCTTCGGTGGTCTCGATGCGATCGAGCACGGCCCTGTAGGCGGCGACGGCATCGGAGACATGCAGGATATCGCGCACTTGCCTGCCGTCGCCGTAAATGGTGATCGGGCGCCCCGTCAGCGCGCTGAGCAGGAAGTGCGCGACCCAGCCCTGGTCCTCGGTTCCGAACTGGCGCGGTCCATAGATGCAGCTCATCCGCAGCACCGCCGTCGGCATGCCGTAGGATTTGGCATAGTCGAGCACATACTGATCCGCCGCGCCTTTGGAGCAACCGTAGGGCGTGCAGAAGTCCAGGCCCCGAGCCTCATCGATGCCGTTCGCCTGGATGACGCTGTCGCAAGGCACATAGCAATCGCCGTCCTCGCGGACCGCGACGTCGGGCAGGCTGCCATAGACCTTGTTGGTGCTGGCAAAGATCACAGGGATGCGCTCACCGCTCAGTCGCGCCGCCTCCAGAACGTTGAACGTCCCGCGAAGGTTGATGTCGAAATCCTCGCCCGGCTGGACCAGGCTTGTGGTGACGGCGGTTTGCGCGGCCAGATGGAAGATCGCCTTCGAACTCATCAGAGCCGGCGCCAAGGCGTTGGCGTCCCGCACGTCGATCATCTCCACCGTGAGCCGACCGCCGTGTTTTTGCGCCAGCCATTCAAGGTTCTGCTCGACGCCCGGACGGCTGAGATTGTCGATCACCAGTACCGGTTCGCCATCCGACAACAGGCTGTCGGCGAGGTTCGATCCTATGAAGCCGCTGCCGCCGACGATGGCGACCGGCGCGTCGCGTCGATTGCGTGTGTTCATGACACCAGCCCACGTTCTTCGAGCTCGCGCTTCATGTCGGCGCCGCGGTCGACGGCGGACGTGTTACGCACCCAGGAAACGAACTCGCCGAGCGAATTCTCCAGTTGCCGCACCGGCTCGAAACCGAGCAGCTCACGGGCCTTGGAGATATCGGCGAAGCAGTTCCGGATATCGCCGGAGCGGGCTTTGCCGAGCAGTTCCGGCGAGCGGTTCGGTGTCCCCATGGCTTCGGCCAGCAATCGCGCGACTTCGCTGATCGCATAGGCGCGGCCGCTGCCGATGTTGATGACATGACCCCTTGCCTGGCGTTGCTGCAGAGCAAGGCGAAAGGCGCGGGCGACGTCACGCACATGGACGAAATCGCGCTTCTGTTCGCCATCCTCGAAGATCATTGGCCGTTGGCCGTTGGCGAGACGCGAAGCGAAGTTGGCAAGCACGCCGGTATAGGGATTGGATAACGCCTGGCCGGCGCCGAAGACATTGAACAGGCGCAGCGCGACCGCATCGACGCCATAGGCCTCGCCGAAGATCAGCACGGCGCGCTCCTGGGCGTATTTTGTCAGCGCATAGATTGAGGCAAGATCTACCGGCTTTTCTTCGTCGGTTGGCAGCGGCGAGAGGGCGTCTCCCTCCGGCGACAGCGGGTCCCATTGCCCGCTCCTGATGTCGCTCGCCTTGCGCCGAGCATTGTCGACACGCCGGCCGTCGGACGTGGCATAGAGTCCCTCGCCGTAGACACTCATTGACGAGGCAACGACGATGCGCTCGACCGGGTGTTTGATCAGCGCCTCAAGCAGCGTTGCGGTGCCGAGATCGTTGCTGCCGACATAGCGCGCGATCTCGTACATCGATTGTCCGACGCCGACTTCCGCCGCCAGATGAATGACCGCGTCAATGCCTTCCAGCGCCCTGGCGACCGCCTCCCGGTCGCGGACGTCGCCCTTGATCAGTTCGGTCCCGGCGGGAAGCGCGACGGCTTCGCCCGCATGCACCTGCTCCAGCAGCGCATCGAGGATGCGAACCGAATAATCCTGCTCGACGAGTTCCTGTGCGACATGCCGGCCGATGAAGCCGCAGCCTCCTGTAACCAATATGCGTTTCACGACGACTCCTCAGACAAGTAACCTCGGCGCCCCGAACTTTTCGGCAAAAGGTTTGTTCCCTTGCTTCAACAAAGTTCCTTTGGCCGGTCCCATTGGGAGCCGGCGCAGCGCGATCACGGCGCGGTTCTGGAACATTGACGTGCTTGTGCTGTTAGGACGCCCGACAGCCCGCGTGTCCTATGTGGCAACGCCGATGATCAAAGGAGATTTCAATGTCTCAGTCGCAAATGACCACCAACCATGACGAAATTCGCAAATGGGCCGAGGAGCGGGACGGCCGGCCGGCGGTGGTGCGCACCAAAGGCGAGGGCGGTATCCTGCGGATTGACTTCGGCGAGCCCGAGGAAGCATTCGAGCCCATCGAATGGGACGAGTTCTTCCGGATATTCGACGAGAATGATCTGGCCTTTCTGTATCAGGCCAAGACCGGTGAGGGGAAAGCCAGCCGTTTCAACAAGTTCGTCGAGCGCAATCAGAAGGGCTGATGACGCCGGTCAAGCGGCCTATCTGTACGGCCAGTTTTTCGAGATGTGGTGAACAATGACGGCCCCGCGGCTTAGCACTTCAGCCTGAGAGGTCTTGGAAAACAAACTAATGCATCAGTTTTGCGCCGCGGGTTTTCGCCATCTCTTGCATGATGTCGTTGAGCCAGTTTTCAGTGGATTGACCAAGCTGTCTGCGGTCGACATCCCGGATCGCTTGCTCGAGCGTCCTCTCGACGAGCCGATCCGATGCCTCGACGTCTGCCAGCAAAAGGCGCGCCGCAAGTCGCAGTTTGGGCAAAAGCGCGAAGACGTCGTCGGAGGGGTCCGGCACGGGGGCCGCTCGCCCAGATGCCTGCGGGGGAAAGAGCGCGTTGAACACCGCCTGGCTGCCCGAGGATTTCCGCAAATTGCTGGCGTAGCGGAGATGATCGGGAATGGCGATGTCGTCATCACCACTGAAGAACACGAAGGGGACACCCCGGCGCATCAACTCATCGGCGATTGGAAACACGCGTCGGCCATTGAGATTGACGTCGAGTATTGCAGCTTCAGCCGTCCCGGTGTGTTTGGATGCCTGTTCGACGGTTGCAGCGGGACCGAGGATGATGGCACCCATATTGCTGAAAAACCGCGCAAGATCTCCCGCCATCGCCCATTCGTCTTCGACTATCAGAATATGCAGCCCCCGCAGGTCGCGCACGTCGTCATCCTTTCTTGGAACGGAGGTTAGAATGCAGCGGATTTGCCTTCCGAATTCTGTCGTCCAAGGCCGCCTGCAACCGTCTCGTAAGCGCCAGCATGCGATCAGGGACGGCCCTAGCATGGGAACTTCCAAGCGATCCAGGCTCCCCTGATACCACCGGCGTCGGGAGTTTTATGTCAGCAGATCGTTTTGTCATTGAATCACCATTGATATCGGGTTCAACGTCATCCCTGACGTCTTGTTCCATCCGTCTTGCGCGCTATATGGTTGTGTCCTGTCCGCCGGCCTTGAGGGGATTTCAGGTCGGGTCGGCGAAAGGGGGACATGACGTGACAGCCCAACCGAAAAGGTTTCCCATCGTGGGCATAGGCGCGTCCGCGGGCGGCATTCCCGCGATGGAAGGTCTGTTCAAAGGCGTGGCCGGTCAGCCTGGTATGGCTTTCGTCATCATCACGCATCTCAGCCCCAAGCGCGAAAGCCTGTTGCACGAGGTCATCAGCCGCTACACCGAGATGCCTGTCATCGTGATCGAGGACGGCATGGTGGTTCAACCCGACCACGTCTATGTGATGCCGCAAAACGTGACATTGGCCATTGAATCGGGGGTGCTGCACCTGCGCCGGCCGAATGGGCTTACCCAGGAGCGCAAGCCCATCGATATCTTCTTCGCCGCATTGGGTGAAGACCAAGGCGAATATGCCGTTGGCGTCATCCTGTCGGGCGGCGACTCCGATGGAACCCTGGGCGCCAAGGCCATCAAGGAGCGGGGCGGGTTTACCGTCGCGCAAGCGCCGGACGGCTACGGGCCGCGCAATCCCGACATGCCGCAGAGCGCTATTGCCAGTGGACTCGTCGATGTCGCTGTGCCCGCCGAGGAGATCGGGGCGAAGCTGGAGGCTTTCGCCCGCGGCTTCGACCCGCTGGAAGGGCTGGCGGAAGAAGATGGCGACCACACGGCCGACATCGATAAGGTGCGAGAACAGATATACGCCATTCTGCGCAGCCACTCCGGCCACGACTTCTCGGGCTACAAGACCAAGACATTCCTGCGCCGCGTGAAGCGGCGCATGCAGATCGCCCAGGTCCATTCCATCAGCGCTTATATAGACTGGCTGAAGAAGGATGCTCGCGAGGTGATGAACCTTTTTCGCGATCTGCTGATCAATGTCACCAACTTCTTTCGCGACCCCGATGCCTTCGAGTTGCTCGAGCGAAAGATCATACCGCAGCTGTTCGAAGGCAAGACCGCCAGCGACACCGTCAGGGTCTGGGTTCCCGGATGCGCCACGGGCGAGGAGGTGTTCTCCATCGGCATCCTGCTGCGCGAACACATGGAGAAGCTTACGGTCGTTCCGCGCGTCCAGATATTCGCGACCGACATCGACGAGCCGGCGCTGGCGGTGGCGCGGGCGGCACGCTATCCGGAAGCCTTGCTGCAAGGTCTTTCTCCCGAACGAAAACAGCGGTTTTTCAACGGCGATGGCGAAAGCTATGTCATCAGCAATGCGATACGCGAACTGTGCATCTTCTCGCCGCACAGCGTCATTCGCGATCCACCCTTCTCGCGCATGGACTTGGTCTCCTGCCGCAATCTGCTGATCTATTTCGGCCCGATCATCCAAAACCGCGTCATCCCTGTCTTCCATTATGCGCTGAAGCCCGGCGGTTACCTTTTCCTTGGCACCTCCGAAAGCGTCGGGCAGCACGACGATCTGTTCGCCACCGTCGACAAGAAACATCGCATCTTTCATGCGCGGGAGCATGCCTCACCGCACATCAGACTGCCGGCCCTGATCGGGGAAAGTCATTCCAGCGTCTTCCCATCCGAAAGCGCCGGCTCGAAGAAGGGACTTGTCGGCTATCCCCTGCGGCAGGCAGTGGAGGCGCAGGTGCTGGAACGGTTCGCGCCGCCGCATGTCCTGGTCAACGCCGAGGGCGATGTCGTCTATTATTCGGCCAGGACCGGCAGATATCTCGAAGCGCCACAAGGCATTCCCAGCCGGCAGTTGCTGACGATGGCAAGGCGTGGGCTGCGGCTGGACCTCCGCGCCGCACTGCGCGAAGCGACGACCACACGCCGCACAGTGGTGCGGGAAAACCTGACCGTGGAGGAAGATGACGAACGGGTGCAGCCGATCAGGCTGACGATCGAGCCGCTCGCCGAACGCGGCAATGGCGAGCCGCTTTATCTCGTCCTGTTCGAACCGTCGGGGCCGACCCAGGCCCGCTCAGAGGAAGACGGCGGCAGCCGTGACAGTGACAGCACCGCCGATCTCGAGCGGGAACTGCGCGATACCAGAGAGCGCCTGCAATCGATGATCGAGGAATACGAGACCGCGCTGGAGGAGGTGAAATCGTCCAACGAGGAACTCGTCTCCGTCAATGAGGAGGCGCAATCCACCAACGAGGAACTCGAAGCCTCGAAGGAGGAGATGCAGTCGCTCAACGAGGAACTTAACACGATCAACGCCGAGTTGACGGCCAAGATAGAAGAGCTCAACCACGCTAACGGCGATCTGCGCAACCTGTTCGAAAGCACCGACATAGCGACCATTTTCCTCGACCGCAGCCTTGTGGTCCGCACCTTCACGCCGGCGGCGTCATCCTTCTTCAGCCTGCGCCCCTCCGATGTTGGCCGGCCGCTGACGGATTTGTCGAGCCAACTCGACTACCCAGAGTTGAAGCAGCACATCGACAAGGTGTTCGAGACAGGCGAGATCCTGAATCACCATCTGCCGCGCGATGCTAGGGGCTTGTTCCACATGGTCCGCATCAATCCCTATCGGGACAAGGGCAACAGGATCCAGGGCGTGGTGGTGACACTTGTCGACGTCACCACGCTGGCACAGGCAGAAGAGCACCAGCAGGTGCTCATCTCGGAACTCAACCACCGGGTCAAGAACATGCTTGCGGTGATCGCCAGCATTGCAAGCCGCACGCGGGAAAGTTCTGATACGAAGGAGGAGTTCGCGGATGCGCTGATCGGCCGTCTGCATGCCATGTCGCGGGCCTACGGCCTGCTGACCCGGGAGAGATGGAAGGAAGCCTCGGTCAGGGAATTGCTCCAGCAGGAGCTCGAACCCTTCGGCATCGAGCGGGTTGAACTCGGTGGCGCAGACGTGAAATTAGGCCCGCAACAGGGGCTTTCCCTCAGCATGGCCATTCATGAACTGGCCACCAACGCGGCCAAGTATGGCGCTTTGTCAAAAACCGACGGCAAGGTCAGTGTGCAATGGTCGATCGAGGATGACAGTTTCACATTTGGCTGGCGCGAAAAGAACGGCCCTCCTGTCGAGGCGCCGTTGGACAACGGCTTTGGCCTGACCCTGTTGCAGGGAGAAATCGGTTACAGGCTCGGCGGCCATGTCGAGACCGCGTTCCACAAGGACGGCCTCAGCGTCCAGATCGCGTTTCCGGCAAATCACAAGGAGGCACCGTGAGCGACGACAGGCCGCGCGTTCTGGTGGTCGAGGACGAATGGCTGATCGCCGAAGACGTCGCGTCTCGCCTGCGTGCTGCGGGTTATCCGGTGATCGGCCCGGTCTCGTCGGTCGCAGCGGCTCGTCAGCTTATCGATGCAGGCAAAGCCGACGTGGCGCTGCTGGACATTCAATTGAACGGTGAAACAAGTCTGCCCGTGGCCGAAACATTGCTGGCTCGCGGCATCCCCTTCGCCTTCATGACCGGATTTGGGCCGCGCGACGTTCCCACACCCTTCCGAAATTGCAAATTCGTGCCGAAACCGGCAGGCGACGCTGCACTTCTCAACACCCTGGCCGACCTGGCATCGCTTCGGCCCGACAAACACTCGCTGTGATTTCAAGAGGCCGGTTTCGATTAGTCCAGGGGCTTGTCGGTCGGCCTAGGCGTGGTGCTCGCCTGACGCGGCCGGCCGGCGTTTCGATTGGCAACCGGATTGTCCAGCGGCGGGGCCGATGGCCGGGATGTGCCGGCGGTTTTCGGCGTCAGCGGCTTGGCACCGGCATCCGTATCACTGGCGTCCCGTTTCGGGTGCGGGAGAGCATCGGCGTTTGGCGACCGGACGCTGGGTTTCGATGTGGGATTCTCATTGCTCATGGCGATAACTCCTTCGCAGCGGGCGGGCACGACAGTCTCGCCGCCCTGAGTTTTTTCTGCGGGTCAACCGTCGCCACGGTCGAAAGTTCCGGGTACCTCAGTAGTGTCGGAGCCATCCCTGGCGGAAAATTCGCGCAAGGTGGACCCCGCGCAAGATGCCGACGTCTCAGCCATGCGGTCGCATCACCACCTTGATGCAGCCATCCTGCTTGTCGCGGAACTTTTTGTAGAGATCCGGTCCCGCTTCGAGGTCTGCCTTGTGCGTGATCACGAAGGAGGGATCGATGTCGCCCTTTTGCACCATGGCCAGGAGCGGTTCGAGATAGCGTTGCGTGTGCGTCTGACCCATTCGGAAGGTCAGGCCCTTGTTCATGGCGGCGCCGAACGGAATATGATCGACGAGGCCGATATAGACGCCGGGCACCGAGATGGTGCCGCCTTTGCGGCAGGAGTAAATTGCTTCGCGCAATACATGCGGCCTGTCGGTGCCGAGATAGACGGCAGCCTTGACCTTGTCGAGCATGGAGTCGGCACTGGCGCCGGGATCCGACTCGGTACCGACACAGTCTATGCAGCGATCCGGACCGCGGCCATCGGTCATCGCCATCAAGGCGTCGTAGATATCGGAGTTGCTGAAGTCGAGCGTCTCGGCCTTGCCGTGCTCGCGAGCCATCGCCAGCCGCTCCGGCACCTTGTCTATGGCAATGACGCGGCCGGCGCCGAGCATCCATGCGCTCTGAATGGCGAACTGACCAACCGGACCGCAACCCCAGATGGCGACGGTATCGCCTGGCTCGATGCCGGCGTTTTCAGCCGCCATATAGCCGGTTGGAAAGATGTCGGAGAGGAACAGCACCTGTTCGTCGTCCATTCCCTCGGGCACCTTTATCGGACCGACATCAGCGAAAGGAACGCGCAGATATTCGGCTTGCCCTCCCCAATAGCCGCCGACCAGATGCGAGTAGCCGAACAGGCCAGCCGGGGATTGCCCCATCACTTCGGCAGCCTCTTTGGCGTTGGGATTGGACCTGTCGCAAAGCGAGAACAGCCCCTTCTGGCAAAACCAGCATTCGCCGCATGAGATGTTGAAAGGCACCACGATGCGGTCGCCCTTTCTGAATTTCGAATGGCGGCTGCCGACCTCCACGACCTCGCCCATCGTCTCGTGTCCGAGCACATCACCCGACTCCATCGTCGGCATATATCCGTTCATCAGATGCAAGTCCGAGCCGCATATGGCGCAACAGGTGACTTTGATGATGACGTCACGATCATCCTCGATGGCGGGATCAGCCACCTGGTCGCATCGAATGTCGCCTTTGCCGTGCCATGTGAGCGCTTTCATGATGGTGCTCCTGCCTTGGAAGAAGGTCGGCAGAAGAGTCTGCCCGACATTTTGGTTTGGCGTGAAGGCCGAAGGTCAGCCTTTGGAGGCAGAACCCGGCTCGGCCATCTTGCGGTGCTGTTCGGCCAGCGTGCCTGCCGGCGTCACATGTGCCGCGGCGACCTGCAGCTTGTTCTTCCAGCCGCTGATGACTTGTTCCTCACCGTCCATCATCGCCTCGTAGCCGGCCTCGGCCACATCGGCGGGATTGTCCTTCTCATCGGTGCCGACCTTGGTATCCATCATTTCGGCGCGTTCGAAGAACCGCGTCTGCGTTGCCCCGGGCATCAGCACGGTGACTGTGACTCCTGTGGCCTGCAACTCATGACGCAGTGCGATCGAGAAGGAATCGATGAAAGCCTTGGTGCCGTTGTAGACCGCCTGGAAAGTGCCGGGCATAAAACCAGCGATCGATCCTGTGAAGAGAATGCGGCCTCGGCCGCGGCGTGCCATCCTGGCTCCGAGTTGATGCGCGAGATAGACTGTCCCGGTGATGTTGGTGTCGATGATGCGGCGCACTTTTTTCCAATCCTGATCTACGAAACCACGGCCGAGCCCACGTCCGGCATTCAGGAACAACAGGTCGACATCGCGATCGCCGATCCCGGCGATCAAACGATCGACACCCTCCTCGGTCGCCAGATCGGCCTCGATGGCTTCGACCGTCACACCATGCGAACCGAGCGCCTCAGCTGCCTGCTGGATCGCGGGCTCGTCGGCGGCTAGGATCAGGTGGTAGCCGTCCTTGGCGCACAGTTTGGCGAGTTCCTTCCCAATGCCGCTCGAGGCGCCCGTCACCACGGCCAATTTTTCATTCGTCATCTCGTCCTCCGAGCTTCGCTTCGGCCGAACCACTGTCGGGGCGGATTGTTCCGTACGGAGAGGTTGAATGCGTGGCCGTATGCAGGCCGTGACAAGGATTTGTTCTTGAGTTCAATGAACACGCGGCGTGGAGAGGTGGAACAACTCAGGTCTGGGCGAGTTCGATATCATGCAGCATCGTTGCTCCCCTTGTTTGATGCTGCACGATCGGGTCCCCTCAGCCTGATCCGCTCGCGCTTTCTATCGGAAAGCGCGAGCATCTAATCACCTCGACAATCATGTTTTTGGAACAACAAACCCGTTCGGCAGTTCGGGGCGCAGGAGGAATAAAATGCAATACGCCGAAGAAATCGCGCTCAGGCGCGTGAAAATGCTGGTCGAACAATATGTTGTCGCCAGGAGCAGGAGATATGATTTCGTCTCGACGGAACTTGCCTGCAAAGCCATTCGCCAAGTCGTACGAGGTCCGATCGAAGACGCCGAACTGGACCATTTGCTGGCTAGAAGCGCGGTCAAACAGGGGCTCTCGGTACGGTTCGACCGAATAGGTCATTGGCAGGCGGCTTCGCCCGAACTCAGCCAGGAGAAATCAGCATGAGGGTAGTCCTTTTGGTGTCGGCTGCATTCCTCGCCTTGGCGGGGTGCAACGACAATGCCGATCCAGCCAAGTCCAAGACGGATACCACGAACAGCCAGCCGGTCGACAAGAATCCCACGACGGACACCAACCCGACGCCGCAGACCAGCACCGGCGGCGACCAGCAAGGTACGCAGCCAACGCAGCCCGCATCTCCAAAGCCAAGTGGCGGCTAGGCCTATGGAGCGACGCAACGCAATAATCTCGCTGGTGATAGCGGCGGTCCTCATTGTCGGTTTCATCGTCGGCTTTTTCTACGTTGACATGGGCTGGCAGACCTCCCCGCTGAAACGTGCGCCGGAGCAGAACCAGGGCGGCAATGCCCCGGCGGATACCGCCCCGGCTGCGGGCGTCCAGAAAAATCCCAGGGAAAACACGGAAATGCCGGGGCAACAGTGATCGACGACCGGCAGCAACAGGAGAGGGCGACCTCGCGGTGACCCTGCCGAACTGAGTTCAATACAGCACCGATCTGGAGTGTGGATGATGGGCATCCTTTCCGACCTCGACAAGAAGCTGACGGACAATATGTACGAGCATGGCAGCGAACTCACCGATGCGGTTTCGGACCTGCCGGAAGCAGTCGTGGAAGCGGTCGAACGGCTGATGTTTTTCATCCAGCCCGACGCGCGCGACACAGTCAGAAGTCAGGTTCTCGGCCTCGTTAACGAATACAGAATCCGAGACGCTTCGAGCGGGGATCGCCCCGACTGACCTTCAGCTTGCGCTGATGCGCCAATTGAAACCGATCTGGACCTCGCTCGCCGCCTCGTGCTCCGGATCGGGAGCCGCGGTCGTTGACGGACCCGACGAGCGCTCTAGATCAGATTTACGCAGGCCGCAGTTTTGTTGGGCCGGGGAGACTTATTCCGTGGCGCACCAAACGCCGGATTTGATTGCTAGACGCCGCCATCTCAGGCTCGACTGCCTATGCCTGCTTCTGCTGATTTTGTCGGCATGCTCATCTTCCGATCAGGTCGAGCAGCAATCACGAACTGCGGCCTCTGCATCGCAGACCGTGATGATGACGCTGGACGCTTGGGCGGCGGGGGCGGCGCCGACCACATACACGGTGGATACGCTGCAATCGATCGGCAAGACGCTTGCCGACGCCGGGGCGCAAATCCGGTCCGCGCAAACCAGTGAACCCGCCGAGCAAGCTTCACTGACAAAGGCAGTCTACGATTTGTCGGTCGCGGTGGCGCGTGCAGAGGCCGGATTGCAGGCGGGCGACCGGCCGGAAGTCCAAGACGCGCAACAGGATCTACGGCTGGCGTCGCGTTCGCTCGCTACCGCCTACGCCAAGTATTTCGCGCCGAAGCCATGAAGAAGCTAATGGAAATATCCCTCGGCGTCGTCACCAGCGTCGGCGGCTTCCTCGAAGTCGGGTCCATGGCGACGGCGGCGCAGGCAGGCGCGATGTTTGGCTTCCAGTTGATCTGGGCGGTGGTGCTAGGCACCCTCTGCATCATCTTTCTTGTCGAAATGTCCGGCCGGTTCGCGGCCGTGAGCCATCACACGATCTCCGACGGCATCCGCGAGAGATTCGGCTTCAACGTCTTTCTATGGCCGTTGCTTGCCGCCCTGCTGGTCAATTTCCTGGTGCTGTCCGCCGAGATCGGCGGCGTCGCCATTGCGCTCGAATTTGCCACCGGCATAGGCTTCCAGTGGTGGGCACTGCCGGTGGCTTTGCTGGCGTGGCTGCTGCTTTGGAAAGGCACCTTCGGCTTCATCGAGAAGGGCGTATCTATTCTCGGTCTGGTGACGCTGTGTTTCGTCGTCGGAGCGGTGATGCTGAGACCCGATTGGACGGCAGTCGCAAGGGGCGCCGTGCCTTCGCTGCCGGTCCACGATGCCGCCAATTACTGGTTCATGGCGGTGAGCATTCTCGGCGCCTCGATATCGCCCTACCTCTTCATGTTCTATTCCTCGGGGGCCATCGAGGACCGGTGGGACAAAAGCTATCTCGGAGCCAATCGGGCCATAGCGGGGTTGGGCATGACTTTCGGGGGGACCATCTCGATCGGCGTGTTGATCGTGGCCGCTCTCGTGCTCGCCACGCATGGCGTCACCCAGGTGGACGACTATCACCAATTGCCGTTGATGCTGATATCCATATTCGGCTTCTGGGGCTTCGTGCTGTTTGTTGCCTCCCTCGCCATTGCCTGCTTCGGCGCCGCACTAGAGGTCGGGTTGCAACAGGCCTATCTTGTGGCCCAGGGTTTCGGCTGGAATTGGGGCGAGGATCGTAAGCCGCGCGACGATCCGGGTTTCAGCGCCACCTACACGATATCATTGCTTTTGGCGGCTATTCCCATCGCGCTTGGTCTCGATCCGCTGAGGCTCACCATCTTCTCCATGGCGCTGACGGCAGCCAGCCTGCCGCTGACGGTCGTTCCTTTCCTGTTTCTGCTGAACGACAAACGTTATGTCGGCGAGCATCGCAATGGCTTTTTGTCGAATGCTGCCGTCATCTTCATCATCGCGCTTGGCTTCGTGCTGGCCGTGGTGACCATCCCGCTGCAGATATTCGGAGGCACATGATGAAGTTGGTGCGTGATCTCCTCGACAAGCAGGTGGTCGACCGCGAGCAGATCAAGATCGGCAAGGTCGACGGGCTGGTGGCGGAGTTGCGGCCTGGCAAGCCGCCTCGGATCATTGCGATCGAGCTCGGCTCCATCACCCTGGCGCGTCGCCTCGGCGCAGGGCCCGGGCGCTGGATGGCGCGGCTCGCGGTCAAACTGGGTGGCAAGCAGCATGGCGAGCCTCATCGAATCGCCTGGCACAAGGTGAAAGATATCGGCATCGATATCGAGTTCGACATCGATGTGGGAGAAACGTCGATCTTCGCCTGGCAGGACTGGTTGCGCGACCATGTCATCGGGCGCATTCCGGGAGCTTGATGATGACCACGGTCAATCTCGAGCATCTGGCAGGGCGACGAGTACTCTCGCAGCGCGGCAAGAATGTCGGTTATATCGAGGAGATCCACGCCGAACGGGATGGTGACGATTTCGTCGTCACCGAATTCCATGTCGGGGTCTACGCCGCTTTCGAGCGCCTCTCGGCCTCGGCCATAGGCGTGGCAGTGCTGGATCTTTTCCGATTGCGCCGCCGCGACGGTCTATATCGCATCCCTTGGAACAAGCTCGACATTTCCGATCCCGCGCGACCGCGGCTGCTGTGCCCAATGACCGAACTCTCAGGCATGAAGGGCGCACCAGACCTCCAGGAATAGGCCGTGGGGTGCTGCTTCGTCGGGATCGTTCTCAGCGCAGCATGCTCGCTGCCAGGAAAACCACGGCTGCTATCAAAACGACAGCTGCAATCACCAACACCGGCCAGTTGCCGCCGGGCCGCAGTTCCGGCTCGCCTTCGACCGGACGCATGGCATTGGCAAAGCTGGCATCGTTTTCGAATTCTGGACGTTTGCGCGGCGGACTTGTCTCAGCGACCGGATTTTGCGTGTCCGCGGCCTCTGCGTCTGTCTCAAGCGGGGCAATGGCGGGATCGAACCCCGGCGTCTTGTCCTGCGTCGCTCCTGCCTGAACTTCGCCTCTGGCCGCGGCAGGGGTCGGACTTGAAACCTTGGCCATGATTTCTCCCTTTCAACCACGCCCTGGCAGACTTGCACTTGTGAGCGCGGCGAGAGCAAAGCTTGCGTGCGCCGGAGCGGCCTACCATGGTCGATTTGCTCGCCATGTGGTCCCTCGTAGCGCACGCCAAACTTCTGCCGCCGCCGATTTGTTCCAAGCAGCAACACCCACGGCCTGAGTCGGTTCACACGAGGCTGTGGCGCTCAAGAATTTGGCTGTGGAGCATGGCGTCGCCAAATTGGCGTTGGACCAGCCTTGGCAGATCATATGAACAGTCACTGCTCGCTGCGGGAAAATGAACCGACCCGTCGCTGCCTCGCGATTGAGGCCATGACGGCAGGTTCGCGATCAATTTCACAGCAGATCTTTCCGAAGGAAGATGCGGGCATGTCCAGGGATCCCGAATTCGACTTTGCCAAATTCCTCGAAACCATGGCGCATGTAGAATAGCGGCGCCTGGAAACTGCTCGTCTCCACGACGGCCTTCTTGCAGCCCCGCCGGATGGCTTCTTCCTCGATCATCGTGAGAAGTTGTGAGCCAAAGGATTGGCCACGCAATGGCTCAGGCAGGAAGAACATGTCGAGAAACAGGAGACCGAGTTCCGTTCTGCCCCAAAGCCCGCCCCAGATCTTTCCAGACTGGTCGCAAAGCTCCGCTCCGATAACAGCTCGGTCGTCGATCCCGGTCTGTGCGATGTTGTATTGATAGAGCGCTGCGGCGGCCCGCGCTCTTTCATCCTCGCTATAGGTCAAAGCGGTTGTAAATCTCTCGGATCGGAATGACATGCATTTTCCTCCTGGGTGGCACAGGCATGAGGTCCGCCGGCAACGTCGGTCACGGCCAAGATGAACTCGTTGCCAACGCCAAGAAATAAATCCGACATCCATCTCAGGCGCCTTCGAACGCCGCAGGCTTTGTGGTCTTCACAAAATGTTACGTAAGGGAACGTTCGCGCCTGACTCTTCTTAGGCAATCGAGGCGGTTGTCGCCTCGTGGATTTTGAAGGAGAAGAAGAATGCCCAATCAAGGTGGTAGTCACGAACAGCATGTGAAGGCAGGCCAGCAGAGCCACAAGAACGCCGACAATAAAAACCGTCAGCAACAGCAGGCCGCTGGTGGTGGTCAACGGCAGCAGGGCGATGGATCCGGCATGCGTGGTGGAACCCACGAACAGCACGTGAAAGCTGGCGAACAAGGCCACAAAAACCGCTGATCGCGGGTGATTTAAGCAGACCCACCCCTAAGTGTCGGGGTGGGTCTGATTGCATCTGAAGGGGTATCGACGACGCCGCGGCAAGTCGCGAAAGTCGCCCCGGCGGCTTGGCGCAGGGGCGAGGCCCGGTAAGGACACCCAGTCAGGCAGCTTGCTGCAGGGCGCGCTCATTGACACCGCCTTCGCCCAGCCCGGAAAGCGCTTCGTCCGTCGCGACCTCCTCTTTCAATGTCTCGTTGAGGAGTTTGACCACGTCGCTCTTGCCAAGCTGTTCAGCCCACGCGACCAACGTGCCATAGCGCGCGATTTCATAATGTTCGACGGCCTGTGCTGCGCCGACCAGCCCTGCATCCAGCGCTGGGTCACCCTTGTATTCGTCGAGGATTTCCGATCCTTCCTCAAGAATGCCGTCGATCGCCGGACAGGTCTTGCCGCGGGCCGGTTTGTCCATAAGTTCGAACACTTGCTCGAGTCGATCGACCTGGCCTTCGGTTTCCATGCGGTGTTTCTCAAAGGCTGCGGCCACCTCCTCGGATTCGGCGCCCTTTGCCATCTTCGGCAAGGCTTTGAGTATCTTCTTTTCAGCGTAGTAGATGTCCTTCAGCCCATCGAGGAACAAAGCCTCCAGTCCTTTTGTCGTCGTTTTTTTTGCAGTCGCCATGATTTGTCTCCCTTGGATTGTCGTGAAAGCTCACCGGCGGTGTAGCCATGGACTAACTTTCCATGGAAGCAGTTGTTCCCTGAGCGCGACTCGGAAGGGCAGCACGCGAAACACCGCTTTTGTCGAAAGCCGATCGCTGTCAAAAGGCGATGGATGATGACGGTGTGAGAACCGCCGGCAGGGGACGGAGAGCACCGGGGTTCGTCGCGCGATATGGAGCAGATGGTGAAAAGAAACCCTTCCGATGGGTTCATATACGAAATCATATTTACATATAAAACAAATCATGATGATCTTGCAGTCGTGCAACGCGGCTAAGGTGGTTGGTTCCGGCGTACATCGCTGAGCCTGAATGCCAGCAGATGATCGTGCACAAAATCAACATGATGTCGCGGTAGAGCCAGCCGTGCATTGGTCGGATCCGGGGAGTACGGCATGCCGTTCGATGTCATCGTTGTCGGAGCCGGCGCAGCCGGGGCTGTTCTTGCTGCCCGGCTAACCGAGGATGCAGCCACGAACGTGCTTTTGCTGGAAGCGGGGCCGGACTACCGGAGCGGCGAGCAACCTGCCGAGATGGCGAGCCCAAATCCCTTCAACCTGCTGCTTCCCGATCATTTTCAGCAGCAATACATGTATCCCGACCTGATGGCTCGCCGCACGAAGCGGCAGGAGCATCGGGTCTACTGGCGCGGCAAGGGGCTTGGTGGTTCGACGGCCGTCAATGGGCAGATTGCCATTCGCGGCGTGCTCCATGCATTCGACCGCTGGGAGGAAATCGGATGCAAGGGCTGGTCGGGAGCCGACGTGCTGCCCTTCTTCTGCCGCTTGGAGGATGATCCGATCGCGGCCAATTTTCACGGCAGCGGCGGCCCGATTCCGATCTACCGCGCGCCTGTCGAAAGCTGGGGAAGCGTCGACAAGGCCATGCGCCAAAGCGCGATGGCTCTCGGCCATCCCTGGCATGACGATCTCAATGCTCCGGATGTCGAAGGGGCTTGCACCTATCCCATCAACAGTCGAGCCGGCAAGCGCGTGTCGGTCAATGACGGCTATCTGGAAGCTGCCCGCGACCGGCCGAACCTCACCATCATCGGGCAGGCGACGGTGGATAAGGTGCTTTTCGATGGCAAGAAAGCGATCGGCGTTTTGGCCATCGTGGCCGGTCAGGTTCGCAAATTCGAGACGCCGCTGGTCATCGTCTCGGCCGGCGCCATCCACTCTCCGGTCATCCTGCAGCGCTCGGGCATCGGTCCGGCGGCTCTCTTGAATCGAAAGGACATCGAGGTGCTTGCCGACCTGCCGGTCGGCGAAGGTTTCTTCGACCATCCTTATTGCCGCATCGAACTGAAGCTGAAGCCGGAATTCAAGGCGACCGATGTCGACGCGCGGCATACCAACTGCTGTGTGCGGATGAGTTCGGGCGTGCCGGGCGCTGAGCGCGACGACATTCTCTACGTCGCCATGAACCATGGCGGTATCGGCGTGGAGTCCGACAGCGCCCAGTTCGGCGAGGCCATGGTCAATCTGATTCTGATGGAGGCCAAGAGCCGCGGCACCGTGCAACTGCGTTCCGCCAACCCTTTCGACCAGCCGATCGTGGAAGAGAACATGCTGGACGATCCAATGGATCTCCAGCGCATGCGTATCGCCTATCGCCACCTTGGCGAGATTGCCCGGCAGGCGCCGATCCAGGCGATCGCCGAGCGCGTCCTGCTGGGGGATTCCGATCTGCCTTTGTCATGGCTCGAAACGGCAAGCGACGAGGAGGTCGACAATTTCCTGCTGGCGCAGTCTTCCGATGCGCAGCATGGGATCGGAGGCTGTTGCATGGGAAGGCCCGGCGAGGCCGTGGTCGATCCGGAATGCCGGGTCTACGGTTTGGAAGGACTGCGGGTTATCGATGCGTCGATCATGCCGCTCGATTGCCAGGCAAACACCAATCTCACCTCGATCATGATCGGCGAGAAAATGGCCGACAGTCTGCGCCGGTCCACCTGACAGCTCTCTGCCGAACTGCATATGGTCGCGAGCCCGCGCACAAGAGCATGATGCCGAAAAGTGTGAAGCGGTTTTCTCGGAC
Organism: Mesorhizobium sp. M7A.F.Ca.US.011.01.1.1; assembly: GCF_003998295.1. NCBI lineage: Bacteria > Pseudomonadati > Pseudomonadota > Alphaproteobacteria > Hyphomicrobiales > Phyllobacteriaceae > Mesorhizobium > Mesorhizobium sp. M7A.F.Ca.US.011.01.1.1. Next base: position 173,178 of record NZ_RZRT01000006.1, read on the forward strand.
AAACGGGTACCGTTTGTCCAGACATCATGCTCTGTCTCTTTGAGTTGGAGCCGGATGATTTCAGGTCGAATCCACCCGAAATCATCCGGCTCTGGGCGCGGGCCTTGAATGTCAGCGAGTGACATCCACGGTAATCGTCTTCAAGTCGCACATTTCCATCAGCGTGTGCCGACCCCCGGTGCGACCGAGACCGCTCTGCGTCCCGGCGGCGCCGCCGGCAGGGATGTGCGGCTCCCAATAGCAACTCATCTCGTTGATGTTGACGATGCCGACCCTCAGGCTTTCAGCAAAGGCAAAGGCGTTCTTGATGGTGCTGGTGAAGACCGCGGCCGACAGGCCGTAGGGGCTGGACGCCGCAAGTTCCATCGCCTCCTCGTCGGTCTCGAAGGTCAGCACGGGTGCAATCGGCCCGAAGGATTCCTCGACATTGAGCAGGCTTTCCCGGGTCAGTCCTGTGACGATCGACGGCTCGAAATAGAGATTGGTGGCAAAGCCCGCCGCCACATTGCCGCCGGTGACGATCTCGGCGCCACGTGAGCGGGCGTCCGCGATGTGGCTGAGCACCTTGTCGACGGCCACCGCATTGTTGATCGGCCCCATCGTCGTCGCGGGATCGAAAGGGTCGCCCATTTTCACCTTCGCGGCCGCTTTCATGAGACCTTCGATGAAACGGTCATGGACGGATTTATGCACCAGCACGCGTTCGGTGGCCGTGCAGATCTGCCCGGCATTGGCAAAGCAGCCGGCCCCCACCTGGGCGGCAGCCATATCGATATCGGCATCGGCGAGCACGATGGTCGGACCGTTGCCGCCCATTTCGAGCAGAAGCGGCTTGCCCGCGCCACGCCGGGCGATCGTCGCGCCGGTGGCGGAACTGCCGGTGAAGCCGATGGCATGGGTGCCCGGATGAACGACCGCCTCGTCGCCCACCTCCGCACCGTCACCCAGAACGAGATTGATGGCGCCGTCCGGCAGGCCCGCCTCGATGAAGCATTCGACAAGTGCCGTGGCAATCAGCGACGTCGTCGGCGCGGGCACCCAGACGACGGTGTTGCCCGTTGCGACGGCCGGTCCGAGATAATAGAGGCAGGGCAGGGCGAGCGGGAAATTCCAGGGTGTGATGATGGCAAAGACGCCCTTCGGCTGCAGGAAGCTGAAGGCGCGCTTGTTGGCATCGGCAAGCGGAAACGCCGCCGTCTCCAGCCACTTCATCTGCTCTGCCGCATTGCGGAAACCGAGAGCTGCCGCTGATGCTTCGGCCTTTGCCTCGCTGTGGAAGGGCTTACCCTGTTCCAGGCAGAGCAGGCGCGCGAGTTCCTCGGCGCGCCTGTCGATCGCGTCGGCGATGCGCATGCACAGTTGAGCGCGTGCGAAGGTTCCCATCTTGCGCATGGCCTCGCGTGCGCCTTCGGCGGCTTTCACCGCGCGGCCGACATCGGCACGGGTGGAAAGTGAGAGATAGCCGAGGTGTTCGCCCGTCGAAGGACTGTCTATTTTCAGGAATTTGCCGGAGCTGCCGGCAATCCACTCGCCGCCGATGCGATTGATGCCGATGCGGGCGGCTGCTTCCGGCTCCGAGACGATCGCCATGCCGCGCAGGTTGGGGCCTTCGAGAGAAGATTTGAAATGAACTGTCATCATGTTTTCCTTTGGCCGAATTCGGATTGGATGTTCAAAATGGCGGCGCGGCTGCGCTCCACGGCTGCGATGAAAAGTCTGCTGCCGGCCTCCGCGCTTGCCTGCGATGGCTTGCCGATGACGCCGTTGTCGCGGATGGCTTCGAAACGGCGCCAGACGGTGACGGCCGGCGCCGCGTAAAGGTGAGGATCCGGCCAAGATGGCGGGGTGCCTCCTGGCGGGATGAGATCGCGGCGAACGCTGTCGCCAAGCACATGCATCATCATCGACGTTTCAAGCGCACAAGCGTGACCGGTGCCTGTAGCGGCATCGGGCAGGGCCTCCGCCGCCACGTCGGCGATGAGATCGAAATACGAGAAACCCGCCGTGACGATGCCACGCTTACCAAGGGTGGTGATCGCCACCTGGATGGCGGCGCGGTTTCCGCCATGGCCGTTCAGCATGACCGGCAGGAAGCCGTCTTCGGCAAGACAGCTGCAGAGATCGACGAGAACGGCGATGAAGGTCCGCGGACTGAGACTCATCGTGCCGGAGAAGGAGCGATGATGCTCGGACGAGCCATAGGCGAAAGGTTCGGCGACACGCATGGAAGCCTGTCCTTCCGCCGCGGCGAGAGCGACTGCTTCCGCAAGCCAGCAATCGACGCCGAGAGGCAGATGCGGGCCATGTTGCTCGACAGCGCCGAGCGGCAGAATGACGACGGGTTTATGCACGCCGGCTGTCGCGTGTCTTTCCGTATCCGGCGAGGTCATCAGCGCAAAGCTGGACCTGGGCGGGATCGGCAAGGCCGGAGCTGGCTCGCTCATCGTGCTGCCTCGACAAGCCGGGCCTTGGCGTAGGTCATGCCGGAATCGGCCAGGAGAGCGACCATGATGATTGCCCCCTTGTAGAGTTCGAGGCTGGAAGGATCCGTGCCGAACACCCGAAGCGCCGTCGTCAGCAGGCTGACGATCAGGGCGCCGACGACCGCCCCCCACACCGTTCCCCGTCCGCCGAAGATACTGGTGCCGCCAAGCACGGCAGCGGCGATCGCGTCCAGAAGCAGCGAGGTACCGCCGATATTAGGCGTCACGACAGGCACCCGGCTGATCATGATCACAGCCGTCAGGAAGACGAAAATACTGGAGGCGCAATAGACGAGGATCGTGTGTTTCGTCACCGGGATGCCGGCAAGTTCCGCGGCTCCGGCATCCGACCCGAGCGCATAGGTACGCAGCCCGAAACGGCTGTGCCGCATCAGGATTGCTGCTACGGCAACGATCAGGAGCGTTGCGAAGATGACATTGGGAATGCCAAAGCTGCGCTCAATGCCGACCGCGCGAAGCGTCGGATCCTTCAGCATCAGGACGCCTTTGGAGGCAACGGCAAGCGTTGCGCCCTGCAGCGCGACCATTGTGGCCAGTGTCGTCACGAAGGGCGGTATTTTCAACAGTGCGATAACGGCGCCGTTCGCGAGGCCGATCACCACCATCACGGCAAAACCGACAAGTAGGGCAAGCGGCAGGCCGGCGCCGCTGTCGACCAGGCTGGCGATGAAGACGGCGCAGAAGGCGACGCCGACGCCGGCGGACAGGTCGATGCCCGCCGTCAGCAGAACGATCAGAGCCCCAAGCGCCAGGATGGCGATCGGCGTCGCCTGGGCGACGATGTTGATGAGGCTGGCGGTTGAAACGATGCGGGCGTCGATGAGCGCGAAGATCGCCAGCAGGATGACCAGCAGGATCAACGGCGAGAGGTCGAGAAAGCGCCTGCACCAGATGTTCTGTTGGCGGGTCATGAGGATCCTCTCATCGAATGTGCCAATCTTCGACCGGTTCGCGCAGGCCTGATTTGACGCTGCGCAGGATGGCATCATTGACGGCGACGGCGCGTAGGGCGTCGCCGACCGGCATCACGAAAGGGGTGTCGTCGCGAACCGCCGAAATGAAATGGTGGACCTCCTCGAAGAGATCCCCGGTGATACGGCCATTGACGGTCGGCCAGTGCAGGGCGTCGGGTTGCGACCACTGTCCCCGCGACAGGATGCGCAGACCATGGTCGCGCACGTCGAGGTCGATCATGCCTTCAGTGCCGATGATTTCCGTGCGTGCCCAGATGCCGGTCGGAACGGTCGGTGGCAGCGTCCAGCCGAAGTAGAGCTGTCCGCTCATTCCGTTCGACAGCTCGACGGTGGAGAAGATCGCGTCTTCGGATCGAACTCCGAGCGAAGGCATGAGCTTGGCGACGGGCCGGGAGTAGACGGCGATGATGTCCGAACCTGAGATCCATTGCAGCGCATCCACGTCGTGCACGCCGAGGTAGAAGCAGACGCTCGAGTTTCCGTTCATGCGAAGACCGACTTCGCGATTGGTGAAACGGCCGCTGCTGCCGTGGATCGGCTCACCGATCCGCCCGGATTTCACCGCTGCCGCGGCCTCGCAATAGCGCGGGTCGAACCGCAGGATGTGGCCGACCAACAGACGCGCGCCGTTTCTCTCGGCCGCTCTAGCAATCGCCTTGGCAGCGGAAAGATCGTGAGCCATCGGTTTTTCGAGCAGCACCGGCTTGCCGGCATCGAGCAGCGTGCGGCAGACGTCTTCATGCAGCGTGTCGGGTGCCGCCACTATGTAGGCGTCGGCGGCATTGGCGGCCAGCGCGGTGGCGGCATCGCGGAAATGCCGGGCACCGAAATCGGACGCGGCCTTGCTTCCCGAGGCAGGATTCGGATCAACGAATGCCGACAGTTCCGCGACAGGGCTAGCGGCAACCACCTGCGCATGCAGGAGGCCCATGTAGCCGGCACCGACGATGGCGATCTTCAACTTGCTCAAAGGGTTTCTCCTCACAGGCATGGTGCAAGGTTGGATGCTGGCCGGGGTGAGCAGGCTGGTGGTGTGATCGTGCGATCACCGAAAGCCAGCGTCATCACGTCTTCTTCCGTCGCCCCACGAGCCAGCGTGCCGACAGAGTGGCCTTCGCGCATGACGACGATGCGGTCGGCAACGCCGAGAACCTCGGGCAACTCGCTCGACACCATGAGGATCGCCGCGCCCTCGGCCTTCAATCTTGCGATCAGATGATGGAGTTCCGACTTCGCGCCGACGTCGACGCCGCGCGTTGGCTCGTCGAGCAGAATGATTTTCGGCTTGGTGGCCAGCCATTTGCCGATGACGACCTTCTGCTGATTGCCACCCGAAAGCTCGATGGTCATCTTGTCGGGCTGGGCCGGCCGCACGCCGAGTGAGCCGATGAGATCGCGCGCGAGAGCCAGGATGCGGCGAGGTCTCAGCAGGCCGAAGTGACTGTTGTCGCGTATCCAGGCGAGGGACAGGTTATCTCTGATCGACATTGTGCCGACGAAGCCTTCCAGGTGCCGATCTTCCGGTATGTAGACGATGCCGGCGCGATTGGCGGCCTTGGTGTCGCCGCCGGTCTGCTGCCCGCCGAAAATTCTGAGCGTGCCGCCATGCATGGTCTCGAGGCCGGCAATCAGCCTGAGCACTTCGGAGCGGCCGCTGCCCATCAGGCCGGCGAGCGCGACGATTTCGCCCCTGCACACGCTGAGCGTCGCAGACTTCAAGAGCTTGCCATCGGAGATGTTGCTGATCTCGATCGCGGTTTCGCCGACTTGCGCTTCGAGATAGGGGAAGATGTCGCCGACATCACGCCCGACCATCATCGACACGATCTCGGCCTCGCTGGTCTGGCGGGTCTGGCGCTCGCCGATGAAGCGCCCGTCACGCAGAACGACGACGCGGTCGCACTGGCTGAAGATCTCTTCCATCTTGTGGGAGATGTAGAGGATGCCGGCGCCGCGAGCTCTCAGCCTGTCGATCAGGTCGTAGAGTTGGTCGCGCTCGCGGTTAGAGAGCGCGCTGGTCGGCTCGTCCATGATGAAGAACCAGGCATCGGACAGAACGGCACGGGCAATTTCCACCATCTGCCGGTGCCCGACGGAAAGCGTTCGCAGCTCCGCGCCAATGTCGATATCGAGCGACAGCTCGTCCATGATGGATTTCGCATCGCGCCGCATCCGGGCCCGGTCGAGAAATCCCAGGCGGGTACGCGGTTCGCGGCCGATGAAGAGATTCTCCGCCACCGTCAGGTCCGGCGAAAGGCTGAAATGCTGATGGATGACGCTGATGCCCTTGGCGTCGCTGGGGGAGTGGAACTGGACGGCGTTGCCGTCGATGACGATCTCACCCTCGTCCGGGCGATGCAGACCGGAAATGCACTTCACCAGCGTCGATTTTCCGGCCCCGTTCTCGCCGGCAAGTCCTACCACCTCGCCGGCCGAGACGGCAAAGCTGACACCGTCGAGTGCCTTGACGCCCGGAAAAGACTTGCCAAGCCCGCGCAAGGCGATGCTGTGTTTGCCGACCGGTGTTGCGGCGGTGTTGCGGTGCGACGGGGTGGACTTGCGGCCACTGGTTTTGAACAGGGCGGCGACACTCTCCGGCTGGCTGGTGAGAACGGCCACCAGAATGAGGCTCGCGGTCACGAAATAGATCAGTATCTGCGGTACCTGCAGGAAGGACAGGCCGGTGTTGATGACGCCCAGCAGCAGCGCCCCGATCGCCGTTCCCCAGGTGGAGCCCTGGCCGCCGGACAGTTTCGTGCCGCCGATGATGGCGGCTGTGATGGCTGTAAATTCAAGCCCGGTGCCGGCAAGCGGCTGTGCCGAACCAAGGCGGCCGATGGTGAGTATCGCGCCGAGCCCGGCCGTTGCGCCGGCAATCAGGTAGACGGAGATGCGCACGAGGTCGACGGGAACCAGAGAGGCCCGCGCTGCTCCCGCATTGCCGCCGACCGCATAGATCCAGCGCCCGTACACCGTGCGATTGAGCACGAACCACCAGAGGCCCAGGCAGATGGCGGCGATGATGACGGAGACAGGTAGGAGGCCGATCGTCTCGCGTCCCGCGAAAAGCAGGACCGGATCGGCGACGGCTATGCTGGATGCGCCGGAGAGACTGAGCGCCAGGCCGCGCGCAAACGCCATGGTGGCGAGCGTTGCGATGAATGGGGAGATGCCGGCAAAGCCGATCAGCGCTCCATTGAGCAGACCGATTGCGGCACCGCCACCGATCGCGGCGAGAAGGCTCAAGCTCGCCGAGCCGGTTGCCGTGTAGGCAAGGCCCGCGGCGATGCCGGAACAGGCGAGGTTGCTGCCGACGGAAATATCGATGCCGCGCGCGATGATCACGGCCGTCATGGCAAAAGAGATGAGGGCGATGACCGCACTTTGCTGCGCGATGCTGACAAGATTGCCGGTCGACAGAAAACGCGGATCGATCCAGCCGAAGACGGCGATGGCGACCAGCAGCACCGCGATGAGAACCGGTTCGTTGCGCCGCAGTAATGGAGAGGTCCAGGACTGGAACATGGGTCGGTCCTCTTATCGAGCATCATGCGCGGTCACCACGGAGCGGCGACGGCGATCGTCAGGAAAAGGGGGCGCCGGATGATATGTCATCCGGCGCTTGAGCCGCCTTTAGGCTGTTACTTTGCCAGGGTCATGGCGGTCGCCGGAACCTTGGGACCGAGTTGCTCGGTATAGTTCTTGGCTTCCACCGCCTCCTTGTCGGTGTTGATGTATTCGAAGGTGAGGCCATCGGCCTTGAGCTTCGCCGCCGTCGCATCCGAGGTCACGAAATAGGTCGGCATATAGAGATCCTGCGGCAGCTTTTCGCCGTTGGCCAGGCGAGCGGCAACGGCGATGTTCCAGTAGCCGACACGATAGGCGCCGGTCAGCACGTCCATCACCATCTTGCCGTCGTCGATCAGCGGCTTCATCTCGGCGTCGCCGTCATAGCCGCCGTAGAGCAGCTGGGTTCCCATCGAGCTGGCAACGGAATCGGCGGCCAGGCAAAGGCTGTCGGAGATGCAGCCGATGGCCTTCAGATCCGGATAGGTGGTGAGCCAGGTCTGGGCGGCATTGGTTGCCTTGGCTGCGTCCCAGCCGGTCGGCTCGATGCCGACGACCTTGATGTCCGGAAACTCCTTTTTCAGGGTTTCGACAAAGCCTTTTTCGCGCGTGTCGGACACGAAGTTGCCACGCGAACCGACGAGCAGGGCGACTTCGCCCTTGCCGCCAAGCGACTTGCCGAGCGCGCGGGCAACCATCGACATGTTGTCGTAGTCCGGATAGAGCGTCGAGTAGTTCGAGCCGGCCTCGACCTTGTTGCCCATGGTGATCACCGGAATGCCGGCGGCGGTGGCTTTCTGGATGACCGGAATGACCGCGTTCTTGTCGATCGGATCGATCAGGATCGCGCTGACGCCCTGATTGATGAAATTCTCGATGATGCTGACCTGTTTTTCCAGACTGCCCTCGGCGCTCTGCCAGGTGGATTTCACCCCATAGTCGGCGGCAGCCACGTCGCCCGCTTCCTTCATGCGGACAAAGAAGGAATTCTGCAGGTCGATTGCCGCAAGCCCCAGAACCTTTTCCGCGGCAAGCGAGGGCGTTGCGATGGCGAGTGCGAGCAGGGCAATGGATGCTTTCAAGGAAATGCGCATGTGTCAGTTCTCCTCTTGTTGCGACAGGACGATTCTTCGTCTCTTTTTCATGTCCCGCACGACGACCGTCCCAGCGACAGGCATTCCGGCGGTATTCCGCGGCACTCGTGCCGTATCCATGTCAGGGCCGCGTCCGGTGTGGACCAGCCTTGTTCAACCTCAGCCATTCAGGCCTTCGACACCGGCGCCGCAGACAAGCCCCGCGATGCGGGCGCCGCGCGGTGGCTTGAAAGCTCCGCTCGTCAACGCGGCCAGCGATGCCGCGCCGCTGAGGTCGGCGGCAATGCCGAATTCGAACCAGAGCAACTCAGCGGCCTTCTGCATGTCCGCATCCTCGACAAGGACGATGTCGTCGACGTGCTTGGCGACGATCGCGTAGATGCTTTCATCCGTGCGGCCGCAGGCCATGGTCGCCACCTTTGTCGTTATCTCGGGCAAGCGAACGACACGGCCGGCAGCCAGGGAGGCGTGAAGGGTCGGTGAACCGGTCGGCTCGACACCGATGATCCTGGCTTCAGGTTTGACGTGCTTCAGGACTTCGGACATGCCACTGATAAGGCCGCCACCGCCGATCGCGACGATGTAGATGTCGGCATCGGGAATTTGATCGACCATCTCCAGCGCCACGGTTCCCTGACCGGACACGATCTGGGCATCGGCGAAGGGATGCATGTAGAAGGCGCCGCACGCCTTTGCCTCGGCCGATGCAGCCTCATGCGCTTCATCCCAGACATTGCCTTCGAAGCGAACGTCAGCCCCCCATTTGCGCAGCTTTTCCGCCTTCAGCGGGCTTGCATTGTTCGGCAGGTAAATGGTGGCGGGAACGCCGGCTCGGGCAGCCACATAGGCGGTGGCCAGGCCGTGATTGCCGCCGGATGCGGCGACCAGTCCGTTTTCGATCCGGCTCGGCTCGAGCGTTTTCACCCGGTTCGTGGCACCCCGGATCTTGAAGGAGCCGCTCACCTGGAGGCATTCGAGTTTCAGATAGACATCATTTTGAAGGTTTGCGCCCGTGGCATGGTCGAGCTTGACGACCGGGGTGCGCCGTATGAAGGGGGCAATGCGCCGGGCAGCCGCAATGATGTCCTCATGGCTCATCGGTCAGTGCCTCTGGATATTCGTTGGCAAGCACGAAGCAGCAATTCCCCGGACGCACGCGGCCGGGCTGACGCTTGGCGAAAACGATGCCGTCGATGGGGTGAAGGAGATCGATGGGCGCGCGGGACGGCGTGTGGAGGAAGTGAATGCGTCCGGCAAGGTCGCCCTTGCTGACGGCACTGCCGAGCGGGCTCAAAGGTTCGAAGACACCGTCCTCCTCGGAAAGCAGATAGCCTTCGCTTCCGGGCACCTTGAGCACGCGCGCGTTGGCGCCAGGGGCGATGTCAGGCGCGCCTTTCAGGACGCCTGCATGTTTCAGCACATTGCGGATGCCCCTGCGGCAGATGGCCAGCGCATCCGGACTGACAAGGCCGCCGCCGGCCATCTCACTGCCGATAACGATCAGCCCCTGGTGGTTGGCGGACGCGGTCGAAGTCCGGGTTTCACCGAGATTGTCGACCATGACAACGGTCGGCGCCCCGAAGGCGAGCGTCGCCCTGATGTTCTTGCGATGCCCCAGCGCGGTGGGGGAGGGCTCGATGATCGCGCTCGGCAGGATCATCAGGGACGAACCGCCGGAGTGGAGATCCAGGAAGTAGTCGGCCATCGGAAACAGGATGTCATGCACGTAAGCCGCGATCTGGCTTGTCAGCGTGCCGTTGAAATCGCCCGGAAAACTGCGGTTGAAATTCAACCCGTCGACCGGGGAGGTGCGGGTGCCGGCCTCGACGGCCCGAATGTTGATGGCAGGGATCGCGATGATGCGACCGGCAATATCCCTCGGATCGATCTCGCGCAGGAGCTCGCCGAGCGCGATCGGCCCCTCATATTCGTCGCCGTGGTTGCCACCCTCGATCAGGACCGTCGGACCGTCGCCGTTCTTGATGACGGCGAGCGGCACGCGGACCGTGCCCCAGGCATCGTCATGCGGCGATTGGGGCACATGGAAGAAGCCGATCTGCTTGCCCTCGCGATCGAAATCGACGGACGTGTAAACACTGTTGTTCCGGGGAATGATGGTCGCGCGGACAGTGTTTGCAGGTCTCTGGACGGTCATCGGGTCGGCCTCGAAATTCATTGTCCCCGTCATCATGTCAGTTTTATATATGGTGTCAAGTTTGGATATAAAACCAATGGCAATTCCGATTTCTTGTCTCTATCGTGCGGGACCACCGGGGATTCTTCGAATGGCAGATGACGCAAAAGAGAGTGGCAAACCGACCTATTCGGCCCCGGCGCTGACCAAGGGCTTGGATGTCCTGGAGCTGCTGGCGGAGGCGCGGGCGCCCTTGACGATGAAGGAGATCGCGGAAGGCCTCGGCCGTTCGAAGAATGAGATTTTCCGGATGCTGATCGCGCTGCAGGAGCGACAATATATCGAGCGCAACGCCGAGACCGACGCCTATTCGTTGACCGACAAGCTTTTCAAGCTGGGGCTGCACACGCCGAGCGCTCAGGATCTCATGTCCGCCGCCATGCCCGAGCTGACGCAGATTGCCGGGGACTCAAATCAGTCGCCGCACCTGGTCGTCTTCAATCATGGCTTGACCGTCGTGACCGCGGCCGCTCCCGGCGGCGAGGACATGGCGTTCACGCTGCGCCTCGGCTACGGCCGCCTGGCCACCGACGCGACCTCCGGCCATGTGATACTTGCCTTCCAGCCGCCAAAGGTCGCAGCGCGGATGATCGATGAATGTGCGGCGCATTCGCCGGCGCCGCTGGATCGTGACGCGCTGGAAAAGCAGCTTCGTACCATCCGCGCGGACGGCTACTGGATGCGCGAGAGCCGTGACTTCGTCGGCATCACCGATATCTGCTGTCCGGTCATCGGGCCGGACGGCAGCGCCGTCGCCTCCATCATCGTCGCCTATATCAATCGCCATACGCGTGAAAGCCGCCATGCCTATACTCTGGAGGTCCTGCGTGCTGCCTGTGATCGCATCTCCATGAAGCTCTCACCGCGGGTTCGCTGAGGGATCTTACTGCGCTGAGGGCGCGGACGAAGCACCGTTCACGGGCCGTTTGCACCGGTTTGATAATACCAGTATAGGTCCAGTCGGGAATGTTTTGATCCTGGGTGCTTCTCGCGCGGGAGGAAAGGCAATGACAACCGTGAACCTGATCGGGCTTGTCAGTCGGGAAATGGATGCGACAGCGTCCGATGTGCCCCTTTACCGGCGGTTGAAATCGGCGATCGAGGCGGCGATCCGTTCCAATGCATTGAAGGCCGGCGCGGTTCTGCCAGGCGAGCGGATTCTGGCGGAAGCTCTGTCGATCTCACGTGTCACCGTAAGAAAGGCCCTGGCGTTGCTCGAAGAGGAAGGGCAACTCAATCGCCGGCATGGTTCCAAAACCGAGATCGGGTCGCGGGTCGAGAAATCGCTTTCGACGCTGACGAGCTTTTCGGAGGACATTCTGGCGCGCGGCCTGAAGCCTGGATGTCTATGGCTTTCCAAGCAGATAAGCCGCCCATCCCCAGCCGAAATGATGGCCTTGGGTATTGCAGGCAATACCAATGTAGTTCGCATGCGTCGTGTGCGGACGGCCGATGGCGCGCCGATCGCCGTCGAGGTCTCGGCCGTGCCGGTTCGCTTCCTTCCTTCGCCCGAGATGGTTCAGGATTCCCTTTATGAAGCGCTTGATGCACGCGGCTTCCTGCCTCAGAGGGCAGTCCAGCGCATGCGCTCGCGCGGCGCGTCGTTGGAGGATGCGAAACATCTTCATTGCGAGCCGGGCGCACCGCTGCTGATGACCGAGCGCCGCTGCTTTCTCGCCGACGGACAAATCGTCGAATACTGCGAGACACGATACAAGGGCGACGTCTACGATTTCGTCTTCGAGCTGCAAAGGTAATACCAGTTATGAACTGGTTGTAATCTGGTATTTTCCATCTATCGTGATGGCGACAGGGGAGTGCCGACGTGCAGCGGGAAGACATCGCCAACAGTCTCATCGTGTCCTGCCAGCCGGTTCCCGGCGGCCCGATGGATAGTGCGCAATTCGTGACAGGCTTTGCCAAGGCCGCTGTTGAAGCCGGAGCCAAGGCCCTGCGCATCGAATCCGTGCCCTATGTCGCGGCCGCACGCCTGGCCGTGCGCGTGCCGATCATCGGTATCGTCAAGCGCGGTCTCACCGACAGCCCGGTGCGCATCACACCCTATCTGGCCGATGTCGAGGCCCTAGCAGAGGCGGGCGCCGATATCATCGCTTTCGATGCGACGGACCGTGTCCGTCCCGTTCCTGTCGAAGCGCTTGTGAAAGCCGTCAAGGCCAGGAACAAGCTGACCATGGCCGATTGCTCCTGCCTTGACGATGCGCGCCGGGCCCTTGCCGCGGGTGTCGATTTCGTGGGCACGACGCTTTCCGGCTATGTCGGCGGGCCGGAGCCGGAGGATCCGGACATCGCCCTCGTCGCTCAAATCCGAACCCTGACCCCCTACGTCATCGCCGAAGGCCGTATCCGGTCGCCTGAGCAGGCGGCTGCCGCCGCGCGCGCCGGCGCCTGTGCCGTGGTTGTCGGCTCGGCGATCACCCGTACCGAGCACGTCACCTCATGGTTCCATCAGGCGCTTTCCGACGCCTATGCGGCGAGGGGCGCGCAAACCGCCCTTGGCACAAGTGTCCGGGGCTCAACCGTTCTGGGCATCGACATCGGGGGAACCAAGACCATGGCCGCGCTGGTCAGCGGCGGCAAGGTGATCGAGGGCATGATCGTGCCGACCGCGCGAGAGGCTGGACCCGACGCCTGGCTTGCATCCCTGGCGCAAAACACGTCGGCCTGGTCCGGCCGCTTCAGTCGCATCGGTATCGCGGTGACCGGACTGGTAGAGGATCGACGCTGGTCGGCGTTGAATCCGGCGACGCTTGGCATTCCCGATGACTACCCGCTGGTCGAAAGGGCATCCGCTGTTTTCGGCAAGCCGGTCTGTGCGTTCAACGATGCCCAGGCAGCCGCCTGGGGCGAATATAAATTCGGCGCCGGGCAAGGTCGCGACATCGTCTTTCTGACCATCTCGACTGGAATTGGCGGCGGCATCGTTTGCAACGGCCGATTGCTGTCCGGTCTAGCCGGTCACTTCGGTCTGATCCGTGGTCTGTCTGAAGACCGGGCTCCGCTCGAAGACAGCACCTCCGGCCGCTGGATCGCTTCGGAGGCCCTCAAGGCCGGTTCCAAGGCTGACGCCGCCGATGTGTTCGGACGCGCGCTGAAGGGCGAGGCCTGGGCCGGCGCCATCGTCTCGCGAAGCGCCTCGCGGGTCGCGGCGCTGTGCCGGGACATTCAGATGATGTTTGATCCGAAATTGATCGTCATCGGCGGCAGCATCGGTCTTGCAGAGGGGTATCTCGACCGGGTGCGCGCGCATCTGAGCGAGGTCCCGCCGCGCCTTTCCCCCGATCTCGTGGCGGCGAAGCTCGGAGGCCACGCCGGCGTCATCGGTGTTGCCGATCTTGCCGAACGGGCAAGGTAACGCGCCCCCGGCCATGCCATGCAAAAATCATCAAAAAAGAAGGGAACGATCATGAAATTGAGCAGGACGTCTTTTGCGCTTATGGCCACCCTCCTTGCGGGGACGGCTTTGCCGACCTTTGCCAACGCAACCGTGACCGTGCTCGGCTGGCCCGGCGGCTCCGAGGAAACCGCGCTGCGGGCAACCGTGGAAACCTATAACAAGCAGGCAGGCGATGCCGACAAGGTGGAGCTGCTGTTCTTCAACCGCGAAGGCTTTTACGACAAGCTGCAGGCCGACATGGCGGCCGGATCCAGTGCCTTCGACGTGAACCTCGTCGCCACCTACTCGCTCGGTCGCTACGCGCCTTATATGGAGCCGGTCGATCTTGGCGCGGACGCGGCCAAGGTTTTCGGCGAATCCGTTCTCAAGACGATGCAGTTCGACGGCAAGCAATACGGCGTGCCGACCGACCTTTCGCTGCACTTCATGTACTACCGCAAGGATCTCATCGACGCCCTGATGAAGGATGACGCCGCCAAGAAGACCTATGGTGAAATCGCCCAGAAATATCTCGGCAAGCCGCTCCAGCCCAAGGATCCGGACAACTGGACCTGGGACGACTGGGCAGCCACCGCCCTCTACTTCACCAAGCAGGTGAACCCGGACAGCCCGGTGCGCTACGGCACGGTCCTGCAGATGAAGAACCTGCTGTTCAACATGATGGTCTTCCAGTCGCTGCCGCGCTCCTACGGCGGCGACTGGATGGACAAGAACGGCAATGTCACGGTGGATTCCGATGCCTACAAGACCGCCCTCGAGCTCTACAAGAAACTCTATGATGCCGGGTCTTCGCCCAAGGATTCGCTGAGCTACGAATATGCGGAAACCAACGCGGCCTTCGCATCCGGCCAGGCCGCGACGGCGCTGCAGTGGAATGCCGCGGCGGCGGATCTGACCAGCACCGAAAAATCCCCGGCCGTCGCCGAGGTGACCGGGATCGTCGCGCCACCGGCAGGTCCCGACGGACGCGCCGATCATATCCACGGCCTTGGTTTGGGCCTTAACAAGAACGCCAAGAACAAGGAAGGCGCCGTCAAGTTCCTGAAGTGGCTCGCCACCCAGGATGCGGCCTTGCTCTATGCGCGCAGCGGCGGTTCGCCGGCATTGTCTCCCGATGTCGTGGCCAAGGTTGCGAAGGAACGTCCCGACCTCGTCAAGCTCGGCGAATTCGCCAGCAAGTACGGCTATGTCATGACCGGAGCGACGTCCGCGAGTGCGCTTCCGGTCTATGAGCTGCAGGCAAAGGAGTTCACTGGCTACTGGTCCGGCCAGCAGAGCCTCGAGGATGCGCTCGCCCACACCAAGGCGGGCATGCAGGACCTTCTGAAGAAATAAATTATTGGCCGGACGCCGGGTCGAGACTCGGTGTCCGGCACGTTTGGCGGATCGACATGGCCCTTGTGACACGTGCCGAAGGCAGGATGTATCTGACGCCGCTGGTCGGCTTCCTGCTTCTGTTTCTCGGCTTTCCGGCGATCGTCAATCTGATCTATTCCGTTTCGACCGTCACATTCGAGACGTTGCGCAGTCCGGTGTTGAGCGGTTTCGGTAACTATGTCGCGGTGTTGAACGACCGCGAATTCTGGAGCTCGGCCTGGTTCTCTCTGCGCTTCGGTATTCTTACCGCATCGGCGGAATGTCTGATCGGCCTTTTCCTTGCCATCTTCCTGGCGCCGCTTCTGAGCAAGCGTCCAGTCCTGATGGCGCCATTGATGCTGCCGCTGATGGTCGCGCCGGCCATGGTCGGTCTCATGTACCGGCTGGTGCTGCATGAATTCGCGGGCCCCGTCCCCTACTATCTCTTCGAATGGTTCGGCGACAGCCCGGCCTTCCTCGACATCGACAATGCCTTCCGCACCCTTGTCGTCGTGGAGACGCTGCAATGGACGCCTTTCGCCTTCCTGCTCTTCTACATGGCCTATTCGGCCATACCGCTCGACGTGCGCGAAGCCTCCTCGCTCGATGGCGCATCACCGTTTGAGATTGTCCGCTGGATCGACCTGCCGTTGATGAAGCCGACGCTGGTCATCGCGTTTTTCATCCGTTTCATCGACGGTTTCAGGGTGTTCGACAATGTCTACGCACTGACCGGCAGTGGCGCTGGCGGTTCAACGACGTCCTTGTCGATCTACATCTACCAGGCCTTCTTCAAGGAAGGGGCTATCGGCAAGGCGGTCGCCGCTTCGGTTGTGCTGTTCCTGGCTTCGTTCATCGTTCTCCACGGCCTTAACCGGCTTGCCGGCCGCAGGAAGCTTTGACGATGGTCAGGGCACTGCGCTGGATCGTTTTTGCCATCGCCGTGCTGGCGATGAATTTCCCCATTATCGTGACGCTGATCACATCGCTCAAAAGCCAGCGCGAGCTTTCGACGAACCCCGGTTTGTGGATCAGCCAGCCGACGCTCGACAACTATCTGGAGGTCCTGACGCAGACCAGCCGCTTCAACATCTATGCCTACCTGCTGAACAGCACCGTGGCGGCGCTGATTGGAACCGGCCTTGCGATCGCGCTCGCGTTCCCGGCTGCCTATGCGATCGCGCGTAGCGAGGCGGGAAAGCGCTTGGTCCTGCCGATCGTCATCAACCTTCGCGCCGTACCGCTGATCATCTTCGCGATCCCGCTCTACATGATGTACCAGTGGCTGGGCCTGCTCGATACGCAGATCGGGCTCGGGCTCATCCTGACCATCGTCAACGCGCCTCTTGCGCTCGTCATCCTGGTGAACGCGATTTCAGATGTACCGGTCGAACTCGACGAGGCGGCGAAAGTCGATGGCGCAAGTTCCTTGCAGGTGATGATGATGATCGTCCGGCCCGTCATCCGACCGGCGCTCGTCACAACCTTCATTTTCGGCTTCATCACTGCCTGGAACGAGTTCCTCTTCGGCCTCATGCTGACAACCAGCCGTGCCGTCCCGATGACGGTCGGCGCATCGTTTTTTTTCGCCGCAAGCGGCGGCGGCGTAAAATGGGGAACCGCTTCCGCGGTCATGATGCTGGGCGCCTTGCCGCCGGCCTTGCTGGGTCTTGTGATGTATCGGCAGATATCAGGATCCATGACCGCTGGAGCGGTCAAAGGCTAAGGCAAGACGAGTTCGTCGTTCTGACTAGTTGGACAACCCTATCCGACAGGGCGAGCGCACTTGTCAGGCCAGGTGACTCGATCCCGAAAAGACTGATCAGCCGTCCGGACGGATCTGCCAGAATGTCGAAATCGCCGAACTGCAACCCGTTCGTTTTAGGCCGCAGCCCGCAATAGCTCGGCTCCAGTTCCCCGTCCCTCAGCCCCGGCCAATAGCGTCGGATGGCCGCGTAAAACGGTGTGGCCCGAGTTGGGTCGACCGCGTAGCCGACCTCATCGACGGGCTCGACGTCCGGCCCGAAACGAACCGATCCGGCCATATCCAGCGTCAGGTGAACTCCGAGGCCGCCCGGTTCCGGAACCGGATAAACAAGATGGTTGAAGGACGGGCGGCGTCCAAGCGCAAAATAATTGCCTTTGACGTAGGTGACATCTGGGATTTTGCCGCCATGCCCGCCTACAAGACCCCGGGCAACGAGATGGGCTGACAATCCGGCCGCATTGATGACCAGATTTGCGGCGATCCTATAGCCTTCCATATCGCCGCCAAACTGGAGCTCGCAGCCCGTTTCGTCGACGCTGCCGCCGAGAACCGGCGCGCGAAACGCAAAGGTGGCACCGGCATTCTCGGCATCGCCCTGTAGCCCCAGCATCAGCGCGTGGCTGTCGACGATCCCCGTGCTTGGGGACAAAAGCGCGCCGGCAACGTCCAGTTCAGGCTCAAGGCGTTCCACATCCGCGCGGCTGAGCATCTCCAGGTCCGCAACACCATTGTCCGCGGCCTTGGTCCGGATCCCCTCCAGAATCGGCAATTCCGCATCGCTCGCGGCGACAATAAGCTTGCCGATGCGTTTGTGCGGAATCCCGCGCGCTTCGCAATAGTGGTAAAGCGCGTTCTTTCCTTCGACGCATAGCTGCGCTTTCAGGCTGCCCTTCGGATAGTAGATGCCGGCATGGATGACCTCGCTGTTGCGGCTCGACGTGCCCAGCCCGGGGCTGTCCTCGGCCTCCACGACAAGAACTTCGCGTCCATCGAGCGCCAGCTGCCGCGCAATCGCCAGGCCGACGACGCCGGCGCCGATGACGATGCAATCGACTTTCTCGTCGGGGACCTCCATCGTCAGTCGCCAGACCCTAGGGAACAATGCAGGACGTGCAAGCAGGCCTCACCAGAATTGCGGACCCACCGAAGGCACCGCCAGCATGAGATGTCACCACAAGCATGACATGTCACTCCACCGCCGAGCAAATAGAACGAGATGTCCAGACCGATGCCGTTCATCGGCTGATGGGTTCAGTTCAAACTTGCGTTGTGTGGCGCACGCAGCGCAATTTGTTTGCGTCCCGTTGCATTGATGCCGACCGCGATCTCGGCGGCCTTCCCAAGGTCGTGCTTCAAAATCCGGACGCAAGGCGAAAGTTCATCGTCTTTCTGCAAGGGCAACTCGGCATCACCGCGCAGGAGGCGGACACGATGCTGGAGCACTGCGCCAACTCCTTCGTCGGCATATTCACAACCTTCGACCGTCGGTTTCGCCAGCGGTTCGCGAAGGCCGACATCGAAAGGCTGCTGCGCGAGATCAACGGCGAGGCGGATGAGCGGGACGATCAAGCCGCTTGAATTCGATGGCGCGTGCCCGTGGCAGCCCAGCTGCAAAAGGTAGCGGTTCAATATTTGATTCACTGAACCGTTCCAACTCATTGTTTTGGCGCAGCTACTGACGGAAGGCCGCTGCATGCCTTACCTGGAGTTGCGCTACAGAAATTATCCCCGGCCCAGGATCATCTCCGCTGCCCGCTGCCCGATCATCATGCTGGGGGCATTGGTGTTGCCGCCGATCAGCTTCGGCATCACGGACGCATCCGCGACCCGCAAGCCACCGATGCCGCGTACCTTGAGCGTTGCCGGGTTGACGACGGCCATCGCGTCGGTCCCCATCTTGCACGTCCCCACCGGATGATAGACGGTGAGCGCTTCGGCACGCAAATAGGCGAGGATCTCGTCATCGCTGCGAACATCCTTGCCCGGCAGCATCTCCGTCCCCCTGATCGGGTCGAACTCGGATGCGGCAAAGATTTGACGCGCGATCTTGATGCCTTCGACCAACACGCTGGCGTCCTCGTCGTTCGAGAAGAAGCGATGATCGATCAGCACATCGCGGTTCGATGCCTGGCCTGACAGTTTGAGTTCGCCGACGCTTTTGGGCCTGAGCACGCAGGTGTGGATTGCGTAGCCATGGCCGTACTCCACCAGCTTGCCGCGATGGCTGCGATACCCGGGCACGAAGTGGAACTGGATGTCGGGAATGCCGTTCGCATACTTCGTCCGGGCAAAGCCGCCGGCTTCGACATAGTTGGTGGTGAGCATGCCCTTGCGGCCGGCAAAGTACCGGAAAGGCGCAGCCAGCACGCGGGGCAAGTTGGGCAGCGACAGGCCGAGCGTCTTCGTGCTCGAGGAGCGGACCGTGATCATGCCGTCGATATGGTCCTGAAGGTTCTTGCCCACGCCCGGCAGATCGACAACCGGCTTTATGCCGATCGCCTGCAGCTCGGCGGCTGCGCCGATGCCGGACGCCAGCAAGATCTTCGGTGAATTGATGGCCCCGGCCGAAAGCACGATTTCGCGGCGGGCCGACAGCGTCTTCTGCTCGCCCTTGTGCCGCACCCGTACCCCTGTCGCGCGCCCCTCGGCTATATCGAGGTCGATCACTTCGCATTCGCTGAGGATTGTGAGATTCTTGCGATCGAGCACCGGGCGCATGAAGGCGGTGAAACTGCTGAAGCGCTGGCCGCGATCCTGGGTGACATTGTAGATGCCGAGGCCGAACTGGCTTTCGGCATTGAAGTCGCTGTTGGCCGGAAGACCGGCATTGTTGCCGGCCTTGACGAACATCGACGACAGCACATTCGGATCGCGCGGCTTGTCGACCAGCAGTTCCCCGCCTGTACCGTGGTAGTGCGGGTCTTGGCCAAGCAGGTTGCGCTCGAGCTTCTTGAAGACGGGAAGCACGTCGCTGAATGCCCAGCCTGCGCAGCCGAGTCGCGACCACTCGTCATAGTCCTGCGCGGCGCCCCTGATGTAGACCATCGAGTTGATCGAACTGGAGCCGCCCAATGCCTTGCCGCGATTGACCGGAATCCTGCGGCCCTTGAGGTTGGGCTGAGGCACGCCGACATAGCAGTAGTCATAGTTCGGATTGCCGTAGAGCGAGAGGATGCCGGCAGGCACCTTGACCCGCAGGCCGCTGTCGCTGCCGCCGGCTTCGATCAGGCACACTTTGTGGGACGGGTTGGCGCTCAGGCGATTGGCAAGGACGCAACCAGCCGAGCCTGCGCCGATGACGATGTAGTCGTAGTCAAGATTTTCGGTCTGCATGGCCAGCCCCTTTGAGAATGGAGATGCCGGGGCGGCGCGCGCCCCGGCTGAGCGGCTCACTGCAGAAGCTGCGTCCAGACCTTGGTGACGAGTTCCTGCGCCGCCGGCGAGCAGGCCTGGCCCATCTTGACGGGAACGGTCGGGAACAGCTCCGGAGCGTTCTCCTTGTTGTAGAGCGCCTTGCTCTCGTCGATCTTCACCGGCGAAGAGTGGCCGTAATAATTGTACTGCGCCGTCGCGTTGTCGATCTGGGTCATGAAATCGATGAACTTCTTGGCGTTCTCGATATTGGCCGCGCCCTTCGGCACGACATAGGAATCCAGCCAGCCGACCAGACCTTCTTTCGGCATCGCGTATTCGACATTGGCCTTGTCGTTGCGGCGAAGCCTCATGGTGTTGCCGTCCCACCAGAAATGGGCGGCAACCTCGCCGCTGCCGATGCGGTTTTCGATGTTGTCGCTGGAATAGGCCGCCACGAATGGCTTCTGCGCCAGCAAGAGGTCGAGCACGCGCTTCATCTCCTGCGGATCTTCGCTGCAATATTTGATGCCGAGATAGTTTTCCGCTGCCGGAATGACTTCGTCGGGCTGCGCCAGGCTGGCGATCTTGCCGCGCAGCTCCGCCGGTGGCTCGAAATAGGTCTTCCAGCTGTCGACCGGGCCTTTGTAGAGATCGCGGTTGACAGTGTAGCCGGCATTGCCGAAGGCGAGCGGGATCGAATGATTGCCTGTCGCATCCCACCACGGTTTCTGCCAGTCCGGCAGGACTTGGCTGTAGGCCGCCATCGAGCTGGCGCCGAAATCCTCGAGCAGCCCGCTATCGATCATGATCTTCACGAAGTGCTGCGAAGGCGTGACGATGTCGTAGCCCGACGAGCCGGCCTGCAGCTTGGTCAGCAGGTCCTCGTTGGATGAGAAGGCGTCGACCGTGACCTTTATGCCGGTTTCCTTCTCGAATTTCGTGACCATCTCGGGCGAGATGGAATCCGCCCATGCGTAGATGGCCAGGCTGCCCTCGGCGAGAGCGGGCACGCTGAAGGCAAGGCTCACGGCGCCAGCCATGGCGAGCGCTGCAATTGTGGTTCTTGTCGACATCTCATTCCCCTGTTTTGTTGTTCTCCCAGGGGCGACGATAACAAACCGTCGGGTTCGATAAATTCGATTTGCCCGATGCCTTGATTAGGAAAAACTACGCCGCTGCTACTGCCGTCGCTGAAGCAGGAAGGCCACGGTCGCCAGCACCACCGAAACAATCATGATCAAGGTCGAGATTGCGTTGAGCTGCGGCGACACGCCCTGCTTGATCAGCGAGAAAATGTAGACCGGCAGCGTGGTGGCGCCGCCGGAATTCAACAGGTTGCTGGTGATGAAATCATCCATCGAGATGACGAAGGCGAGCATTGCGCCGGCGAACACGCCGGGCAGGATGAGCGGCAGCGTGACGCGACGAAAGGCGACCCAGCCGGTGGCATAGAGATCGCGGGCGGCTTCCTCCAGATCGAAGTCCATCCCCTGCAGGCGGGCGCGTATCGGCAGGAAGGCGAACGGGATGCAGAAGGTGGTGTGGGCGATCATCAGCTTCACCATTCCGTTGGCGAGCCCGATCTCGGAGAAGAGGATCAGGACGGCGACAGCAACGACGATTTCGGGCAGGAGCAGCGGCAGGTTCACCACCGCTTCGGAGATCCGGCGGAACCGGACATCGCGGCCGCGCACCAGCACCAATGCCGCCATCAACGCGACAAGCGTCGAGGCGACTGTGGCGACCGCGGCAACGAGCAGGGAGGTCTTCACCGCCGTCATCAGGTTCGCGTTGGACAAAGCGGTGGCGTACCAGTGCAATGAGAAGCCGCCCCAATTGGAGACGATCCGGTTCGCATTGAAAGAGTAGAACACCACGACGGCGATGGGCAAATAGAGATAGGCGAAGAAGATCGCGCTGAAGAGACCGAAGCCCGGATAGCGCCTGACATCATCGTCCGCGTTCATGCCGCACGCTCCAGGCCTTCGGTGCGCATCGAGCGCAGACCCTGGAAAATCAGGAAGACCATGACCGCGGCCATCAGCACGATGGCGATGGCGGCGCCGAGCGGCCAGTTGCGGGCGCCACCGAACTGCAGCTGGATGAGATTGCCCATCATCATCGTCTTGCCGCCGCCGAGCAGGGTCGGCTCCAGGACCGCGCCGAGGCTTGGAACGAACACCAGGATCGCGCCGGCGATCATGCCGGGCCGGGTGAGGGGCAGGATAACGCGGCGCAATGTGGTGAGGCGGTTGCCATAGAGATCATGCGACGCCTCGATGAGCGCAGGGTCGAGCTTTTCGATCGAGGCGAAGATCGGCAGGATCATCAGCGGAATGTAGCTGTAGACGAGACCGAGCAGCATGGCGGTGTTGCCGAACAGCAGCGAGTCCATGTTGTCGACGAGGCCGAGACCGCGAAGGGTCTTTTCGACGACACCATCCTTGCCAAGGATGATGATCCAGGAATAGACGCGCACGATCATTGAAACCCAGAATGGCAGCGTGACGAGATAGATCAGCAGCACTTTGATCGCCGGCCGCTGCAGCGCGATGAAATAGGCGACTGGGAAGCTCAGAAGCAGGCAGATCGATGTTGTCACGGCCGACAGGACCAGCGTCCTGGCAACGACGATGAGATATTGCGGATTGAACTCCAGCTCGCCGGTCCAGCCTTCGTTGAACAGCAGCTGCTTGTAGGGCGCGGTGGTGAACACATATTCGAACCCGCCGTAAGGTCCGCGCGTCGAGAACGACACCACGATGATGATACCGATCGGGATGATCAGCGTCAGCAGCATGATGAGATGGGCCGGCAGCAGGCCGAGGACATTCCAGTCAGGAGTTTTTGTGGGTGCCTTCATGCGCCGAGGATCCGCACGGATTCGGCGGCAAAGCCAACTTTTACCGATTGCCCGATTTCGAACATCTGGCCGCGGCTGACGCTGTTGCGCTTGGAGATGCGCAGCTTGGTGCCGCCCGCTTCAATCAGATAGTATGTGTAGCCGCCGAGGTAGTTGGTGCTCATGATCGTGCCGTCGATAGCGATCGGGTTGTCCTGGGCGGGCAGGCTGATTTTCTCCGGACGTATCGAGATGAAGGCCTTCTGGCCGGCGACCGCTTTCTTGTGAGAGGCCGTCAAGGTCATGCCGAGCTGCGTTTTCACGGTTGCCTGCTCGCCGTCCACGGCAATCACGTCAGCATCGAGGAAGTTGGTCTCGCCGATGAAATCGGCGACGAAGCGGTTCGACGGCTCCTCGTAGATCGCCGCGGGTGTGCCAAGCTGCTGGATCTCGCCATCGCCGAGAACGCAGATGCGATCCGACATGTCGAGCGCTTCTTCCTGGTCGTGGGTGACGAAGACGAAGGTGATGCCGGTCTTGCGCTGCAGGATGCGCAGTTCGTCGCGCATGGCTTGGCGCAGCTTCAGGTCGAGTGCCGAGAGCGGTTCGTCGAGCAGCAGCACTTCCGGTTCCGGCGCCAAAGCGCGGGCGAGCGCGACGCGCTGGCGCTGGCCGCCCGACAATTGCTGCGGCTTGCGCCCGGCAAAGGCCTCCATATGGACGAGACGAAGCATATCGGCGACGCGCGTATCGCGGCGGTCCTTTGACCAGCCGAGGTTTTCGAGCCCGAAGCCGATGTTCTGTTCGACGCTCATATGCGGAAACAGGGCGTAGCTCTGGAAGACGGTGTTGACCCGCCGCTTATGCGGGGGGAGTCCCTGTATGTCCGAGCCGTGCAGGAAAATCTGCCCCGCCGTCGGCTGCTCGAAACCGGCGATCATGCGCAGCAGGGTGGTCTTGCCGCAGCCGCTCGGGCCGAGCAGCGTGAAGAACTCGTTGTCGTAGATGTCGAAGGAAACAGGCTTCAGCGCCTGATAGGTGCCGAACACCTTGGAGACGCCCTTGATCTCGACGGCCTTTCGAGGTGCGCCGTGGCCGGCCTCGTCATTCATGGTCAGGCGCTCCGGTCAGGACTTTTTGCGGGCTCGGCGATGAAGGTGATCGACGCCGCGCCACTGAGAACGGGCGCGGCGTCGATCAGGTAGTTACATCTTCTCCCATTTGCCGCTGCGGACGACGAACATGTCGATGTCGATGGCCATGTTGGTCTGTCCGTTGGCATCGAACGACACGTCTCCCAGAATGCCGTCGTGGTGGATGTCACGAATGGCCTTGCTCAGCGCTTCCTTGTCGTCGAGGCCTTTTTCCTTGATGACCTGAAGCAGGATCTGCGTCGCCTCGTAGGCATATTTCGCATAGGAGCCGGCAGGATCGGGATAGGCCTTGGTTTCATAGGCCTTGTTGAACTCCTCGAGTTCGGGGTTCGACTGGACGGCCGGAGTTCCGGCGATGGTGCCCTCGGCGGCAGCTCCCGCGATCTCGATGAATTTCGGGTCGTAGATGCCTGAAATTCCGTACATCGGCAGATTGCCCATGCCGAGGTCGGCCATCTGGCTGCGCACCAGCGCTGCTTCGGTGACGACGCCGCCGAAATAGACCGCGTCGGGCGACGCTGCTTTCGCGGTAGTCAGCATGGCGCGGAAATCGGTCGTGCCGACAGCCGCGGCATCCGAAGAAACGACCTCGCCGCCGGCCGCCTTGAAGAAATCGCCGAACCATTTGGTGTTGGCCGCACCGTAGTCGGTGGTGTCGGAGATGATGGTGATCTTCTTGATCTTGCCTTGCTTGGCGATGGCTTCGGCCAGCGGCTTGTTCTCGTTGACCAGCGTCGGCGTCACGCGGGTCACGTTCGGGAAGTTCTGTTCGGTGATCTTCGGGCTGACCGCGCCCCAGACGATGAACGGCATCTGCGAGCGGTTGAAGACCGGGATCGTCGCCAGCGCGACCGAGCTGTTCCAATGCCCCGTTGCCGCGACCACCGCGGGATCGTTGACCAGCTTCTGCGCCGCCGAAACGCCGACGGCCGGATCGGAGGCGTCATCGAGCACGACGCCTTCCACCTGGTGCGGATAGCCGCTGGCATTGGCCTGCTCGATGGCGAGCAGGAAGCCGTTGCGGGCGCCGAGGCCCTGCTGGGCGTTGCCGCCGGAGAGCGGCCCGATGAAGCCGAGCTTGATCTGGTCGGCCTGCGCCTGGGCGGCGCCCAGGGCGATGGCAAACAGAGAGCCGGCCAGAATTGACGATACGCGGATAAGCGCACTGCGCCTGTTTTGCATGGTTCCACCTCAAACAGAATTATCTGCCGCCGTCGTAGCGACCCGGCCGATCGTGATCGTCGGCTGATCATCAGTGTACGGGCGCGTATTCAGTGACGAAATTCGGAAATTGTGACTCGTGAGTTCGGAGATTCGTTCTGTCCGCCCGGGATGGCGGTTGATACCTGTCGGCTTCAATCGAGAGACGGACCGCATGGCGGAACTGCTTGTCCAGCAACTGGTGAACTGGATAACCCTTGGCTGCATCTATGCCTTGCTGGCGATCGGATTCAGCCTGATCTTCGGTGTCCTGAACGTCATTCATTTCTCGCATGGCGATGTCGCGATGACGGCGCCGTTCATCACGCTGGCGCTTGCCCAGGCGTTGGCGACCGCTCTTGGCGCCTCGGGGCCCGCCTGGCTGGTGCTTGCGGTTCCGGTCGCCGTGCTCGCCGTCGGTTTGATCGGCGTCCTGCTCGACAAGGTGGTCATCAGGCGCTTCCGCGATGCGCCCGCCATGATGGCGCTGGTGGCGACGGTGGCGCTCGGCATCGTCATCCGCGAGCTGATCCGCCATCTCTATCCGCAGGGATCGAACCCGCACGCCTTTCCGCGCCTGGTGTCGGGCATGGCTTTCGAAATCTCCGGTGTTGCCATCAGCTGGTTCGCGCTGCTGGTTGTTGTGCTCACCGTCGCGCTGGTGGTCATGCTGTTTGTCTTCCTGCGCATGACGCCGCTCGGCCTGCGCATCCGGGCGGCCTCGGAGGACCGGGTCGTGGCGCGCATGATGGGCATCCGCGATGCACGCGTCTTCCGTGCGACATTCTTCATTGCCTCGGCTATCGGCGCCATCGCCGGACTTCTGTTCGCAAGCTATGCCGGCGTG
The DNA here is from genome assembly GCF_003998295.1 of Mesorhizobium sp. M7A.F.Ca.US.011.01.1.1. Classification (NCBI taxonomy): domain Bacteria; kingdom Pseudomonadati; phylum Pseudomonadota; class Alphaproteobacteria; order Hyphomicrobiales; family Phyllobacteriaceae; genus Mesorhizobium; species Mesorhizobium sp. M7A.F.Ca.US.011.01.1.1. The sequence continues at coordinate 199,447 of NZ_RZRT01000006.1, forward strand.
ACACGGTTCGACTTCGGCGTCATGGCCGGCCTGCTCGGCTTTTCAGCCGCGGTGATCGGCGGCCTCGGCTCGATGCCGGGCGCCATATTGGGCGGACTGATCATTGCCGGCATCGAAGTGCTGGCGCAGACATTCGTGCCGGACGGCGCTTCCTACCGGCTGGTCTTCGTCTTCCTGCTGGTCATCGCCGTGCTCATCTTCCGCCCCGCCGGCCTGCTTGGGCGCACCGTCATGGAGAAAGTCTAGCATGCAGGGTCGTGCTTCACCCGACGTGCCGGGCATAGCCGCGGCCACGGTCTTCGCCATCGCCTCGCAAATCATCGGGGCAGCGTTCCTGTACCTCATCCTCAGAGTCGACGGCGGCTGGCAGGTGGTCGGCCTGCTGGCCTTGCTCGGCCTCGGTTTCTATCTGCTGGAGAGGCTGCCGTGGATCGCCGACTATGCGTTGGCGAGCTTTGCCCGGGTTCCGCTCGTGGCGATGATCACTGCGGCGGTCATCGTCCTGGCCTTTCCGTTCTTCGTCGGTTCGAACACCTATATCCTTCATCTGCTGATCGTCGCCGAGCTCTATGCCGTGCTGGCGCTGGCGCTCAATTTCCAGCTCGGCAGCGCCAACATCCCGAACTTCGCCACCGGCGCTTCCTACGGCATCGGCGCCTACGTGTCGGCGCTGCTGGCGATCAATTTCGGCGTCAGCTTCTGGCTGACGCTGCCGGTCGCGGCGCTGGCCGCGACCCTGTTCGGTTTCATCATCGGCATCCCGTCGATGCGCACGCGCGACACTTATCTGGCGCTTGTCACCATCGCCTTCGGTGTCGTGGTCCAGCAATTGCTAAACAATTTCAGCTGGACCGGCGGACCGAACGGACTGGTCGGCATTCCGGCGCCCAGCCTGTTCGGCCATTCCTTTGCCGATCCGCTGGTGATCTTCGGCTGGAAGCTGCCGAGCCAGGCGAACTTCTATTATCTGTCGGCTGCATTGGTCGTGGTCGCCATCGTCACCGCGCACCGGCTGCACGGCTCGCGCATCGGGTTGGCCTGGAACGCGCTGCGCGCCGACGAGATCGCCGCCAAGGCGCAAGGCATCAATGTGGCGTGGTTCAAGGTGCTGGCCTTCGCGGTCGATGCCTTTCTCGCCGCTTTTGCCGGCACGATCTACGCCTTCTACGTGTCCTACATTTCTCCCGACAATTTCACCTTCCTGGTCTCCGTCACCATCATGACCATGGTCATCGTCGGCGGCATGGACAATATTTTCGGTGTCATCGTCGGTGCGTTCCTGCTGACCATCCTGCCGGAGAAATTGCGCGCGTTCGCCGACTACCGCCTGCTGTTCTTCGGCGTCGTCATCATCGGCTTCCTGATGATCCGGCCGCAAGGTCTGTTCCCGCAACGCATGCGGCGCTACGGAGGCGGGCTGTGAGCGCGCTTCTCAAGGTCGAGGATTTGACGATGCGCTTCGGCGGCCTGGTCGCGCTCAACGATGTCAGCCTGTCGATCGACAAGGGCGCGGTGCTCGCCGTCATCGGCCCGAACGGCGCCGGCAAGTCGACGCTGTTCAATGTCGTGACCGGCGTCTATCGGCCAACCTCCGGTCGCGTGACCTTCGACGGCGCCGAGATCACCGGCCGCCCGTCCTACGAAGTTGTCGACCGCGGCATCGCCCGCACATTCCAGTCGTCGCGTCTGTTCTCCGACCTCAGCGTCCTCGACAACGTGATCATCGGCATGCACACCCGCACCAGGACCGGCGTGCTGACCGCGCTGTTTCGGCCCGGCGCGTCGCGCCGTGAGATGGCGGCCTGCGTGGAAAAGGCCGAAACCCTGCTCAAGCTCGGCTCCGGCGACCTGTTCGAACAACGCTACCGGCCAGCGGGCACGCTGGCCCAAGCCGACAGGCGGCGGCTGGAAATTGCCCGCGCGCTCGCATCACAGCCCAAGCTCTTGCTGCTCGACGAACCTTCGGTCGGCATGGACGACACGGAAACCGACGCACTGGTGGCCGACATCACGCGGCTGCGCGTACAAAACCCTGCTCTGTCGGTGATCCTGATCGAGCACGACATGCGGGTGGTCGAAGCGTTCCCGCAGCATGTCACCTGCATCGACTATGGCAGCAAGATCGCCGAGGGCGACTTCGCGGCGGTGCGCGCTGACCCGCGCGTCCAGGAAGCCTATCTCGGGAAGGCGGTCGCCCATGCTTGAGCTCAGGGATGTCGATACTTCCTATGGCGCGGTGCCGATGCTGCGCGGCGTGGCGATGAGCGTGCGTCCCGGCGAACTGGTCTGCCTGCTGGGGCCGAACGGCGCCGGCAAGACGACAACCTTCATGACCGTCTGCGGCGTCGTGCGGGCGCAGCGCGGCAAGGTCGAGGTGATGGGCAGGGACATGGCGACGCTCGGCACGGAAAACCTCGCGTCGCTCGGCGTCGGCCTTGTTCCCGAAGGGCGCCGACTGTTCCCCGGCCTGACCGTGATGGAGAATTTGCGCCTGGGCTATGATGCGGTGTCGGGCAGGGGACCCAATTTCGCGGTGCAACTGGACAAGATGTGCAAGCTGTTTCCGCGCATCCATGAGCGTTTGCGCCAAGTCGCCGGCACGCTGTCCGGCGGCGAACAGGCGATGGTGGCGCTGGCGCGCGCCCTGATCGGCGAACCCAGACTGGTGATCATGGACGAGCCGTCGCTCGGTCTCTCGCCAAAACTCATCGGCGAGTATTTCGAGATTACAAGGGAGATCCATCGCCAAGGCACGACTATCCTGTTGATCGAACAGAATGCCGAAATGGGGCTGGGCATCGCCGATCGCGGCTATGTGCTGGTCAAGGGTAAGGTCGCCCAGGAAGGGCCGGCAAAGGAGTTGCTCTCGTCCAAGGCGGCCAGAAGCCTTTATCTCTGAGCCGTCCGTTTCTTCTGACTCAACAGGGATGATCCACGCCCGCGCTCCACATCTTCGACCATGCTTCCCGGCATTTAGGGACAAGCTAACCACTGCCACATGAAATCATAATTTTCGCTGCCCGGTGCCTCCAGTAAACCAACGATCAGATCTCCGCCGCATGCGCAGACACTCCCGGGGAGAGCCAGAAAGGGCCGCTGAAATGCCAGTCGAAACGGTAGACACGCTTGTTGTTGGCGGCGGCCAGGCGGGGCTGGCCATGAGCGAGCATCTGAGCAAGTGCGGGGTGCCGCATCTCGTGCTCGAGCGGAGCCGCATTGCCGAACGCTGGCGCTCCGAAAGATGGGACTCCCTGGTTGCCAATGGTCCCGCCTGGCATGATCGTTTTCCCGGCATGGAATTTCCGGATGCCGGTCCCGACGCCTTTGTCGGCAAGGAGAAGGTTGCCGACTATTTTGTCGCTTACGCCGACATGATCGCTGCCCCCATCCGCTGCGGCGTGGAGGTCAGGAGCGTGGAAAGGCTTGTCGGCCGTCCCGGCTTCCGGGTCGAAACCTCGGATGGCGTGATCGAGGCCAGGAGCGTGGTTGCCGCTACCGGGGCTTTCCAGCATCCGGTCATTCCGGCGGTTGTCCCCGGGGATGCCGGAGCGATGCAGATACATTCCAGCGCCTATCGCAATCCGGATCAGATGCCCGAAGGGGCGGTTCTGGTGGTCGGCTCAGGATCTTCAGGAGTGCAGATCGCCGACGAACTCCATCGCGCGGGAAGGCGCGTCTATCTCTCTGTCGGTCCGCATGATCGGCCGCCGCGGGCCTATCGCGAGCGTGACTTCTGTTGGTGGCTGGGGGTTCTGGGCAAGTGGGACGCCCAGGCGCCGGCGCCCGGCACGGAACATGTCACCATCGCGGTCAGCGGCGCGCGCGGCGGCCAGACGATCGACTTCCGGCGTCTTGCCGCGCAAGGGATGACGCTGGTTGGCCGGACGGAATCCTACAAGGAAGGGGTCATGACCTTCGCTCCGGATCTGGCTAAAAATATCGCGCGCGGTGATGCGAACTACATGTCGGTGCTGGACGAGGCCGACGCCTATGTCGCTCGCAACGGCCTCGACCTTCCCGAGGAGCCCGCGGCCCGCGAGATCGGACCGGACCCGCAATGCATGACCGATCCCATGCTCGAGCTGAGCCTGGCGGAAGCCGGGATAGGTTCGATCATCTGGGCAACGGGATTCACCGTCGATTACAACTGGCTGAAGGTCGATGTGTTTGACGAAAAGGGCAAGCCGAAGCATCAGCGCGGCGTGTCGACCGAGCCAGGGATCTATTTCCTGGGACTGCCGTGGCAATCGCGGCGGGGATCGAGCTTCATCTGGGGCGTCTGGCACGACGCCCAGCATGTGGCGGACCATATCTCCACGCAGCGCAAGTACCTGGCCTATCATGCGTCCGCAAAGCGCGAGACCAGGGTAGCATAGCAACGGCACCTGAAACGGACGCCCTACCTCGAGCCTGATCTGACGGAGACCAAGATGGCGCATACAAGAATTCGCAAGTTCAACACCAAGGACACCTATCCCGAGCAGAAGCTCGACAATGATCTGTGCCAGGCGGTCGTTACGCGGGGCGGCAGGACCGTCTATCTGCGCGGCCAATGCCCGCAGGATCTCGACACGGCCAAGAATATCGAAAGCCATGATCCGGTCGAGCAGACGCACAAGGTCATGCAGAACATCCGCCAGCTGGTCGAGGAGTGCGGCGGCACCATGGAGCATTTGGTCAAGGTGGTGGTCTACGTCACCGATGTCCGCCATCGCGAGGCGGTCTACCGCACCATGGGCGAGTATATCAAAGGCGTGCATCCCGTCTCGACCGGCCTTGTCGTGCAGGCCCTGGCGCGGCCGGACTGGCTGGTCGAGATCGACGGCACCGCAGTTATCCCGGATGATCGCACTTCGATAATCCCGGATTAAAGTCATGACATTCTCCATCGTCGCGCGATGCAGCCACACCGGCATGTTCGGGGTCGCAGTGTCCTCCTCGTCGCCTGCTGTAGCGGCGCGCTGCGCCTATGCGCAGGCTGGTGCCGGCGCCATTGCCAGCCAGAACGTCACCGATCCGACGCTGGGGCTGCGAGGTCTCGAATTGTTGGCGCGCGGTGCGTCGGCCGCCGAGGCGGTTGCCATCCTGAAGCGCACCGGCGCTTATCCCGAATACCGGCAGGTGCTGGCTGTCGATGCCGCCGGAAAGACCGCGATCCATTCGGGTCCCAAGGCGCTTGGCATCTGGGCGGAGGCGCGTGCGGACAATGTCGCCTGCGGCGGCAACATGCTGGCCCATGACGGCGTGCCGCAAGCCATGGTCGACGCCTTCCTGGCGTCGGAAGGGCATCTGGGCGACCGCCTCATCGCGACCATGCGCGCCGCGCTGAAAGCGGGCGGCGAGGCTGGTCCTGTCCATTCCGCCGGCATGAAGCTGGTGCGCGAGGTTGCGTGGCCGGTCGCCGATTTGCGCTGTGACTGGACCGATGACTGCCCGATCGAGCAGCTGGCGACGCTGTGGGAACTCTACAAGCCGCAGCTCGATGCCTATGTGATCCGCGCCATAAACCCATCCGATGCGCCGAGCTACGGCGTGCCGGGCGACGAATAGTCAAGACAGGGTCACCTGCGATGAGCGAGCTCAGCCACAAGGACTGGATCGGCAAGGCGTCCGCGATCCGTTTTCGCGACAAGGCGTTCATCGACGGCAAGACGGTTGCGGCGCGTTCGGGCCGGACCTTCGCCAGCGTCAATCCGGCAACTGGCGAGGTGCTGGCCGAAGTGGCGTCCTGCGGTGAGGAAGACATCGATCTGGCGGTTGCCGCAGCGCGGCGCAGCTTCAACACCGGCGTCTGGTCGCGGACCAGCCCGGCGCACCGTAAGGAGGTTCTGCTGCGGCTGGCGCAATTGCTGCGCGAAAACCTGCATGAACTGGCCCTGCTGGAATCGCTCGACATGGGCAAACTGGTCAGGGATGCGGCCGCGGTCGACGTCCCCGGCTCGGCAGCGATCTTTCAATGGTATGGCGAGGCCATCGACAAGATCTATGGCGAAGTGGCGCCGGCCGGCGAAGGTGATCTGGTGCTGGTGCGGCGCGAACCGCTTGGCGTGGTCGGCGCGGTGGTGCCTTGGAATTTCCCGCTCGACATGGCGACGTGGAAATGCGCGCCGGCACTGGCGGCAGGCAATTCGGTGGTGCTCAAACCCGCCGAGCAGTCGCCTTTGTCGGCCCTGCTTCTGGCGGAACTGGCAATGGAAGCGGGCCTGCCTGCAGGCGTGCTCAATGTCGTGCCCGGCCTTGGCGAAACCGCCGGCCAGGCGCTTGGCCGCCATATGGATGTGGATTGCCTCGCCTTCACCGGTTCGACCGCCGTGGGTAAGATGTTCCTGCAGTATTCCGGCCAGTCGAACATGAAGCAGGTCTGGCTGGAGACCGGCGGCAAGAGCCCGAACCTCATCTTTGCCGATTGCGGCGATCTCGACGCGGCAGCCGACATGGCGGCTTTCGGCATCTTCTTCAACCAGGGCGAGGTCTGTTCCGCCAATTCACGCCTGCTCGTCCAGCGTGACATCAAGGATGCTCTGGTGGAGAAATTGGTGCAACGTGCGGCTGTCACGCAGCCCGGCGATCCGCTCGATCCGGCTTCGAAAATGGGCGCGATGGTCGATAGTCGCCACGCCGCCAACGTCATGCGCTTCGTCGAGGCCGGCAAGAAAACCGCGCGCCTGGTCGCGGGCGGCGACCTGGTCACGGTCAACGGGCGCGGCAGCTTTGTCCAGCCGACCATCTTCGACGATGTCGCGCCTGCCGATCCGATTGCCCGCGACGAGATCTTCGGGCCGGTGCTTTCGGTCATCGCCTTCGACGACGAGGCCGACGCGATCCGCATCGCCAATGACAGCCCTTATGGGCTGGCCGCATCGCTGTGGACCGACAGCCTGTCGCGCGCGCATCGTATCGCGGGCCGGCTGCATGCCGGCACGGTTTCCGTCAACACGGTCGACGCGCTGAGCCCGATGACGCCGTTCGGCGGTTTCAAGCAATCCGGCTTCGGCCGCGACCTGTCGCTGCATGCGCTCGACAAATACACCGCGCTCAAAACGACATGGATCAAGTACTGATGGGCGCCTAAAGCGCATCGCGATTGAACGGATTCAAGCGATGCGCTTTAGGCCTTTGCTTTATGCATGTCGTTTGCGCAAAACCGGGGCCACTTTTGCGCGACATGCATTAGGCTTGATCGAAGCCCTCAAACCGGCAACATAGCCAGCCATGCCGCTACGCTTCACGCTCAGACAGCTGGAATATTTCGTCGCCGTGGGCGAGGCCGGCTCCATCGCCAAGGCGGCCGAACAGGTCAATGTCTCGCCGCCGTCGATTTCGGCTTCCATCGCCCAACTGGAAACCGAGTTCGGCGTCCAGCTTTTTGTCCGCAAGCATTCGCACGGTCTCTCGCTCACGGCTGGTGGCCGCGTCTTCCTCAAGGAAGCCGCCCGGCTGCTCAACGACGCCGACGCCTTGCACGACGTCGCCGGCGACTTTGCCGAAAAGGTGCGTGGTCCGCTGGCGGTAGGATGCCTGCTGACCTTTGCGCAGATCGTCCTGCCGGCGCTGCGCATGCGGTTCGAGCGCGCCTACCCCGATGTGCGCGTGCGCCAGTTCGAGCGCAATCAGGGGCAATTGCTCGAGATGCTGCAGCGCGGTGAAATCGATCTTGCACTGACCTACGATCTCGAACTGTCGCAGGACATGACCTTCGAGCCGCTGATGCTGGTGCCGGCCTATGTCATGCTGCCGGCGGGGCATCGCTTCGCGGCAAAGGCGTCGATCACGACGGAGGAATTGGCCGATGAGCCGATGGTGCTGCTCGACCTGCCGTTCAGCCGCGAATATTTCCTTTCGGCATTCCACCAGCGCGGGATCCGCCCCAACATTGCCGAGCGCACCGGCGACATCGCCGTCATGCGTTCCATGGTGGCCAACGGCTTCGGCTACGGCATCGCCAATATGCGGCCGCTCAACACGCTGGCGCCGGACGGCAAGCCGCTGGTCTTCGTGCCGTTGGACGGCGATCTGCGGCCGCTGACCATGGGCGTCGCCTTGCCCAGTTCCGAACACCGCACGCAAACCGTCCAGGCGTTCATCGACCACTGCCGGCATTTCGTCGTCGAGCAGGGCGTGTTCGGCGCCGAGCGGGCTGTCGGCCAGGCAGCACTTCCACAGAAGTAGCCCCGGTTAAGCCAACTGCTGGTCGGCAAGCCGCTGCAGCAATTTTTCCAGCATGCCGTCGCAGCGGCGCATCTGCTCGACGCTGACGAACTCATCCGGCTTGTGTCCCTGCGCCATCGATCCCGGTCCGCACACGACCGTCGGCGTGCCGAGATCGCGGCTGAACAGGCCGCCCTCCGTACCGTAGGCAACCTTGATGGTGTTGTTGGCGCCGGTCAGCGATTTGATGAAAGCGACGGCTTGCGAACTGGCCGGCGTGTTCAGGCCGGGATAGGTGTTGGTGATGTCTATGTCGATCGCCGCCTCGGGGGCGGTGGCCGAGGCTTCGGATGCAATAAGAGCAGCCTCCTTGCGCAGACGGTCGAGAATCTCGTGCGGATCGTCGGCCGCGACATTGCGGATCTCGAAGTCGACCTGGCAGAGGTTCGGCACGATGTTCAGCGCCATGCCGGCGTTGATCTTGCCGACATGGACGGTCGTGTAGGCAATGTCGTAGTCGCCGTCGCGGGCGCCATCGCGCACCAGCCGATCCTGCTCGCGGCGCAAGGCGGCGACGAAGTCGCAGCCGAGATGGATGGCGTTGAGCGCCAGCGGGGCGAGCGCCGAATGGCCCTCGCGTCCCCTGCAGATGGCGCGTGCGGCCAGCTTGCCCTTGTGACCCGTCGCCACCTGCATGTCGGTGGGCTCGCCGACGATGCACAGCAAGGGCCGCTGCGGGGCTGCTTGCAGCATGTCGATCAGGCTGCGCACACCAATGCAGCCGATCTCCTCGTCGTAGGAGAGTGCCAAATGCAGCGGCGTGCGCAGCGTCATTTTCGAGGCTTTAAGGCACGCCGCGAGCGCGCAGGCCACAAAACCCTTCATGTCGGCTGTGCCACGTCCGTAAAGCTTGCCGTCTCGGCTCGTCATCTCGAAGGGCGGCAGCGTCCAGGCTTGGCCGTCGACGGGGACGACGTCGGTGTGACCGGACAGCATGATGCCGGAAGCGTCGGCCGGTCCGATGGTGGCAAAGAGGTTGGCCTTGTGGCCGTCCTCGCTGTGGATGATCTGGCTGGCAATGCCATGCGCGTCCAGCAGCTCCGCCACGTAGCCGACGAGGGCGAGGTTCGAATCGCGGCTCACCGTCGGGAACGCGATCAGTTTTTCAAGGATCTGGATGCTGTCCATGCGTTTATGTCTCATTGGGCGTGCGCGCTATCTACATCGCGCGGCGGCGGCCTTGAAGTCGCATTTGGCTCAGCCGGGATTCAGCGGATGCTAATCCAGGCAGTGCTGATCGATTAGGCGCGTCCTAACCGGCACAGAAGAAATCTGTTGTTTCCCGGCGCTTGTCGCAATTTATGAATGGTCTCACGGCATCAACCCACTGGGCTGGCCGGCTTGCACCTTCTCGAAACCATGATCGGGCATGTGCAAGGCGACGCTGGCAGGAAGGCACGTTCCATGCGCGATCCGCGCTACGACATTCTGTTCGAGCCCGTGAAGATCGGTCCGGTGACCGCCAAGAACCGCTTCTACCAGGTTCCGCATTGCAATGGCGGCGGCTACCGCGACCCTTCGGCCGCAGCCGAGATGCGCCGCATCAAGTCGGAAGGCGGCTGGGGCGTCATCTTCACCGAGCAGACCGAGATGCACCATACTTCGGAGATCACGCCCTTCATCGAGCTCAGGCTGTGGGACGATGCCGATATCCCGGCACTGGCGAAGATGGCCAAGGCCATGCATCAGCATGGCGCGCTGGCCGGTATCCAGCTGGCCTATTCAGGCATCAACGGTCCCAACCTCTACACCAAGGAAGTGCCGCGCGGGCCGTCGGCCTTGCCGATCCGGACCTTCACCAACGATCCGGTTCAGGCGCGCGCCATGGACAAGCAGGATATACGCGACCTGCGCCGCTGGCACCGCAATGCATTCAAGCGTGCCAGGCTTGCGGGCTTCGACCTGGTCTGCCTCTACGGCGCGCATGGCTTCGGCATCATCCAGCACTTCCTGTCCACCGCCACCAACCAGCGCAGCGACGAATATGGCGGCTCGCTGGAAAACCGCTCGCGGTTGATGCGTGAGCTGATCGAAGAGGGCAGGGATGCCATCGGCGACACGTGCGGCCTGACGCTGCGACTGTCGCTGGACGAGATGATCGGCGAGCTTGGCTTCGCCAACTCCGAAGTGCGCGACATGATCGAGATGCACGCCGACCTGCCAGACCTCTGGGACCTGGCGCATGGCGCGTGGGAGGAGTGTTCGGGGCCGTCGCGGTTCAAGGAGGAGGGCGCGCAGGAGAACCTGGTGTCCGGCATCAAGACGCTGACCTCCAAGCCGGTCGTCGGTGTCGGCCGCTTCACCTCGCCGGATGTGATGGTGAAGATGATCAAGTCCGGTACGCTCGATTTCATCGGTTGCGCGCGCCCGTCGATCGCCGATCCCTTCCTGCCGAAGAAGGTGGAGCAGGGTCGGATCGAGGACATTCGCGAATGCATCGGCTGCAACATCTGCATCACCGGCGACATGACCATGTCGATCTCGCGCTGCACGCAGAACCCGACCTTCATGGAAGAGTGGCGCAAGGGCTGGCATCCCGAACGCATGCAGGCCAAGGGCGACAGCGACAGCGTGCTGATCGTCGGCGCCGGCCCGACCGGGCTGGAGGCGGCGCGTGCGCTCGGCCTGCGCGGCTATCAGGTGGCCATCGCCGAAGCCGGCACCGAACTCGGCGGCCGCGTGGCGCGCGAATGCCGCTTGCCCGGTCTCTCGGCATGGGGACGCGTGCGCGACTACCGCCAGTACCAGATCAGCCAGATGTCCAATGTCGACGTCTATTTCGAAAGCCGATTGTCGGCGCAGGAGATACTGGACTTCGGCTTTCAGAACATTGCGCTTGCCACCGGATCGACATGGCGCCGTGACGGCGTGGCGCGCGCGCATGTCGTGCCGATGCCGGCGGACCCGGCCATGCCGGTCTATACGCCGGACGATCTGATGGGCGGCAATGTGCCGACCGGCACTGTCGTGCTGTTCGATGACGATCACTATTACATGGGCGGCGTTCTGGCCGAGCTGATGGCGCGCCAGGGCGCGAAGGTGACGCTGGTGACACCGTCGGCCTATGTGTCCGACTGGACCCGCAACACGCTGGAGCAGGGCGCCATCCACCGCCGGCTGGCCGAACTCGGCGTCGATATCGTGCTGAATCGGACTGTGACCCGCATCGTGGCGGGTGGGGTTGCCACTGCGTGTGCCTATACGGGCAACCAACGCGACATCGCCGCGGACGCCGTCGTGCTGGTGACGTCGCGCCAACAGGACGATGGCGTCTGGTGCGAGCTGAAGGCGCGGAGGGATGAATGGGCCGATAGCGGCATCCGCTCGATCAAAATCATCGGCGATGCCGAGGCGCCGGGTCCGATCGCCTGGGCAACCTACGCCGGCCACCGCTTCGCCCGCGAGCTGGACAAAGCTGATATTGGCGACGCACTGCCCTTCCGCCGCGAGGTCACGGCGCTGGCGGCGGATTAGGCGCCTGCGGCGCGGTTAGCGAATCTCGGGTTGTTCAACCATACCGCATTGCACAATTCCTTCGCTTGGTCACAATGCAGGTATGGTTCGAACCGCACTCGCCGTCCTGGTGATCGACGAAAACCGCATCCGCGCCGCGATCATCGAGGCGGGGTTGCGCGAGGCCGGCCATGAGCGGGTCACCGTCATCCATGATGTGACCGGCATTGCGCGGCGGATCGCCGAGATCGAGCCCGATGTCATCGTCATCGATCTCGAAAACCCGAATCGCGACATGCTGGAAAACATGTTCCAGCTTTCGCGTGCCGTAAAACGGCCGATCGCCATGTTCGTCGACCGCTCGGACCAGGCCTCGATCGAGGCGGCGGTCGATGCCGGCGTTTCGGCCTATGTCGTCGACGGTCTGCGGCAAGAGCGCGTCAAACCGATTCTCGACATGGCGGTCAGCCGCTTCAACGCTTTTTCGCGCATGGCGCGCGAACTGGAAGAGGTTCGCGGCGAGCTCGAGAGCCGTAAGGTGATCGATCGTGCCAAGGGCATATTGATGAAGTCGCGCGGCCTCTCCGAAGAGGCCGCCTACACGCTGCTGCGCAAGACGGCGATGAACCAGAACCGCAAGATCGGCGACATCGCCCAGAGCCTGGTGACTGCCGCCGGGTTGCTGGGACCGGCGGAGGACGAATGAGCATGGACGCCGCGCACCAGATCACCGCTGGCTTCATGCCGCTTTTCGACAGCGCCGTGCTGGTCGCGGCCGGTGAGCTTGGCTTTGCCGCACGGGAAGGCATCGACCTGACCCTGCACCGCGAGACGTCCTGGGCTAACATCCGCGACCGTATCGCCATCGGTCACTTCCATCTGGCGCATATGCTGGGACCGATGCCGCTCGCCTGCAATCTCGGGCTGACGCCGCTCGCTTCGGAAACCATCGTGCCGTTCTCGCTCGGACTCGGAGGCAATTGCGTCACCGTCTCCAACACTGTGTGGGCCGGAATGGTGGCGCACAGCGCCGAAGCCGATCTCGACCCCGCGCGCGCCGGTGCGGCGCTGCGGGCGCTCATTCGCGAGCGCGCTGCGACCGGTGGCGACCCGCTGCGCTTCGCCGTGGTGCATCCGCATTCCGGGCACAATTACGAATTGCGCTATTGGCTCGCCGCCTGCGGCATCGATCCGACGCGCGAAATCGAGATCGTCATCGTGCCGCCGCCCTTCATGGCCGATGCACTGGCCGCCGGCCGCATCGACGGCTACTGCGTAGGCGAACCCTGGAACAGTGCTGCGGTTGCCGCCGGCACCGGGCATATCGTCACCGTCAAGGCGCGGATATGGCGTAACAGCCCGGAGAAGGTGATCGGCGTGCGCAAGGCCTGGGCAGACGAAAACCCCGAGGCCTTGGCGGCGCTGCTGCGCGCGCTGCATCACTCGGCACGCTGGTGCCAGGATCCGGCCAACCATGGCGAATTGGCTGCCGTCATGGCGCAGGCCGGCTTTCTCGGCCTGCCGCCGGCCGTGCAGATGCCGATCCTGACCGGCCATCTCCGACTGGGCGGCGGCGCGGAGCGGAGCATCGACGACTTCTTCCTCCCCTTCGACAAGGCGGCGAACTTTCCGTGGAAGAGCCATGCGCTGTGGTTCTACACGCAGATGGTGCGTTGGGGGCATGTGGCGCATACGCCTGAAAACCTCGCCATCGCGCGGGATTGCTATCGTCCCGATCTCTATCGTTCGGCGCTGAAGCCGCTCGGCATCGCACTTCCCGGCGCCAATTCGAAGGTCGAGGGCGCGCTTCGCCTGGCCACCGCGGTCGGCGCGACAGGCGCCGGCCTTGTGCTCGGTCCGGACGGTTTCTTCGACGGCCAGATCTTCGATCCGGACGAGGTCGACGCGTACATTACCGGCCAGAAATCGGCTCGCGCGGAAGCCTGATCATTTCCACGTCATTCTTGTGCATTGCACAAAAATTGTGCGCGCGATTGCCCGAATGAGCAATCTTTGGCCTTCCGGCCATAGGACCCGGTGCGTCCGCGATCGGCGCGGGTTGCTGATTTAATTGATCTTTTTCCCCTCTCTCAAAACTGGCACGGTTCCTGCTTTGAAATAGACAGGCCCTTCGCGGGTCACGGAACAGGCGCCCAATGGCGGGCGCCACAGGCAAAGCTGCCGCTCAGGTTAATGCGCGCTCCCGGTCACCCGGACGCGAAGACCTGGCTGGCGGCTTTTTTGTTTTGATCAACACGCAATCGACGACGCGGATCCCAAGCCGCGCCCAACCGGAGACGACGATGACGAAACGGATCAGGACTGGAACGACCCTCAAAGACATGACGCGCCGTGATTTTCTTGTCAGCAGTGCGATGACGGCGGGGCTGTTCGTGGCGGCCCGCAAGCTCTTCCCTTCCGGCGC
>NZ_RZRT01000070.1:0-26443 GCF_003998295.1 Mesorhizobium sp. M7A.F.Ca.US.011.01.1.1
AATACTCGCCCGACCTCAATCCTATCGAGAAGCTCTTCGCCAAGCTCAAGCACTGGCTGCGCAAGGCTGCCAAGCGAACAGTCGAAACCGTCTGTGACGCCATCGGCCAAATCCTCGGCACCGTCACGTCAACCGAATGCCGAAATTACTTCACAGAGGCAGGCTATGCCCAACCTAAATCCATCCCGCTCTAGTAAATATTCCTGATCTTGCTGTCCGTGCGGGCGAACACCTCGTCGGGGACAAAAAAGTCGCCGGCCAGCGGCCCGGTCGCATCAGGCGCATACACCGAAAAATCGCTGATGCCTTCGGCGCGCAGCACCTCCTCGTCGATGTAGAAATTGCCTGTTGTCTCGCGCGCTGGCCGCATGAAGATGGCATGCGCCGCATCGGCCATGATGTCCGGCGAACGGCTCATCGCCGCAACCGTCGCGCCGCCCAGCAGATTGCGTACCGCCGCCGTGTCTATGGTCGAGATCGGCCACAGCGAATTGACCGAGATACCGTCCTTGGCGAACTCGGCGCTCATGCCCAGCGTGCACATCGACATGCCGAACTTGGCCATCGTGTAGGCGACGTGATTCTTGAACCACTTGGCCTTCATGTCGAGCGGCGGCGCCAGATTCAGGATGTGAGCATTTTGCGCCAACTTCAGGTGAGGAATGCACATTTTCGAGACCAGGAAGGTACCGCGCGTGTTGATCTGATGCATCAGATCGTAGCGCTTCATGTCGGTCTCGAGCGTGCCGGTGAGTTGGATGGCGCTGGCATTGTTGACGCAGATGTCGATACCGCCGAATTTCTCCACGGTCCTGGCGACCGCCTCGGCCACCTGTGCCTCCTCACGGATGTCGCACAGCACAGGCAGCGCATTGCCGCCGGCCTGTTCGATCTCTTCGGCAGCGCTATAGATCGTCCCCGGCAGCTTCGGATGCGGTTCGGCGGTCTTGGCCGCGATCGTCACATTGGCGCCGTCACGCGCCGCGCGCAGCGCGATCGCCAGCCCAATGCCGCGCGACCCGCCGGAGATGAACAGCGTCTTTCCCTTGAGCGACATTTTTCCTCCGCCAGCATTGTCTCGGTGCGCGATCCTTGCCTTTGGCGCGACGGGATACAAGAGCTTGCAGCGGGGAGCATGGTGACGCTGCGGAGGGCTGGTGCGGCTCTGCGTTCTAAACCTGTTGGAATTGCCGAATGCCCGGTATATATTCTACACAAACAGGTAGAATATAGAATGGCATTGTCGATCAAGAATATGGAAGTTGAGCAACTGGCGCGCGAACTCGCCCACCGCCGGCGCGTGTCGGTGACGGAAGCCATCCGCCAGAGTCTCGAGCGCGAGATTGCACGCGAGCGGTTGGTGCCACGCGACGAAACCAGCGATCTGTTTCAGCGGTTGATGGCGATCTCCGACAGCGCCGGGAAAATCCCCGAACGCGAAAATGCGATGACCGACGACGAAATCCTCGGTTATGACGAGTTCGGAATCCCGACGAAATGATCATTGATTCCTCGGCCCTGGTCGCCATCCTGCGTGCCGAGCCTGGTCACGAGCGTTTCGTGCTGGCAATCGCACAGGCCAAAAGGCGGCTTCTGGCGGCTCCGACCTTTCTTGGAACGACGATGGTGCTCGCCGGCGGCAAGCAGGATGAAATCCTTAATCGCCTCGACGACTTCCTGCGCACTGCCTCGATCGAGACCGTCGCCTTCACCGCCGACCATGCAGCTGTCGCCCGTCAAGCCTTCCTGCGCTACGGCAAGGGTCGGCACCCGGCGGCGCTGAACTTCGGTGACTGCATCGCCTACGCCACGGCGCGGCTTGAGGCCATGCCGCTGCTGTTCAAAGGCGATGACTTCCGGCTGACCGACATCGAAGCGGCAGTCTGAGCAATATCAGACCAGCACCAGCCCCTGGCGCATCGCAATGGCAATCGCATCGGTGCGGTTGGCGGCACCGAGCTTGATCAGGATTGCAGCGACATGAAACTTCGCGGTGTGCACCGAAATGTTGAGCCGCCGCGCGATCACCTTGTTTGGAGCGCCCTCGGCCAGCAGCGCCAACACTTCCGCCTCACGCGGCGACAGCGAAGGCCGGGCGGCATGCTCGTCGGAGGCTTCCTCCTCGAACGGCTCGCCATCGCCGGCACGGAAATCCTCATGACGTCCGCTTCCGCGCTCGCCCGAGACGCGATAGCCGGCCGCGGCCAGCCGCGCCGCCGCGGCGATCAACAAATCGTCCGCGCCAGCGGACATCACGGCCAGCACCTCACCGGCGGGCCACTCGCCGCCAGCGCGTCCGGTCAGCAGCACCCGTGGAATGAGGGCCGGCACGCCATCACCAATGCTGTCGTCAACGATGGCGACGTCGGCTCTTCCACCGCCAGCCACGACCGGCAGCAGGTCATCGCTGGCGGCCAGCGAGGCCGCCAGGCGCTCGGCGCGTGACGCATCGCCAAGCGCAATCAGCACCACCAGCCGCCGCGAGACGGCACCGTCATGCATGATCCGGTCGCTGGTGAGCGTGTCCATGGATGCCCTCAGCTCAGCGGCTTTTCGCCGATGGTCAGCGCGACATCGCGCTGTTCGCCGCCGCGCACGACACCGAGCGTCACCGAAGCGCCGGCACTGTCGGGTCCGAGCCTGCGGATCAGGTCCCGCGGGCCGTGCACCGCCTCACCGTTCCACGCCACGATGATATCGCCAAGAGAGAGACCGGCGGACTTCGCGGGACCATCGTCATCGAGACTCATCACCATCGCGCCGTGCGCGTCGCGGTCGCGTACCGGATGCAGGCCGGCGCCGAGATAGCCGCGCGCGACATGGCCCTTTTCGCGCAAGGTCGCGACCGCCCGCTCGATCGTCTCGTAAGGCATGACCAGCGCCCGGTGGCGCGGTCCGAACAACAGCATGCCGATCAGCGCACCCTTGGCGTCGAGAACCGGGCCGCCCTCGAAACGGCCGCCGGCGCCGACGGCAAGATTGATGCGCCGGTCGATGGTGCCGCCGCGCATCGAGCGCCAGGCCGGGCCGACTTCGCCCACCGAGCCTGAAACAGCCAAAGCGGAACCGTCACTGCTGCCGATGGCAATGGCGATGTTGCCCGGCCGCACCGCATCGGCCTTGGCCAACGGCGCGGCGCTGACGGCCTCCGCCGGCTTCAGCAGGGCAACACCGGTAGAAGGGTCGCGGCCAACCAGCTCGGCCTTCACCGTTTCCCCCGAGGCCAACACCAGTTCGATCTCCTCGCCGGCCTCGACGGCCTCCTCGGCGGTGACGAAATAGCCGTCACGCCAGTGGAAGGCGCTTGCCGTGCGGTGATGATGCGTGGCGAAGCCAGCCGTTGCCGGCGCGGCCTTGGCGGCGAGATCGGCGACGGCTTGCGAAAACGCGCTCAGATTGAAATCGCTCATAATGGTCTCCTGGGTTCATCCATGCCCCAGATATCGCTCGACAGCGCGTCCGCGGGTACTCGCCTGACGGCTAGTTGCCGGTTTGACTGGCCATCTGGTCAGGTCGCTGCGGTTCCAGCCGCTCCGCACATATAGTCACGATCAAGCCTGAACACACGGAGCCCTCCCATGGCCCTCGCCGTCGCCAAATTCCAAACCGATGATACGCTGCTCGACGCCTATTCGACGACGGTTGCCGACGCCGTCGACCGCATCGGTCCGGCCGTCTGCCGCATTGAGCGCGTTGGCGGTCAGGGCGGCCATGGCTCCGGCTTCGTCATTGCACCGGACGGGCTGGTCGTCACCAATTTCCACGTCGTCGGCGACGCCAGGACGGTGCGCGTGTCGATGCCGGACGGTGCCTCCCGCGAAGGCCGCGTGCTCGGCCGCGATCCCGACACCGACATCGCGCTGGTGCGCGCCGACGGCAGCTTTGCCGATGTGGCGCCGCTGGGCGATTCCAAGCGGCTGCGGCGCGGCCAGATCGCCATTGCAATCGGCAACCCGCTCGGTTTCGAATGGACCGTCACCTCCGGCGTCGTCTCCGCGCTCGGCCGCTCGATGCGCGCCTCCACCGGCCGGCTGATCGACGACGTTATCCAGACCGACGCAGCACTCAATCCCGGCAATTCCGGCGGACCGCTGGTGTCGTCGGCCGGCGAGGTCATCGGCGTCAACACCGCCATGATCCATGGCGCGCAAGGCATCGCCTTCGCGGTTGCCTCCAACACCGCCAATTTCGTCATTTCGGAGATCATCCGCTTCGGCCGCGTGCGCCGCGCCTTCATCGGCGTCTCGGCCGACACCGTCAATCTGCCGCGACGCGCAGCGCTCCTGTCGCAAGTGTCGACCAATACCGCGGTGCGGCTGCGCAGTGTTGAGAAGGATGGCCCGGCGGCCAAGGCCGGCTTGAAGGAGGGCGACATCATCGCCGCAATAGACGGCCGCCCGGTCACCGGCGTCGACGACCTGGTGCGCGTGCTCGACGCCGAGCGCATCGGCCGCGAAACACTGTGCACCGTCGTGCGCCGCACCGGCGTCAGCCAGGTGACGGTGACGCCGGTGCCAAGGGCCAGTTGAGGCGGGCGCTCAGGCTCCCCCCACCCCTTCCGCGTACTGCGCCAGAAACGCCTCGCTCGGCCGGATTGGCTTGATGACGTCGATCAGCACGCCATTTGGATCCCGGGTGATGAAATGGCGCTGGCCGAAGGGTTCGTCGCGCAGGCTGCGCAGGATCGGCAGGCCAGCGGCAACGACCCGCTCAAAGACCGCTTCCGGGTCGCGAACCTCGAAATTGATCAGCAGGCCCGAGGTGCGACCCCGCCCCTCTTCCGGGATCGTTTCATGGTCGCCTTGGACGATACCGAGATTGACGCGTTTGTTGTCCACCGATTGCAGATGCACATACCAGTCGCTTTCAAACAGCGGCTGGAAGCCGAAATGCTCGACATAGAACGCCGTCGTGCCGGCGACGTCGCCGGTCATCAGCACCGGGTAATAGCTCGTCGTCTTCATCTTTCCTTCTCCCGTCAATTAACATACAGTCTGCATGTAGATTGAATTAACATACAGGCTGCATGTATGCAACGCGATTCCGCGCGTCGTTCCAACCGTGACCGCACCGAAGCGACGCGCGCCGACCTTATTGCCGCGGCGCGAAAGCTGTTTACGGAAAAATCCTATGCCGAGACCGGCACGCCGGAGATCGTCGCCGCCGCCGGCGTCACGCGCGGCGCGCTTTACCATCACTTCGCCGACAAGCAGGCGCTGTTTGCCGCCGTGGTCGAGCAGGAGGCGGCAGCTGTCGCCGAGGAGATCGAGCGCGCCTCGCCGCCATCGCTCAATGCCCGCGACGCACTGATTGCCGGTTCCGACGCCTATCTCGCCGCCATGCGCGCACCCGGCCGCACGCGGCTGTTGCTGCTCGACGGCCCGGCCGTGCTTGGCCGCGCCGCCATGGACGCGATCGACAACCGCCACGGCAACCGCTCACTGCGCGAAGGGCTGGTCGCGGCGATGCGGGCGCAGACGATGACGAGATTGCCGGCCGACGCGCTGACCGCACTGCTCGGCTCCGCCTTCGATCGTGCCGCCCTGGCCATCGAGGCCGGTGCGTCAGTTCAGGACTACCGCGCGGTGCTCATGGCACTGATCGATGGCCTGTCTCTTCCTCAGGCACCTCGCCCGGTTCGAACTCGTTGAAGCAGCCGAGCTGGCGCTTGAACTGGTCGATCAGCCAGGCGGCCGCTGGCTTCGGGCTGCGATCGTTGCGGTGCATGGCAAACAGCGGCGAACTCACCTCCCTGAAGGATTCGAGGTCGATTTCGACCAGCCGGCCACTCGCCAGGTCGTCTGCTATCAGCCAGCGCGGCAGCCCGCCCCAGCCCAGCCCCTCGCGCATCAGCATATGCTTGGTGCGCACATCCGTCAGCCGCCAGGTACGGTAGGCGAAGACGCCGAAGTCGCGCCCCTTGGTACGCTCCGACTGGTCGGTGACGACAAGCTGCGTGTGTTCGCGCGCATCCTCGATCGCCACCGGCTTCGGCAGCAGGGCCAGCGGATGGCTGGGCGCGGCGGCCAGCACGATCGACATGAAGCCGATGCGCGCGAGATGCACATCGACATCGCCCAGCAGGCCGCCAATGCCAAGGTCGGCCTGCCCGCTGACGACATGATCGGGGATCAGGCCGAGCGTGCCGATATGCAGGCGCAGCATCACGGTCGGAAACTGCACCTCGAATGCCTTCAGCACCCGCACCAGCACCGGCGACGGCAGCGCCGCATCGACCGACAGCGCGACTTCGGCCTCGAGCCCCTGATGGTGGCCGTCGACGCGCGAGCGGATGCGCTGCAGCACGCCGATCATGCGCCGCGCATCCTCCAGCATCGCCCGGCCGATCTCGGTCAATTGCGGCTCGCGCGTGCCCTCGCGCTCGAACAGTTTCAGCCCCAGCTGCGCCTCGAGATTGGCGATGCCGTAGCTGATCACGGACTGGGCCCGGTTGAGCTTGCGGCCGGCGGCCGAGAAGCTGCCGGCTTCGGCGACTGTCACAAAGATCTGAAGTTGATCGAGCGTCGGGTTGGGCTGCATTGCTATATCTAACTTATAGATGGATCGTATAGAAAATATACCAGTTTATTGAATGGATCGAAAGCCCCATATCTGGTGGGATAAATCATTCCAACCGCTGGAGAGCCCAAAATGTCCATTCTTCTTGTCACCTCGAGCCCACGCGGCGCTGCCTCGCACTCGACCCGCATCGCCACTGAATTCGCCGAGAAGCTGCTTGCCGCAGACCCGTCGAACGCGCTTGTCGTGCGCGATCTCGTCGCCAACCCGCTGCCGCATATCGACGCCGACTATGCCAGCGGCATCTACACGCCGGCCGAAGCCCGCACGCCCCGCCAGGCTGAAGTCGTCGGCGTCTCCGATGTGGTGCTCGACGAGCTATTTGCCGCCGACACAGTGATCCTGGCCACAGGCTTCATCAACTTCAACATCTCCTCGACACTGAAGTCCTGGGTCGATCACATCTCTCGTTCCGGCAAGAGCTTTGCCTATGGCGAGAACGGCCCCAAGGGTCTCGTCACCGGCAAGAAGGTCTATATCGTGCTGGCTTCGGGCGGCATCTACTCCGAAGGTGCGGCCGTGCAGTTCGATCACGCCATTCCCTACCTGCGCGGCGTGCTCGGCTTCCTCGGCATGACCGATGTCGATGTCATCCGCATCGAAGGCGTCGGCATGGGTCCTGACGCGGTGACCGCAGCGCTCGCCAAGGCGACCGCCAAGGTCGATGCCGTGGTGGCCGCCAGCCAGGGTGTCGCGGCTGCCGCGTAAAGAGCCGAAATTTGTCCGCATCGAAAGGCAGGCGTGCGCGCCTGCCTTTTTCGTTTCTAGCCAATGAGGTGCCTTAGCAGACCAGCGGCGCTGATTCCGATCAGCACAGTCGGCAGCATGGAAAGCCGCGTGGCGGCTACCAGAGTAACAGCCAGCGCCAGAATATCCGCCGGGGATTTCGACACGAAGGCCGGTGCGATGACAGAGATCAGCACGCAACCGGGCGCAGCTTCCATCACAGCCGTGGCACGGGCGCCGAGCATGTGGTTGCGCAGCACGATATAGCCGCCGATGCGCGTCAGATAAGTGACGCCGGCCATCAGCACGATGGTGAAAAAGGTCGTTGCGTCGATCATGCATCACCCGCCATCAGCCAGGCCGCGACCAGCCCCGATACCGCGCCGGCGGCGACATACCAGGCGCCGGGAACGAAGAGATAGACCAGTGCTGCAACGACCAGGCTCACCAGCCAGGGCCGCGCCGCCGCCATACCCGTCCACATGCCCCGCATCAGCACCAGGAAGACAGCGGGGAACGCCATGTCGAAACCATAGGCCCCGACGTCGCCGAGCATCGGACCGAGCAAGGCGCCCAACGTGGTGAAGACCACCCAGGTGAGATACATCGCCAGCGCCGCGCCCATATAGTAGCGCGGGCTGAAGGCCGGCGTGATGCCTGCCGCTGCACGCTGCCTGGCATCGGCAAGTCCAAGCGCCCAGCTTTCGTCGCACATAAGAGACAGCGCCGGAAAGACCTTGCGCCTCGGCAGATCGCGCAGGAACGGCGCCAGTGCCGCTCCCATCAGCAGATGACGGCTGTTGACCAGGAAGGTGATGGCGACGATGAGCACGATGTGCGGCGGCGACGTCCACAACTGGATCGCCGCGAATTCCGAGCCGCCGGCGAAATTCAGCCCCGTCATCATGGACAATTCGACTGTGCTTAAGCCTTTCTGCGTGGCCTGGGCGCCGAGCACCAGCGCATAGGGGATGGTGCCCAACAGCACCGGCGCGCAGGACGCCACGCCGCGCCGGAATTCGGATCTCGAACCGTCGCCCGCCGTCTCGACTGCCTGTGAAATGCTCATGGCTATCCATCAGCTGGCCTCGCGGCCGCCGCTTCCCTGCGTTTGAACTCTCGTGATACCGACAGCAAACATACCCAAGCCCGCCCGCAATTTGGTTGCGAAGATGCGCTTCATATGTCAAAATTTGGCATCACCAATCACGATTTTGAGAAATAGTGGAATCTAAGCCAATGAACCTGGATGAGATCGACAAACGCATCCTACGAGCGCTGCAGCGCAACGGGCGCATGGCCAACAACGATCTGGCCAATGAGGTCGGGCTGTCGCCATCGCCTTGCCTGCGTCGCGTGAAGCTGCTGGAGGAGGCCGGTGTCATCGACCGCTACGTCGCAGTGCTGAACCCCGGCAGCATCGGCAAGGGCCTCACCTTCTTCACCCGCATCTGGCTGAAAACGCAGGATGAGGACACGATCGAGCATTTCGCCACCGAAGTCGCCAAGCTGCCGCAGGTGATGGAGTGCTATTTGATGCTCGGCGATTGCGACGCCATGGTGCGCGTGGTGGCGGCCGGCATCGACGATTACCGCCGCTTCCAGTCGGAGCATCTGAGCCGCATCAAGGGCGTGCAGAACGTCAAGACCGACGTCCCCAGCCAGACGATCAAATACACCTCGGAACTGCCGATCTGAGCTACTGAAAACGGCGTCACGTCAAACTGGATAAAAAACGCAACCGGATTGTAGGATCGAACCCGGTGCCGGCGTCCTTCGGGTGCAAGCAGCGCGCAGCGCTGCCCTTAGGCATGGGAGATTTGAATGAGCCTTTCCTATCGTTGGGTCATCGTCGCCGCTGGCGCGCTGATGTCCTGTGTCGCCATCGGGACGATGTTTTCTCTGGCGATCTTCCTCGAGCCGATGGCGATCGACACCAACTGGTCGCGCGCCGGCATTTCCAGCGCCATGACGCTCAACTTCCTGGTGATGGGCCTTGGTGGCTTCGCCTGGGGCGCGATATCGGACCGTTTTGGCGCCCGCATCGTCGTGATGATCGGCGCGGTGCTGCTCGGGCTGGCGCTGGTGCTGGCCAGCCGCGCCGGTTCGCTGCTGAGCTTCCAGGTCACCTATGGCGTGCTGGTCGGTCTCGCGGCAAGCGCCTTTTTCGCGCCGATGATTGCGCTGACCACAGGCTGGTTCGACACCAACCGCAGCCTTGCCGTCTCGTTGGTCTCGGCCGGCATGGGCGTGGCGCCGATGACGATCTCGCCCTTCGCCCGCTGGTTGATCTCCGCCTATGACTGGCGCACCGCCATGTTCGACATCGGCATTACCGCCTGGGTGCTGCTGTTGCCGGCGGTGCTGCTGGTGCGCCAGCCGCCGAAGCCCGTCGTGGCCGATACCGGCTCCGCGCCGGTTGCCGAAGGTGCCGGCCTGACGGTCGGCCAGGCGCTGCGCTCACCGCAGTTCATCGTGCTGGGGCTGACCTTCTTTGCCTGCTGCGCGGCGCATTCCGGGCCGATCTTCCATATGGTCAGCTATGCCATGCTGTGTGGCGTCGCCCCCATGGCAGCGGTCTCGATCTACAGCGTCGAAGGCCTGGCAGGCCTCGGCGGCCGGCTCTTCTACGGCGTGCTGGCCGACAGGCTGGGCGTCAAGCCGGTGCTGATCGCGGGCCTGGCGATCCAGGCGATCGTCATTGCCGCCTATCTCTCGATCAGCCGGCTTGAGCAGTTCTACATGCTGGCCGTTATCTTCGGTGCCACCTATGGCGGCGTCATGCCGCTCTATGCGGTGCTGGCGCGCGAATATTTCGGCCAGCGCATCCTCGGCACCGTGTTCGGCGCCGCCACCATGCTGTCCAGCCTCGGCATGGCATTGGGACCGCTTGCCGGCGGCATGGTGTTCGACGCCTACGCCAACTATTCCTGGCTGTTCATCGGCTCGGCTCTTATCGGGCTCGGGGCGGTCGGCATCGCCATCGCGTTCCCGCCACTTCCGCGCAGGGAGTTGCAAGTGGCTTAGTCCGGGTCGATTTCCCAAACCTTGCTGGCCAGGCACGCAACCAGCCTGGCCAGCAAGGTTCGCCGCGGATCCTGTCCCCTGTTTCATCCGTTCCCCCCCTTGCGCGGGGCAGTCCACGGACAACATTTGCACCGTGGGATCTCGACTGACCTCGCGCATCCAGTCCACGCCAGAGAGGACACCCTGATGGCCGAACATCCGAGTGAAAGCGAAAGCAACAGAATTGCCGCAAGCGCTGTTGCCGACGACGATCCGCGTCTTGCATTCATTTATCAGGAAGCGGTGAGAGGTCTCACGCAACAGCAGACCCTCGTGGAGAACATGAGCACCCGCGCCGGCAGCCTTGTCTTTGCTACCGCATTCGCCAACTCGTTGCTCGGCGGCGCGGCCCTTGCCAATGGTCTTGGAGCTTGGGACTGGACCGCGGTGGCTCTGCTGTTCGGCATCGGCGGGCTGATCGTCTTCATGCTCTGGCCCTACCACCAATATACATTCCGCTTCGATCCGGAAGAGCTGCTCCATCAATATGTCGACGGCGATAGGCCGAGCACGATGTCGGCCATGCGCCGCGCGCTTGCCCTTCGCATCAAGGCGGACATGGCCGGCAACTGGCGAATTATCCAGCGGCTGCGGACGGCGCTGCAGATTGCGCTGCTGTTTCTGTTGCTCGATATCCTGGCTTGGCTTTTGGCGATTGCGGACGTTTGAGCCGGAGGGCACGCGGCTCCGCCACGGCCAGGCTTGAATGGCAGGCAACGGTCGATGGATCGAAAAGCTCTCTTGAGCATTTAAGTTTTGGCTAATAGTAGCCCCAGGAGAGAACCAATGAAAAAGACGCTGCTCATTTTGAGCCTGCTCATTCCGCTCTCGGCGTGCTCCCGTACCGAACAAGGCGCCGCCGTCGGCGGCTTGGGTGGCGCGGCCGTAGGCGCCGCGGTGGCCGGAGACCCTGTGGAAGGGGCGGTTGTTGGCGGTGCGGTTGGAGCGATAGCCGGGGCCGTCATCGGCCACGCCAGCGAAGCCGGCCAGTGCAGATATCGCGATCGGTACGGCCGGGTTTACGTCGCGCGGTGCCCGAACGGCTACTGATCTCAAGGCGCGTGATCTCCTTCGATCACGCGTCTGCTGGGGTTAATCGAATGGCCTATCGGATCAAAAAGCTGCTGGGTTTCTTGTGTGCCGTTATCGGCGTTGCCGCGGTGAATGCCGGGGCTTCGGCCGCGCCGGTTGAAGCGAAGACGATTGCCGATCACCTCTCATCGGTGAAATCCATGTCAGGGGATTTCGTGCAGTCGGGCCCGAAAGCGGAAAGAAAACACGGCAGGTTTTTTCTCCAACGCCCAGGCAAGATCCGGTTCAACTATGCAGGCCAATCTGGGGTCAGCGTGATCGCGGATGGCAAATCCCTGGTGGTTTACAACAGGAAACTGAAGACATCGCGGCTTTATGCTCTCTCGAAGACGCCGCTTAAGCTGCTGCTCGACAACAAGGTCGACTTCTCCGGCAGTCGCGTCAAAAGCATCAGAGACGACGGCGCCCAAGTTACCGTCAAGCTGGCCGACAGATCGGCTTTCGGCAATTCGAACATCTCCATGGTGTTCGACAGAAAATCGCTCGATCTGCGCAGATGGAGCCTCACCGACGAGAAAGGACTTACCACGACGGTGATCATCTCAAATGTGAGGCAGGGCGTTCGCGCTCCCGAGGGCACCTTCGTTATCGATTATGCGGCAAACCGTGAATTCAACACCACAACGAAATAGCCGAAACCGCAGCCATAGTCTCAGCGCCGGAACCAATAGGATCAGCGGCGGTTTAGTCCATGAAGGGACCGGAACCGCAAAGGACGCGGCACAATGATTGAAATTCACAGCATCGAAGCGGCTAACGCCAGACTGCGCATAAGGAGAGCTGAGCGCTCTCTGAAGCGCGCGAATGACTTGCTGGACGAGGAAGGCGGCGTCGCTCTTAACTTGGCATTGTGCGGCCGGATAAGGGCCGCGAGAAGGCATCTGATCGAGGCCAGGACCCGCCTGATGACGATCGATCCCGCCAGGACGAGTTGATCCGCCGGCGGTCGTACGTCAACCCGGACCGAGAGGTCCATCGTGGCGCAAAGGCCCGCATGGTTAGGCAGTGACCTGCTGGCGGTGATCTACCCAAAAATCCGGTCGCCCTGCTCGTCGACCAGTTGGATGCCCTTCTTGATCGAGATGTCGACGGCGTCGTCGAGCCCGGCGAAACGGTCGGCACGGATGAATTTGTGTTCCTTCACCACACCGTCGATCTCTTTGGAGACGACGCCGCAGGTCTGGTATTGGCCATCCGCCTTGTAGGGCATGGCGCTGATCAGGAAGCCCTTGTGCTCGACCTGCTTGGCCGGCGCTGCGCTCGTTGGCCCAGCCGTTTCGGCTCCGCTGGCGCCACCGCCGAAAAGACGCTTCAGAAAAGACATCGGGCTTCCTCCAACAGCATTCATCCCGCACCATGTAGAGTGACGCGGGATGAATTTCACTATCGGTCCTTGGCCCAGCGGGCAAGGGCTGCGTCCGGTCGGCTGGACGAGCTTACTTGTGCGACAGCGCTTCCAGAGCCTCGGCGGCGGCTTCGAGGATGGCGATCGCCTCGGCCTGCTTGTCGGCCGGGGCGTCGACGAAGTCACCCAGAGCCGCGCGCAGCCGGTGGCGGACTGCGCGGAATTCGTCGCGCGCTTCCGAACGATCCCCGCGGCCACCCCGGCCGCTACGACGCCCGCCCTCTTCGCTCTCGTCGTTCCAGCCGAACCAGTCGCGCGCCTTGGCCATTTTGCGGCCGAAGCGCTCGAGATTGTCG
This sequence comes from Mesorhizobium sp. M7A.F.Ca.US.011.01.1.1, assembly GCF_003998295.1. NCBI lineage: Bacteria > Pseudomonadati > Pseudomonadota > Alphaproteobacteria > Hyphomicrobiales > Phyllobacteriaceae > Mesorhizobium > Mesorhizobium sp. M7A.F.Ca.US.011.01.1.1. The sequence continues at coordinate 13,165 of NZ_RZRT01000070.1, forward strand.
AGCACGCCGTCGATCATCTCGCGGTTGTCGGCGAGATGCGCCTGGCCCGCTTCGGTGATCGAAAACACCTTCTTGTTGCCGTCGGCGGCGGAGGCGGCATAGCCGGCCTCTTCCAGGAAGGTCAGCGTCGGGTAGACCACGCCCGGGCTCGGGCTGTAGATGCCACTGGTGCGCTCTTCCAAGGCCTTGATGATGTCGTAGCCGTGGCGCGGGGCCTCGGCCAGCAGCGACAGCGTGATCAGCTTGAGGTCGCCGTCGGCCAGCATGCGCCCGGCGCGGAACATGTCGCCCGGGCCGCCCCGCCCGCCACCGCGACCGCCGTGCCCGAACGGGCCAAAACCGCCGCCCCCTCTGCCACCAAATTTGCCGCCGAATTTGCCGGCCATGTGCATGAACATGCGCTCGCCGAAATGATTGTTCCCAAAATGTTTGTGCATTGATTGCTCCTTGAGTTGTATCTTACGATATATCTTAATTAGGCAAGCCAATCGATGGAGTCAAGATATATCTTACGATGTATCTGAATGCGGCGCCAGAGGCTTGCTTTCACCGGAACGTACCGCTAGAAGGCCCGCGAGCGCCTCGGCTGCTCCGTAAGCGTCTGACGTCAAGCAACGCATCCAACCCCGGTCTTTCCGGGCAATTTTGCCGGTCACCGGCGAATGGATGCCAAAAGCGACGGACCGGATACTTCAGGGAAACTCTCAAAATGACTGCAAGACATCAGCGCAGGAAGCTGCCTGCGCGCTATGCCGCTGTTCTTAGCCCGCTGGTGCTGTCGCTGTTGATGACCTTCATCGTCTCGTTCATCTCGACGTTGAAAAGCCTTGGCTTCCACCCCGAGCTGCCGTCCATCTGGCTGACCGCCTGGGGCCTGTCCTGGCTGGTGGCGTTTCCGACGCTGCTGCTGGTGCTGCCGGTGGTACGCCGCATCGTCGGCGCGCTCTGCGAGCCGGCCAGCCGATAACTCGCACGAAAAAGGTCCGGAGATGTCCTCCGGACCTTTTGCCCTGCGGTCATCAATGACGAACCGCTACCAGCGACCCTTGCGCCGGTTCCAGGCATAGAGAAGGTCGGCGAAACGATCATAGGCAAAGCGTGTCAGCGGCAAGACAAACGGATTGCCGAACACCATCGCCAGCCAGCCCTCGCCCGGCGTTGCCTGCCAAACGGCAATCGCGACATCGGCGCCGACCAGCAGCCTGCCCGCCGCATCGGTGGCGTGCAGCCGGCGGCGGATGTCCTCAAGCGACGCGCCATGCCCGGCAAGCGCTGCCGGTTCAAAATTGATGTCTCGGAACTCGATCCGCCCGGCCTTGACCGCTTCGATCAGTCGCCGCTTCTGCCTGCTGATGCCGGCATCGCAGACCGGGCAGCGCGTGTTGTACCAGACGGTCAGCATTGTCCCGGCATTGGTTGGGTTGGTGGCGCAACCTGAAGGACCACGAACGATCAGGCGCCGTCAAGACGTCGCTCGAGCGGTTGCGCGCGAACGAGGCTGTCTCGGACCAGCCGCTCCGGCCCTTGCACTGCGGTGCCTATCCGAGCGAGGTGATGATCTCGCGGTAGGCTAATTCGGGAAAGGCCTTCAGCGTCCGCGTCCTGACATTGCCCGCTGCCGCCAGCATCAGCGAGAAGCGCGCCAGCACCGCGTCGTCGGGCGCTTCGACCACAGCCACCATATCGTATTCGCCCATGGTCAGGTAGAACGCCTTGAACGATCCGCCCATGTCTCCCAGTTGCTTCCTGGCGGCGTCGAGCCGCTTCGGTGACTCGCGTACGTTCCTGGCACCCTGCTCCGTCCAGTTCATCAGCACGATGTAACTTGTCATGGCACACCTCCCTCCGGGGCCACGGAGCACGGCGGCTTCGCCGGGGCGGGCATCCGGGTTGTCGCCCAGAAAATGCATCCGACACGGAAATTATCCTCCCGAAGAGCCTGGCCCGCAAGAGTGCGTCCCATAACAAAAAGGGCGCCATCGGCGCCCTTGAATTCTCTTTGCATCGGTAAGTCTCAGCTATCCAGGAAGCTGCGCAGCTTGCGCGACCTGCTCGGGTGCTTGAGCTTGCGCAGCGCCTTGGCTTCGATCTGGCGGATACGCTCGCGGGTGACCGAGAACTGCTGGCCGACTTCTTCCAGCGTGTGGTCGGTGTTCATGCCGATACCGAAGCGCATTCTGAGCACGCGCTCCTCGCGCGGCGTCAGCGAGGCCAGCACGCGCGTGGTGGTCTCGCGCAGATTGGCCTGGATCGCCGCGTCGATCGGCAGGATCGCCATCTTGTCCTCGATGAAATCGCCCAGATGCGAATCCTCCTCGTCGCCGACCGGCGTTTCGAGCGAGATCGGCTCCTTGGCGATCTTCAAGACCTTGCGCACCTTTTCGAGCGGCATGGCAAGCTTTTCGGCCAGTTCTTCCGGCGTCGGCTCGCGGCCGATCTCGTGCAGCATCTGGCGCGAGGTGCGCACGATCTTGTTGATCGTCTCGATCATGTGCACCGGAATGCGGATGGTACGCGCCTGATCGGCGATCGAACGCGTGATCGCCTGTCGGATCCACCATGTCGCGTAGGTCGAGAACTTGTAGCCGCGGCGGTATTCGAACTTATCGACCGCCTTCATCAGGCCGATATTGCCTTCCTGGATCAGGTCGAGGAACTGCAGGCCGCGATTGGTGTACTTCTTGGCGATGGAGATGACGAGGCGCAGGTTGGCCTCGACCATTTCCTTCTTGGCGATCGCCGCTTCGCGCTCGCCCTTCTGCACCTGATTGACGATCTTGCGGAATTCCAGGATCGAGATCGCCGTTTCGGTGGCGAGGTTCTGGATCTCGGCGCGCAGGTCCTTGATCGCATCCTTCTCGTTCTTGGTGAATTCCTTCCAGCCGCGCGATGTCAGATTGCCGATCGAGCGCGTCCAGTTCGGGTCGAGCTCGGAACCCTGATATTCCTTCAGGAACTCTTCGCGGCGCACGCCGTAGCTTTCGGCCAGCCTGAGCAGCTTGCCTTCGTTCTGCACCAGGCGCTTGTTGATGTCGTAAAGCTGCTCGACCAGCGCCTCGATGCGCGCCGTGTTGAGCGACAGCGACTTCACCGCCTTGATCAGCTGGTCCTTGAGCTCCTTCAGCCGGCGGTCCTGGCTGGGCGACAGCGTGCCCGCGGCGGCGAGCCTGTTCTCGACCTGCTGGTCCTGCAGCTTGCGCAGCTTTTTGTAGGTGTCGGCGATAACGTCGAGCGTCTCCATCACCTGCGGGCGGAGTTCGGCTTCCATCGCGGCCAGCGACAGGCTCGCTTCGTCCTCGTCTTCGTCGTCGTCATCCGTCAGCCCACGCGTATCGGCGCCGACATTGGTGATGTCGTCTTCTTCGTCGCGCGAACGGCGCGGCTTGTCCTCGACCTTGGCTTCCTCGACGCGCTCGACCACCGGCGCCTGCTTGGCCTCGGGGCCGGCATAGGTGGCTTCGAGATCGATGATCTCGCGCAGCAGGATCTTGGATTCGTTGAGTTCGTCGCGCCAGATGATGATGGCCTGGAAGGTCAGCGGGCTTTCGCACAGACCCGCGATCATCGTCTCGCGGCCGGCCTCGATGCGCTTGGCGATGGCAATTTCGCCCTCGCGCGACAAAAGCTCCACCGAGCCCATCTCGCGCAGATACATGCGCACCGGATCGTCGGTGCGATCGGTCGGTTCTTTCTTGGTGGTGGTGGCGGCGACCGCGGTGCCGGTCTGCTCAGCCAACTCGTTGGCGTCTTCCTCGGCATCGGCCGCGGTGTCGGCGGCCTCGGGCTCCTCGCCCTGCTCGTCGTCCTCGACCACGTTGATGCCCATGTCGGACAGCATCGCCATCGTGTCCTCGATCTGCTCGGAGGTCACTTCCTCCGAGGGCAGCACCGAATTCAGCTCGTCCATGGTGACATAGCCGCGCTTCTTGGCGGCCTTGATCATCTTCTTGACAGCATCATCGGAAAGGTCGAGCAGAGGGCCATCGGTGGCGCCTTCGCGTTCAGTTTCGACCTCTTCCTTTTCCTTTGTCGCCATAGTCTTTATCTTCTCCTAGCGGCCGAACTTCAAAGCCGCGTAAGCTGTCGGACCAGTCAAATCGGATGCGCTCGCTTATGAAACGCGCTTCACCGGGCCAGTAACTGCATCAACTCGTTTCGTTTGGTGTATGTCGTTGCCCAAATCGGGTTTCCCCTTTTGGGCGACATGCATTAAGTCCAGATTAACCCTGATATCTGTGGCAGGCGGGCTGCCTGTCCAGTGACCAGTACCTCACATCGCTTGTTTTCCCGTGACGCGGGTTCGGGTTAACGTTTCGAATCGTCCTGATTCCGCCAATCTGCCAGAAGGTCAAGCGCCTCTCGCATGATTCGCATGAAAAAAGCGAATCAATTACCCAACTTAGCCCGTTACGCGCCATTTGGACGCGCAACGACGCTTTCCCAATTCACTCGCTTCCAACTAAGCTCGCCCAGCCCTGCCCGAGGAGACGCCAAACCCTTCGATCAGCGCTTCCGTGGCCTGCACATCCTGGAATTGCGCCTGAATTTCGATCAGATGCCGATAGTTTTCGTCTGTGGGATCGGTGGCGAGCGCCGCTTCCGCCTGTTTCAGCTCCTTATGTAAGGTGCGCGCGCTGCGCTGCAAGTGCAGCGCCTGGCTGAAAGCATCGCGGGCATCTTCAAGGGCGGCGGTCTCCAGCGCCGGCCATTGCCGCATCCGCCGGATCAGCCCGACGGCCCGCTCCCAGATCTCGGCGCAGCCGGCGCGTTCGATCGTCGCAATCACCGCCTGCCGGTCATCGGCCATGTCGTGCGCCATCGCGTCGAGAATCGCTCCATGCAGCCGCCTCAGATCGGAGTTGGCGAGATCGAGGAACTCGATATGAGCGAAATTCTCGTCGATCAGCGCCGGATGGTTGACCAATGCGACGATGATCGTCGCCTCGCGCACCGACATCCCCTCGCCGCCACGTTTGACCAAAGCCGACTGGCCGAGACTTTCGGTGATCGCAATGCGGCCGCTACCGCTCTTGGCGAACTGCCCGCCGGGTGCGGCCGTCTTGCCTTGGCCCGGGCGCCCATCCTGGCGGCCGCTTTGCCTGGTGCCGCGCTGCGAGCCGAAGAAGCTCAGCACACGCTCGCGCATCTCCTGCTGGTAGTGGTAGCGCAGGCTTTCGTCGCGGATGCGGCTGGTCAGTTCGCGCAGCGTCTTCTCGAGCTCGGCCCGCCGCTCCGGCGTATCGAAGACGCCGCCCGCCGTCTCACGCATCCATAAAAGGTCGACCAGCGGCCGCGCCTCGGCCAGAACGCGACGAAACGCATCCGGTCCTTCGGCCTTGACCAGATCATCGGGATCCTTGCCTTCCGGCAGCAGCGCGAAGCGCGCCGAGCGGCCGGCCTGCACAGATGGCAGCGCCATGTCGGCGGCCCGCCACGCTGCCTTCAGCCCGGCCTTGTCGCCGTCGAAGCACAGCATCGGCTCCGGCGCCATGCGCCAGAGCAGTTCGAGCTGGTTCTCGGTAAGCGCGGTGCCGAGCGGCGCCACGACGTTCTCGAAGCCGGCCTGCGCCAGTGCGATGACGTCCATATAGCCTTCGACGGCGATGACCGTGCCGCCCTTGGCCAAGGCCTTGCGGGCGCGGGCGAAATTATAGAGCACATTGCCCTTGTGGAAGAGCTCGGTGTCAGGCGAGTTCATGTATTTGGCCAGCGCATCCGGCTGCAGCGCACGGCCGCCGAACGCGATGATCTTGCCCCGGGAATCCGGAATCGGGAACATGATGCGGTCACGGAACCAGTCATAGGAAACCGGGATGTCGTCGCCGTGGCGCACCAGTCCACAAGCCTCGATGTCGGCCTTGGGCACGCCCTTGGCGGCGAGATGCTCCTTCAGCGCATTGCGGCTGTCGGGCGCAAAACCGAGCCGGAACGATTGCTGCGTCGCCGGCGTCAGTCCGCGGTCGCGCAGATAGGCACGCGCCTTGGCGCCTTCCGGCCCCTGCAGCCGTTCCTGGAAGAAGGCGGTCGCCATCTCCATGACGTCGGTCAGGCTGGCGCGTTCCTTTTCGCGCCGCTCCTCCTGCGCATCGCGAACCGGCATCGGCACACCGGCCATGTCGGCGATCTTCTCAACCGCCTCGGGAAAGCTCATCCCGTCGAGTTCGGTGAGGAACTTGAAATGATCGCCCGAAACCGAACAGCCGAAACAATGGTAGCGGCCCTTTTTATCCTCGCAGTGGAAGGATGGGCTCTTCTCGCCGTGGAACGGACAACAGGCCCAATAGTCGCCCCGCGGCGCGTTGGTTTTCTTCCGGTCCCACGCGACGCGCTGGCCGATAACCGATGAAATCGGCACGCGGTCGCGTATCTCGTCGAGGAAGGCGGGTGGAAAGCGCATCGGGGAACTCGTTTCCCGATTATATAATCATACCCGCGAAATCCGACGACCCTTAATGCGGGCCATACCCGGTTTCCACAGGCAAAAGAGGCGGCCGTTGCGGGCCGCCTCTTTCCAATATCCGCCTGGGGACCGCTTAATGCGCGGCAAGCGCGCCGAAAATGACGCCGGAGAGCACACCGACCAACACATAGTCGTTGCCGACGCGGATCCATTCCTGGCCGCGACCGGGACGATGCAGGCCGTAGCGGCCGTAGTCGCGGATTGGCTGGTGCTGTCTCCAGCCTGAATATTTATGGCCGTTGCGCCAGTTGTTGCGCTTCACGATGACCTTCTTATGGATGACGCGCTTCTGGACGAAGCGCTTCTTGACATCCCTGTTGGTGGGCTTTTGCCAGTCGACCTGGCTGTAATTCGACTGCGGAGCGTTCGGTGCATTCAGCGGTGCGGCTTGGCCGGTGAGCGACGTAGCCGCCAGCATCGAGAAAGCGAGTGCGGAAAGGACAATGCGTTTCAAGAGAAGTCTCCTTGGTTGTCGATGCCAGAGGAATAGCGGGCCACCGATGAACCGGAGCTGAACGCCTGCATTACAATTGTGTAATGATTTCCTTTATTTACCCAATAGAGCTGAACATAATTCGCAAAGGCAGGCGCCGGTCGCGCTGCTAACTCTGCCTATCCGTTGCTTCGAGCCCGCCCCGCAATGCAACCATTTGCGCGTCCGTCCATTTTCCGACACCGCCCGTCGCGCTGCAACGGCCCTTGAAATCGACAAGATTTTATTATCCGGCTAAAATATTCGAGTTATTATAAGTCACCGCCATGAACATGATTCGTACCCTCGTTTTCCCTTCTGATCGCCACGCCAAACAGGACGCGCATCCTGTTTGCATGCGGGGGGCGAAATGAGCGGGTCCGTCGTCCTTCTGCATCTGGCCGGCGCCGTGGCGCTGATGCTGTTTGCCACCCGCATGGTGAAGACCGGCGTCGAACGCGCCTATGGCGACGTGCTGCGCCATCGCCTGCGCGCCACCATGCGCAATCCGATCATGGCGGTGCTGGCCGGCACCGGCCTTGCCATCGCCCTGCAGAGTTCCACAGCCGTCACGCTGCTGGTCGGCTCCTTCGCCGGCTCTGGCATCGTCTCGGGCGCCGCGGGCCAATTGGCAGTGCGCGGCGCCGAGATCGGCTCGGCGCTGGTGGTCAAGCTGCTGACCTTCGATCTCACCTTGTTGGTGCCGCTGTGCCTGATCACCGGCACGGTGATGTTCATGGCCACAGAGCGGCGCGACTGGCGCCAGTCCGGCCGCATCCTGGTCGGCATCGGCCTTTTGATCCTGTCGCTGGAGATGATCGGCCAGGCATCCGAGCCGCTGCGCAACAGCCAGCTCATGCCGGTCATCATCAACTACTTCTCGACCGATTCCATCACCGCCTATCTGCTGGCGGCGCTGATCACCTGGCTGTTCCAGTCGAGCATCGCGGCGGTGCTGTTGATGGCGACGCTGGCAGGCCGCGGCCTGATCACGCCTGAACTCGGCGTCGTTCTTATCCTCGGCGTCAATCTCGGCTCCTCGATCATCGCGCCGATGCTGACTCGCTCGTCGAGCCCCGAAGTGCGCGTCGTGCCGATCGGCAACCTCTTGATGCGCGGTCTTGGCTCGCTGATCATGCTCATCCTGGTCATGATCTTCAGGCCACACTTCGCCTTTATTGGCTCGACGGCCGCGGATCAGATCGTCAATGCCCACATCCTGTTCAATGTGCTGATCCTGCTCGCCGGCCTGCCGCTGGCCGGCTTCGTCTACCGCGCCTCGGAGAAGATCGTCGCACTGGGCACCAAGCCGGCGCCGGCCTCCACGCTCGACGTCGTCGAGCTGTCGGCGCTCAACGAGAGCGCGCTGGACGTGCCGAGCCAGGCGCTGGCCAACGCCACCCGCGAGGTGGTGCGGGTCTGCGAGACGATCGAGATCATGCTCAAGCGCATAATCGAACTTTATGAAAGTGCCGATGCCGACAAGATCAAGGCGCTGGCCGCACTCGACGACCGCGTCGACCGCAGGCACGCGGCGATCAAGCTCTACCTCGCCAAGTTGACCAGGAATCCGCTGACCGAAGACGAGGCGCTGCGCTGCCAGGAGCTGATCGGCGCCTGCGTCAAGTTGGAGCAGGTCGGCGACATCATCGTGCGCAACATGCTGGTGCATGTGAAGAAGAAGTTCGAGCGCGGGCTGGAATTCACCGACGAGGGCTGGAGCGAGCTGTGCGCCTTCCATGGCTCGGTGCTGGCCAATGCGCGGCTTGCCTTCAATGTGCTGGTGTCGCGCGATCCCGAGACTGCCCGCCAGTTGGTGCTGGAAAAGGACCAGCTGCGTGACCGCGAGAAGGAAACCAGCGCCAGCCATTTCGTGCGGCTGCGCGACGGCACCGCCAAGAGCGTCGAGACCAGCTCGATCCATCTCGACACCATCCGCGACCTGAAGCAGATCAATTCGCTGCTGGCGTCGATGGCCTATCCGGTACTCGAAGAGCGCGGTCTGCTCACTGGGTCGCGGTTGAAGGCGAGCTGAGAAGCAGCCGAGCTCCCCCCTCGTGGGGGAGATTGGCACTTCACCGCCTCGCTCACTGAAGAAAACCTAAACTCGCGACAAAAATTTCTTCATTGCCCGCAAAGCCCATCCGTGGTTTGAGGCCGTTCCAGCTAAGGCCTTGCCATGTCGCTTCCGCTCATAGCCCTGTTCATTGCCGCTTTTGCCTTCGGCACCACCGAATTCGTCATTGCCGGCGTGCTGCCGCAGGTGGCGCAAGGTCTTGGCGTTTCGGTCCCCTCGGCCGGCTACCTCGTCTCCGGCTACGCCTGCGGCATCGCCATCGGCGGCCCGCTGCTGGCGCTCGCCACCAAGTCGCTGTCACGCAAGAGCCTGCTGCTCGGCCTCGCCATCGCCTTCACCATCGGCCAGGCGGCTTGCGCGCTGGCGCCCGACTTCACCTCGATGCTACTGTTGCGCATTGCCGTGGCGGTCGCGCATGGCGCCTATTTCGGCGTCGCCATGGTCGTCGCCGTCGGTCTCGTGCGCGAGGACCAGCGCGGCATGGCTGTCGCCGTCATCCTGTCCGGCCTCACCGTCTCCAACGTCATCGGCGTGCCGGCCGGCACCGCGATCGGCAACATCTGGGGCTGGCGTGCCACCTTCTGGGTGATGTGCGCGCTCGGCGTGGCGGCAACGCTTGCCATGGCAGCCCTGTTGCCGCGCACCACCGGATCGTCGGTCAGGCCTGCCGGTTTCGCCCGCGAGGTCCGCGTGCTGGCCCGCCAGCAGGTCTGGACCTCGCTGATCCTGATGCTGATGCTGATGATCGGCCAGTTCGGCCTGTTCACCTACATCACCCCGACACTGCTGGAGGTCACCGGGCTCGACGAGAACCTAGTGCCGTGGGTGCTGCTGCTCAACGGCGTCGGTGCCACCCTGGGAGTCTTCCTCGGCGGCAAGCTCTCCGACTGGAAGCTGATGCCGTCATTGATCACCATGCTGGCCCTGCAGGCGGTGACGCTGGCCGTCATCTACGCCGTCAGCCCCTATCCCCTGCCGATGGTTGTGGCGATCGTCGTCTGGGGCGGCCTCAACTTCGCCATCGGCACACCGATCCAGACCCGCATCCTGGCCTGGACGGCGGACGCCTCGAATCTCGCCTCGTCGCTCATTCCGTCCGGCTTCAATGTCGGCATCGCGCTGGCCGCTTCGTTGGGCGCCGCGATGCTGAACAGCGGCTATGGCTATCGCAGCCTGCCTTTGCTCGGCGCCATCGCCATGCTGGTCGCCCTGGCGGTGGCGCTGGCATCCTATGTCTGGGAAGGGCGCAGCAACGCCACGCCGCCGCTGACGGCCCCAGCCGAGTAGATCACGATCCGGAAAAGTGGACGCCGGTTTTCCGAAAAGATCGGGATCAACCAAAAACACTTCACCCGCGCCAACGCAGCAGGCGCATGGCGTTGGCGGTGACCAGCACGGTGGCGCCGGTGTCGGCCAGGATCGCTGGCCATAGGCCAGTGACACCCAAAATGGTGGTGACCAGGAACACCGCCTTCAGCCCGAGCGCTACGGTGATGTTCTGGCCGATATTGGCCATCACCGCCCGCGACAATCTTACCATCCGCACGACGTCCATGACGCGGCCATGCAGGATCGCCGCATCCGCCGTCTCCAGCGCCACATCGGTGCCGCCGCCCATGGCGATTCCGATGTCGGCGGCGGCGAGCGCCGGCGCGTCGTTGATGCCGTCACCGACCTTGGCGACCTTGAGCCCTTCGTGTTGCAATTCGCCGATGATGCGCCGCTTGTCCTGGGGCAACAACTCCGCCCGCGCCTCGATGCCGAGCGAAGCGGCAATGGCTTCGGCCGTGCGGCGGTTGTCGCCGGTCAGCATCACCGCTCGGATGCCTTCGGCCTTGAGCGCCGCGATCCCGGCCGCCGCATCCGGTCACGGCTCGTCGCGCATGGCGATCAGCCCTGCCACCACGCCGTCGGCGACCAGCACCGAGACGGTCTTGCCCTGCCCGTTGAGGCTATCGACGGCAAGGCGCTGCACTTGCGTCATGTCGGCGCGTTCGCCCGCCGCCGGACCGGAGCCGAGGAAGACGGCGACGCCACCGACGCTGCCCTCGACACCTTTGCCCGAGATCGCCTTCGCCGCCAGAGCCGGCGGCACCGGCGCACCATCAGCCTTGGCCCTGTCGAGGACCGCCATGGCCAGCGGATGGCCGGAACCCTGCTCGAGCGCTGCCGCCAGCGCCAGCACGGTGCGTTCATCGCGGCCATAGGCCATGATGTCGGTGACTACGGGCCTGCCCACGGTCAGCGTGCCGGTCTTGTCGAAGGCCACCGCCGTGATCCGGCGAAACCCTTCCAGCACCGCACCACCTTTCATCAACAGGCCACGCCGCGCGCCGGTCGCAAGGCCAGCGGCGATTGCTGCCGGCGTCGAGATGACGAGCGCGCAGGGGCAACCGATCAGCAGGATCGCCAGGCCCTTGTAGATCCATTCGTTCCAGTCGCCGCCAATGAGCAGCGGCGGCAACAGCGCAACCAGCGCGCCGACCGCCAGCACCGCCGGGGTGTAGTATCTTGAGAAGCGGTCGATGAAGCGTTCAGTCGGCGCCTTGGCTTCCTGCGCCTCCTCCACAAGCCGCACGACCCGGGCGATGGTGTTGTCAGACGCGGCAGCCGTCACCCGCACCTTGAGCACGCCGTCGGTGCTGATCGTGCCGGCAAAGACGACGTCCGCGACACCCTTGTGCTTCGGCGTGCTTTCGCCGGTCACCGGCGCCTCGTCGATATCACTAACCCCCTCGACGATCTCGCCATCGGCGGGGATACGATCGCCCGGCCGCACCAGGATGATGTCGCCGACGCCGAGCCGTTCGGCAGGAACTTCCGATGTGCCGCTCGCGCGTTCGACCAAGGCCGTCTTCGGCACCAGATCGGCAAGTCCCTGGATGCTCGCCCGCGCCCGGCCGGCTGCGACACCTTCCAGAAGTTCACCGATCAGGAACAGCACCACCACGGCGGCGGCTTCTTCCGTGGCGCCGATCATCACGGCGCCTATCGCAGCGATGGTCATCAGCATCTCGATCGAGAACGGTGTGCCGGCCAATGCCGCCATCAGCGCTCGCCGTGCGATCGGCACCAGGCCGACCAGCAGGGCGGCAAGGAAGACCCAGCGCTCGGCCGCAGGAAGAAGATGGCCGATGCCGTAGGCGGCAAGAAGCGCTGCAGCGCAAGCCAGCGTCAGCACAGCACGGCGGGAGCGCCACCACGCCTGCCCCGGCGCCGCATCGCTGTGATCATGATCAGCATGATCATGATCCTTGGCCACTGAAGCACGCCCATCGGCCCCGCCTTCCGCCTTGACGATGCCGTAGCCCAGCCGCGCCACCTGCCGCAGCACCTTGTCGTCGTTGAGCCAACCGCTGTGGCTGACCGTCATGCTGGCGCCGGTCACCGAAACCGAGACATCGGCGACGCCGTCGAGACGACGCACCGCCGTATCGATCTTGGCCGCGCAGGAGGCGCAGTCCATGCCGCCGATCTTGAACCGTGTCTGCCCGATCGTTTCCTGCTTGAGCGGCGTCGTCATCACATTACCTGCCTGTCTTGCCCGCGCGGCGTCGCCGCATGCGTCTTGAATGCTGATGTCAGGCACTATAATTGCTCTAGTCACTAGAGCTTCAAGGGGAAAATTTCATGTTTTCGATCGGTGATCTCTCGCGTCGCACCGGGGTCAAGGTGCCGACAATCCGCTATTATGAGCAGATGGGCCTTGTCGCCGCGCCCGAGCGTTCGGAAGGCAACCAGCGCCGCTATTCCAGGCAGGAGCTGGAGCGGTTGGCCTTCATCCGCCACGCCCGCGACCTCGGCTTCGCCGTCGACGACATCCGCTCGCTGATCGACTTGAGCAGCCACCCCGAGCAGCCCTGCGGCCACGCCGACCGGATCGCCGAGGAACAATTGATCTCGGTGCGGGAAAAGATTGCCCAGTTGAAGCGACTCGAGGCCGAGCTCGAACGCATCGCCACGTGCTGCAATGGCCAGACGGTCGGCGACTGCTACGTCATCCGCGCGCTGTCCGACCAAGCGCTGTGCGCTGACGAGCATGGGTGAGAGGGCTGGGGTTGGCAGCGATCCGGGAGCTGTGAGGACAGAAAGCAGACCTTGCACCGCCGCTGCAAGGCTTGGTTCCTCGCCCCCACGAAAGTGCTATCGGATTCACACATTTCGTAGTCCGAGGTTGGCGCCGTACTTTATGGCCCAGAATTCGGTGAGGCCGATGCGCATGACCTTGGGACCGGGCTTGCCGTAGTAGCCGGTCCAGCCTCCAAGGCGG
>NZ_RZRT01000071.1:0-26153 GCF_003998295.1 Mesorhizobium sp. M7A.F.Ca.US.011.01.1.1
ACCTATCGAGAGCTTCTTCGCAACACTCAAATCCGAGCTCTTCTACCCCAATACCTTCGAGAACGTTCAGAGCCTCAAGGCCAGCATCGAGGATTACATCCACTACTACAATCATGATCGCATCAAATTGAAACTGAAAGGGCTGAGCCCTGTGCAATACAGAACCCAGCCCTTAAATCTGCCGCCACCTTAAACTGTCCAACTTTAAGGGGTCAGTTCATCGTGCCGGGTTTTTTCGCTTTCTAGGACGTGACGGCAGTTACACCTCGCCGCCGCCTTCCTTCTCAGCCTCCTGCTTCAGCGTCGCAATGAAGCGCTTGGTCCGCTGCTGCTCCGGATTGTTGAACAGCACCGCGGCCGGTCCCTTCTCGACGACGACACCGGCATCGAGGAACACCACTTCCTGGGCGATCTTGGAGGCGAGGCGCAGATCATGCGTCGCCATCACCATGGTCGTGCCTTCGCTGGCGAGCTTGCCGAGCACGTCGACCACCTCTTGCGCCAGCTCCGGGTCGAGCGCCGAAGTCGGCTCGTCGCAGAGCAGCACTTTCGGTGACGGCGCCAACGCGCGGGCGATCGCCACGCGCTGCTGCTGGCCGCCGGACAAGGTCGCTGGCCAAGCGTCGGCCTTGTGCGCCATCCCCACCTTCTCCAGCAAAGCCAGCGCCCGCTCGCGTGCCCTCTCAGGCGGCCATCTCAGCACCGTCACCAGCCCTTCCATGACATTCTCGATCGCGGTGCGATGCGGAAACAGTTGAAAATTCTGAAACACCATGCCGGTCTGCAGCCGCAGGCGCTGGATATCCCTGGCCGGAACCCTGCCGCCGGGGTGGAATTCGAGCGTCTCGTCGCCGATCCGAACCGTGCCCGAAGTCGGAATCTCCAGGAGGTTGATGCAGCGCAGCAGGGTGCTCTTCCCCCCGCCCGAAGGTCCGACCAGCGCCGTGACGCTGCCTTCGGCAATGGTGACCGTCACCCCCTTCAACACGAGATTGTCGCCGAAGCGCTTTTCGATGTTGCTGAGGCCGATCATGAGCGTGCCTCCAGGAAGCCGCCATAGCGGTTGAGCCGGATCTCCAGCCGCGTCTGCAAGGCCGACAGCACCGAACTCAGCGCCAGATAAAGGATCGCCGCCTCGACATAGAGGATCAGCGGCTCATAGGTGGTGGCGACGATGCGCTGCGCCGCCTGGAACATCTCCGGCACGGTGATGGCGGCGGCCAGCGACGTGTCCTTGACCAGCGAGATGAAGGTGTTGGAGAGCGGCGGCACCGCGACCCGGCCGGCTTGCGGCAGAATGGTGCGCCGCATCGCCTGGCCCCAGGTCATGCCGATCGAATAGGCGGCTTCCCACTGGCCTTTCGGCACCGAGCCTATTGCCGCGCGAATGATTTCCGACGTGTAGGCGCCGATGTTCAAGGTAAAGCCGATCAGCGCCGCCGTGAAGGCGTCGAGCAGGATCCCGACCGACGGCAGGCCGTAGAAGATGAGGAACAGCTGCACCAGGAGCGGCGTACCGCGGAAGATCCAGACATAGAAGCGCACCAGCGCGACCAGCGGCTTGGGGCCGAACAGCCGGGCGAGTGCAGCACCCAGGCCGACCGTCAAGCCGAGAGCAAAGGACAATAGCGTCAGCGGCACGGTGAAGATCAGCGCCGCCCACAGGAGCGAAGGCAGCGACTCCAGCATCAGTTGCAGCCAGTGCGGCACGTAAGACCCTCCAGATTGGTCGAAGCAGCTTGGTCAAAGCAAGAATGCGTCGGCCATATCACGACAAAAGCGGCGGGCCGTCAAAGACGGCTCGCCGCTCGATAGTCTCATGGGCGGCGGACCGGCCCGCCTCCCGGATTACTTCGAAACGTCCTGGCCGAAATAGGTGTCGGAGATCTTCTTGTAGGTGCCGTCGGCCTTGATATCGGCCAGCGCCTTGTTGATAGCGGCGACCAGCTCCGGGTCGCCCTTGCGCACAATGACGCCGGAATAGTCGGCGTTTTCCTCTTGCGCGGCGATCCTCACATTGGCGTCGGGCTTGTGCTTCTTGAAGTCGAGGAACGACAGACTGTCATTGATCGTGGCGTCGGCGCGGCCGGTCAGAAGCAGCTGGATCGACTGGTCGAAGCCATCGGTGCCGACCAGTTCGGCGCCGTTCGTTTCGGCCAGCTTGCCGAAATTCGAGGTCAGCGACTGCGCCGACTTCTTGCCCTTGAGATCGGCGAAGCTCTTGATGTCGGTGTTGTCGCCGCGCACGATCAGCACCGCCTTGGAGGCGATGTAGGGATCGGAGAAGTCGTACTTTGCCTTGCGGGCGTCGGTGATGCCGACCTGATTGATAACGGCATCGTAGCGATTGGCGTCGAGGCCGGCGATCAGTCCATCCCACTTGCCTTCGAGGAACTCGGCCTTGACGCCAAGCTTGTCGGCGACCGCCTTGGCGATTTCGACGTCGAAGCCGACCAGTGCACCGGACGTGTCATGGTAGGTGAACGGCGCATAGGTGCCTTCCGTGCCGACCTTGATGACACCGGCGTGCTTGATCTGGTCGAGATTGGGGCCGGCATGGCCTGCAGTGACAGCCAGGGCCTGCAGCGTTCCGGCGATAATGAGCGACTTGAGCCATTTCATTTTTCTGTGATCCCGTCCTTGGCCGGCTGGCCGGCATATTTGTGAGCGCTGGAAACTGACAGATGCAAGCCGAAAAAATAAGGAACAGAATTTCAAAAACAACCGATTTATGAAACCCAGTTCTCCAACTGGAACTTTCTGCTCGTCATCGCAGCCATCACGAACCGTCCTGGGAATCCTTCAGGCAACACAATCCCGCCGCCACGGTCGCGGAACCTTTCCCGCGCATGGCAGTTCTGGCTGTTGTAGGGCACGACGCCGCCATTTCAACCCGGGCGCCAGCCAAGTTTGCAAAGTCATCCGCACCACCCAGGGAGCGCCTCATGATGGAAGACACGGCAGGACGGATCATGGTCCGCGCGGCAATGAAGGCTCCCTACCTCGAGCGTGACGAAGAGCATCGGCTTGCATTGCTCTGGAAAGAGGACAACGACCAGAACGCGCTGCACAGCATCACCGTCGCCCATATGCGGCTGGTCATTTCCATGGCCTCCAAATTCCGCCATTACGGCCTGCCGCTCGGCGACCTGGTTCAGGAGGGTCATGTCGGACTGCTCGAGGCCGCCGCCCGCTTCGAGCCGGAGCGCGAGGTGCGGTTCTCGACCTATGCGACATGGTGGATTCGCGCCTCGATGCAGGACTATATCCTGCGCAACTGGTCTATCGTGCGTGGTGGCACCAGCTCGGCCCAGAAGGCGCTGTTCTTCAATTTGCGACGCCTGCGCGCGCGGTTGGCGAATGGCACGGAGCCGCTCTCCAACGCCACGCTCTATCGCGAGGTGTCGGAGGCGCTTGGCGTCTCCGAAGCCGATGTGGCGATGATGGATTCGCGGCTCTCGGCGCCCGATTCCTCGCTTAACATGCCTATTGCCGACGATGCGGGTTCGACCGAGCGCATGGATTTCCTGATTTCGGACGATCCGCTGCCCGACGAGATCGTCGGCGACAAGATCGATGTCGCGCGCCGCTCGCTCTGGCTGAGGGAGGCGCTTCGCGCGCTCAACGCACGGGAACTGAGGATCATCGAGGAACGGCGGCTGAACGACGAGGGCGCGACACTCGAAGCGCTCGGCGAAACGCTCGGCATCTCCAAGGAACGCGTCCGCCAGATCGAGGCCCGCGCCATGGAAAAGCTCAAGGTCGCATTGGTGAAGCAGAATCCGGAGTTCATCGCGACTGCCGCCTGAACGGCGGCAGGCGTCCAGCGGCGCCTACTTGTCGGTGACGATCTTGACCTTGTCGCCGGCCGAAACCGCGGCACCGGGCGACAGCGCATTGAGGACGCGGAACAGGTCGAGCTTGCGGTCGACGCCGACCATCTGCGCCGAAAGCGAACCCATCGTCTGCCCAGGCTGGACGGTGACGACGCGGATGTGCAGCGGCTTCAGCGCCGTCTTTTCGGCAGCGCTCAAAATCCGGAACGAGCCGCTGACCGAGCGGGCGATCGTGTCCAGCGACGTGCTGGCGGAAGGGGCCGCGGTCAGCAGCCGGTAGACCTGGCCGCCGGCGCGGATCACCGCAATGTCGAACTGCCAGCCTTCGGCGCCGGCATGCGCGGTCGCCGCCTCATTGCCGTTGATGGTTTCCTGCTTGACGCTGCTGTCGACGAGACCAGCCACCCAGCCGCTGCGGATATAGTCCGTCAGCGCCCGGTTCTTGTCGATGGAAACGCCATCGAAACGGATCGCTATGTCGCCGGGGCCGGTGGCCGTCACCGCTGCCGCCGAATTGTCGATGATGAAGCCGTCCGGCACCGTGAACGACACGCCAAGGCCCGGGTGCAGGAAGGTTTCGCCGCGCACATAGCCTTCCTCGGGTGTGTCGCCATAGAGCAGGCCGTCTATGCCGGCGAGGAAGGAATCGCGGTCGCGCGTGCCGACGCCCGGCGCGCCGAACTGGCGGGCATGGCGCTGCGCCAGATCGATGCGCTGCGGCGTGTTGGGGTGCGTGGCCAGGAAGTCCAGGCTGGCATCGGTGGCGCCGCTGATCGAGCGGAAATCGGTATAGGCCGACATCGATTGAAGGAAGCGGCCTGCGGCGAAAGGATCGTAGCCGGCCTCGCCGATCGATTTGATGCCGATGGCGTCGGCCTCCAGCTCCTGGTTGCGCGAAAATTGCGCCAGCCTCAGCTTGCCACGGATCAACGCCGCCTTGGCGGTCGGGCTGTCGCCGAGCACGTCCGAAACCACCTTGGTGGCCAGGCCTTCCTCGGCCTCCAGTTGCTGGCGCTGCAGGCCGTGATTGGCGGTGACGTGGCCCATCTCATGCGCGATGACGGCGGCAAGCTCGGCCGAATCATTGGCCAGCGCCAGGAGGCCGCGGGTGATGTAGAGATAGCCGCCCGGCAGCGCGAATGCGTTGACGTTGGGCGAATTTAAAATGGTGATGCGATAGGTCTGTGTCGGGTTGGCGGACACCACCGTCAAACTACCGACCACCTTGGCGACCATGCGTTCGAGCTTGGGGTCGGAATATTCACCGCCATAAGTCGCCAGGATGCGCGGGTGCTGCGCCTTGGCCAATTCGGCGAGCTTGTTGTTGGCGCCGACGTTGTCCACCGTGATCGGCTTGTCGGAAGGCTGGAAGCCGGATTCCTGAACTTCCGGCGGCGTGAACATCTGGCAGCTTGCCAACGCCACGGCAAAACCGGCCAGCGCGAGAAAACGCGCCAGCGGTTTCATTCCCAATGTGTTAGCGCCGATCGCCAGAACGGCTTCCTTTCGGGTCCCGGCGCATGACCACGAAAATCGGGGGCGATCTTCGGAACGTGTCATGCGCTATCTCAAACTGCTGCAGCATCCGTGCCCGTCCCTTAGGGCGGGCGGCGGATACTGCAGGCAAATCACGGCCTGTGCCGGACCGGTAGGGCGACCTAGCCACACTCCCCCGGTCATGGCAAGCAAACGCCACATCGCCTGGAGCCGGTTTGACCGTAAATTATGTCCGCTTCCGGGCAACATCGCGTGATGTGGAATATCCAGCACCCGCGCCGATATAGCGCCGGAACGCCTCCGGACCAGCCCCGGTAAAGAAATCATCAGCCTTGCCGATTGCGGCCACCAACCCATTGTCGACAAACACCATGTGCTCGCCGATGCGGCGTGCATCCTCGGGCTGGTGGGTGACAAATAGCACCGTCATGACGCGTTCGGCATGAACGGCAGCAACCAGATCCAGCATCTCGTCGCGCAAAGCGGGTCCGAGCGAAGCGAAGGGCTCGTCGAGCAGCAACACCGGTCGGTCGCGCACCAGCACGCGGGCCAGTGCGACGCGCTGGCGTTCGCCCCCGGAGAGCTCGCGCGGCAGGCGTTTCTCCTTGCCCGCGAGACCGGTGCGCGCAAGCGCCTCGGCGACCGCGGCGCGGTCCGCCTCGGTCAGTCCCAGGGAGGGCGAGCGGCCGAGCCCGACATTCTGCTCGACGGAAAGATGCGCGAAGAGATTGTTCTCCTGGAACATCATCGACACCGGCCGCGCCGAGGCCGGCTCGGCACTGACATCGGCCCCGCCGATCAGCACGCGGCCCGATTGTGGGGTCTCGAAGCCGGCGACCAGATTGAGCAGCGTCGACTTGCCCGAACCGCTCGGACCCATGATGGCGGTGATCTTCGCCGTGGCGAACTCGACGTCGAAGACAAGTGGCGCATCGCCATAGCTGCCATAACTGAACGACACATTGTCCAGCCGCACCGGCGCGCCCTTTTCGAGCCTGTTGGCCGCCCTCTCACGCATCGCGGACCTTCTCCCTTCCCAGCCAGTGCGCCGCCACGATCAACGCGAGACAGACGAAGCCGAGCAGCAGTGCCAGGCCGGCGGCATCCTCGGTGCGGTAGCTGCCCATCCGTGCCAGAAGAAGGTAGGGCAATGTCTGCACGGAATCACTGCCGAACAGGGCAATGACTCCGAGATCGCCGAGCGACAGCGCCATGGCGAAAGCGAAGGCAGTGGCGAGCGGTCGCCGCAGCGACGGCCAGTCGACCAGCATCAGCCGGTTCCAGCCCGCAATGCCGAGCTGTGCGCAGAGCCGTTCGTGACGCTCGCTCGCCGCATCATAGGCGGGACGCACGGCGCGCAGGGCGAACGGCATCGCCATCACCGCATTGACGGTGACGACCATGACCGGGGCGATGGCAAAGACATCGCCGGCATGGCGCAGCAACACGAACCAGCCGGCGCCGACGACGATCGGCGGCACGACAAGGACAAAACCGGCGCCTGTATCGGTGGCGCGTTCGAGCAGTGTCTTTGCGCCGGCACGGCGGTTCAGCGCCAGTGCCCGCCGCGCCATGGTCAGCGCCAGCGACAGCATCACCGAAAGCAGCGCCGACAGGAAGGCGAGCGCCGCGCTGGTCAGCGTTGCCTGCCGGACAGTGGCCTCGCTGGCCAAACGGCCGAGGTCCGCACCCAACCCGGCCACCACGGTTGCCGCCATCGGCCCTACGACGAACAGCAGCGCCAGGATGATGACTAGCGCGTTCAACCAGGTCTCGCTCCGATTGACCGAGAGATAGCGGCGTTGCGCGACCGGCAAATTGGTGTCGCCGACCACATTGGCGCCCAGGCGCGTCAGGGTCAGCACAACGATAAAGGTCAAGGCGATCTGCAACAGCGTCAGTGTAACGGCCCGCGCGGGATCGAAATCGAAGCGCAGCGCCTGGTAGATGCCGACCTCAAGCGTCGTCGCGGCTGGCCCGCCGCCGAGCGTCAGCACGATGGTGAAGGATGTGATGCAGAGCATGAACACCAGCCCGGCGACGCCGGGCAGTGCGGCGCGCAGCGTTGGCCATTCGATCAGCCGGAACGCCGGCCGCGCCGCCATGCCGAGCTGGCTCGCCAACCGCCATTGGTCGGCCGGTATGGTCTGCAGCGCCTCGAGGAACAGCCGCGTCGCCAGCGGCAGGTTGAAGAAGGCATGGGCGACGAGGATGCCGGACAGGCCAAAGATGCCCGGCCAGCTTCCCCCGCCGATCACGGCAAACACGCCGGCGAAATAGCCGGCACGGCCATAAAGCGCCAGAATGCCGAGCGCTGCGACAATAGCCGGCAGCGCCAACGGCACGGCGAATATCTGCAGGATGAAGGCGCGACCGAAGAAACGTGGATGTCGCGACAGAGCGCGCGCCACGAACAGCGCCGGGATGACCGAAAGCAGCGTCGAGAGCGCCGCTTGCCAGAGCGTGAAGCGAATGACGCGAAGCAGATAGGGATCTAAGGCTGCCCAGGCGCCCGAGAAATCATGGGCGCCCTCGAAAAGCAGGCCGGCAAACGCGCCGCCGATCAGCAGCGCGATTGCAGCGAGCGCGAGGGTGCCAGCGGTGATGCGGGGGTCAGACGCGCGTTGCACGCTGGACCACCATTCTTTCCATCGCGGCAATTACAAAGGATTGCGTTCCTTGGCGCCCCCCTCTGTCCTGCCGGACATCTCCCCCTCCAGGGGGGAGATCGGCCGCCACCCATGCTTCCGCTAGTCTCCAACGTTGCCGGACTATAACCAGCAACGACACTGCCAATCTCCCCCCTTGAGGGGGAGATGGCCGGCAGGCCAGAGGGGGGTGGAGTGGCGCGAACATCAAAAGAACTCGCAAGCCTACTTGCTCATCACCGCCAGCCACTCATCGACCCAGGCCTTGCGGTTGGCGGCGACCTCGTCGGGGCTGAACAGCAAGGTCTTGGTCGGCTTGACCAATTTGTCGAAGGCCGGATTGAGCGGCTTGTCGGTCTTGCCGGCCGGGAACATCCAGTTGGTCTCGGGGATGGCATCCTGGAATTTCGGCCCGGTCATGAAGGCGATGAACTTGGCCGCCAGCGGGTTCTTGGCCCCCGCCGTGGTGATACCCGCGACTTCTATCTGCAAATACTCGCCCTCCTCGAACGACGCTGCCTGATAGCGCTCTGTCTTCTCGGCGACCATGTGGTAGGCCGGCGACGTCGTGTAGGACAGCACCATCGGCGCCTCGCCCTTGGTGAACAGCCCATAGGCCTCGCTCCAGCCCGGCGTCACGGTCAGCACTTTCGCCTTGAGCTTGGCCCAGGCCTCGGGCGCCTTGTCGCCATAGACCGACTTGACCCACAGAAGCAGACCGAGGCCCGGCGTGGAGGTGCGCGGATCCTGGATGACGATCTTGTCATCGGCACTGCCCTCGACCAGTTCTTTCAGGCTTTTCGGCGGGTTCTTCAGCTTCTCGGAGTCGTAGACGACGGCGAAATATCCGTAGTCAAAGGGGACAAAAGTATCGTCGCTCCAGCCACCCGGCACGTTGACATCAGTTACGCCGCCATGCGGCGCGAACAAGCCTGACGCCTTGGCATCGGCGGTGAGATTGGTGTCGAGGCCAAGCACGATATCGGCCTTGGTCGACGCGCCTTCCAATCTGACGCGGTTGAGCAGCGCGACGCCGTCGGCGACCGAGACGAACTCGACATCGCAGCCGCATTCGGCCTCGAACTCCTTCTTCACCACGGGACCCGGACCCCAGTCGGCGGTAAAGCTCTCATAGGTGTAGACGGTGAGTTTGTCCTTGGCCAAGGCCGGTCCGGACAGGACCACGGCCATTGCTGAGACTAGAGCGTATAAATGCGTGCGCATCGGCGCCTCCTTCGTTCGAATTGAAAGGAATTGAGGCGTCGGACTGTCCGAAACGTCTAATCCCTCCGCCGGTACAAACCGGATCAGGTTCAGCGGGTTGGCGAGACTGCCTCTCAGCCGGTCCGCGAAGATCGCGTCCGGCACCCCGTTAGAGCGTTTCGACACATAGGCCGGGCCGATCCCCCATGCAAGTGGGAGTTTGCCGCCTTCCGTTTCCCGTGCCGGGCTGGTAAGGGCCACACGATATGAGCACATTCACCATCCTGCTTGGCGGCGATCTCATCCGCACGCCACGGCTCGACCGCCAGGCCGAAGGCTCCCGCGTCATCGCCGCCGACGCCGGCATCGGGCATGCGCGGCTGCTGGGTCTCGTGCCCGAACTGTGGGTGGGCGATTTCGATTCCGTGCCAGCCAAGCTGCCTGACGATCTCGCTTCCGTGCCGCGCCGGACCTTCCCGGCGGAAAAGGACCAGACCGATGGCGAACTGGCCATTGCCGCCGCACTCGAGCGCGGCGCGACCCGCCTGGTGCTCGCCGGTGCTTTCGGCGGCAAGCGCGCCGACCACGCTTTCCTGCATCTGGCGCTTGCCCTCCGGCTGGCCGAGGCCGGGACTGATGTGCTCCTGACCAGCGGCGCCCAGGAGGGCATTCCCCTGCTGCGCGGAACGGCCGGCTTCGACTATGCCGATGGCACGCTGTTTTCGGTGCTCGGCTTTTCCGAGCTCGCCGGCCTGACCGTCACCGGCGCCAAATGGCCGCTGAACCACGTCAAGGTGGCGTTCGGTTCGTCGCTGACCATCTCCAACGAGGTCAAGGGCCGCCTCGAAATCGCACTGGACCATGGCCGCGCGATGCTGCTCGCTCATCCCTATCCCTTACCTGAAAGCTGACATGGCCCCGCCTCTTCTCAACCTCGACGGGATAAAACTGACCTTCGGCGGCACGCCGCTGCTCGACGGCGCCGCCTTGACGGCTTCGGCCGGCGACAAGATTGCACTGGTCGGCCGCAACGGGTCGGGCAAGTCGACCCTGCTGAAGATCGCCGCTGGCCTGATCGAGCCGCAGGACGGCGAGGTGTTCCGCCAGCCTTCGGCAACTATCCGCTATTTGCCGCAGATGCCGGACATGGAGGGCTTTGCCACCGTCCGCGCCTATGTCGAGGCCGGGCTTGGCCCCGCCGACGATCCCTACCGAGCCAGCTATCTGATGGAGCATCTCGGACTGTCGGGTGAGGAACGTCCGAATGATCTGTCGGGCGGCGAGGCGAGGCGTGCTGCCCTTGCCCGCGTGATGGCGCCGGAGCCAGACATCCTGCTGCTCGATGAGCCGACCAACCATCTCGACCTCTCGGTCATCGAATGGCTGGAAGAAGAACTCATCCGCACCTCCTCGGCACTGATCGTCATCTCGCACGACCGCCGCTTTCTCGAACGTGTGTCGCGCGCCACCATCTGGCTCGATCGCGGCCAGACCCGCAGGCTGGACAAGGGCTTTGGCCATTTCGAGGAATGGCGCGACCTGGTCCTGGAGGAAGAAGAGCGCGAGCAGCATAAACTCGGCCGCCAGATCGTTCGCGAAGAGCATTGGCTGCGCTACGGCGTGACGGCGCGGCGCAAGCGAAACATGCGCCGGCTCGGCGAGTTGCAGACCATGCGCCAGCGTTTTCGCGGCCATCGCGGTGCCGAAGGGTCGGCGACCATGGTGGCGAGCGACGCCGCCGAGTCCGGCAAGCTGGTGATCGAGGCGAAGAACATCGAGAAGAGCTTTGGCGATCTCACCGTGGTCAAGGGGTTTTCGACCCGCATCCAGCGCGGCGATCGCGTCGGCCTGGTCGGGCCGAACGGCGCCGGCAAGACGACGCTCTTGAAGATGCTGACCGGCGAGATGAAGCCGGACGCCGGTTCGGTGCGGCTCGGCACCAATCTGGAGATCGCCACGCTCGACCAGAAGCGCGAGGCGGTCGACCCGCAGGAGACGCTGGCGCAATATCTCACCGACGGGCGCGGCGAGAACCTCGTCATCAATGGCGAGCAGCGCCACGTCGTCTCCTACATGAAGGATTTCCTGTTCAAGCCGGAGCAGGCACGCACGCCGGTGCGCGAGTTGTCCGGCGGAGAACGGGCACGGCTCTTGCTGGCGCGGGTGCTGGCGCGGCCGGCAAACCTTCTGGTGCTCGACGAGCCGACCAACGATCTCGATATGGAGACGCTGGAACTGCTGCAGGAACTGGTCGCCGGCTTTGCCGGCACCGTCATCCTGGTCAGCCACGATCGCGATTTCCTCGACCGCACCGTGACCAGCCTGATCGCGCCGGATGGTGAAGGCCGCTGGATCGAATATGCCGGCGGCTACTCCGACATGCTGGCGCAGCGCGGCGGCACCAGGCTGGACGACCGCAAGGCGCGCGCGAAGGCCGAAAACGGCGAAGCGCCAGTGACGACCAGAAGTGAAGCGGCCGCGCCAAAGGGGCCGGCGAAGAAACTGTCGTTCAAACAGAAATTCGCGCTGGAATCGCTGCCCAAGAAAATCGAGGCTGTGACGGCTTCGATCTCAAGGCTGGAGAACAACATCGCCGATCCGGCCTATTACGAGCGCGACCCGGCCTCCTTCCAGAAAACCATCGCCGCCCTCGACAAGGAGCGCGCCACGCTGGCGGCGCTGGAGGAAGAGTGGCTGGAACTGGAGATGCTGCGCGAGGAGATGGAAGGGTAAGGGATTGTGTGTGAATTTTTATGCGCCTATATTATGCGCATAAAAGAGAGCGATTTCCATGCTTCAATCGACACCAAAACCTCAACGGCAATCCGTCAACACGTCCATTGATTCTCAATTGATCAATGACGCCAAAGCGTTGGGCATCAACATTTCCCGCGCCGCCGAGGCGGGGATCGCGAAAGCGATTGCGGCGGAAAAGACGCGTCGATGGCAAGAGGAAAACAAAGAAGCCATTGAAAGCTCCAATGAATACGTCAGGCGCAACGGACTGCCATTGGCCAAATACCGGCTGTTTTGATGGCACGTTACGATCTTTATCGGAATGCTGAAGGCGGCGGCTATTTTCTCGATGTTCAGTCCGACCTTCTTGAAGGACTGAGCACAAGAGTCGTCATTCCGTTGATGCCGCCCAACATAGCCCCGGTTCCGGGCCGCCGACTAAATCCGACCTTCGCTATCGATGGCAAAGATCATGTAATGGTCACGCAGTTCATGTCAGCCTTGATGGCCTCTGAATTGCCGGATGCCGAGGGAAATCTCTCCCGGCACCACGACGACATCGTCGCCGCGCTCGATATGTTGTTCCAGGGCTTCTGAGTCAACGAGGCTTCGGGCCGGCTTCCTTCTCAGCCCGCCGTCTTCGCCTGCCAGGCCTTGATTGCCTCGTCGAACACCTTCTCGCCGGGAATGCCTTTTTCCATGGTCAGCAGTGCCCGCCGTCCGGTCTTGTAGACGACCGGTACGTCGATCCAGTCCTGGCCGCGAAGCAGGGTCATGTTGGCGTCTTCGTCGGCCTTGGTATCGTTGAGCGCGACGAGGAAGAAGCCGTCGGCGATCTTGGCCGGAATGCCGATCAACGGGCTGCCGGCATCCTGCTCCGAACCCTTCATGGCGACGCGCAGGATGTTGTCGACACCGCCGCCCTCGAAACCGTCGGGCGTCAGGAAAATCATCTCGATGATATGGCTGGCCGGCAGTGTCTGGTCGGTGTTGCGGCGGATGGTCATGCGCAACTGGATGTCCTTGCCGGGAATGGTGGCCTCGGCGCGGATCGCCGGCTCCGGCGGCAGGTCGCCACCGGGCGATTCCTGCACCAGCGACCAGACGATGTTGCCGGGCTCGGCGGAACCCTGGGCGGTGCTGGTGCGCTCCTCATAGAAGATCGCCTTCTGGCCGACAGGCAGAGCGGCTTCCGCAGGCGCAGCTGCCGTGGCGGGCGGCGCGGCGCCGGCCGGTGCGGTCGGCGTGCCGGCAGCATCGGCTGGCGCTGCCGGGGCAGCTCCGTTGGCAGGCGGTGTTGCGGGGGCGGCACCTGTAGCGGGGGGCGCTGCCGCGGCAGGTGTGCCTGCGGCCGGAGCGGAAATCGCCGGTGCGTTCGTCGCCGAGGGCGGCGTGGTCAGCGCGGCGACCGATTCGCCTTCGCCGATGCCGCTTTGGCCACCGGCCGGACCCGGGTCGACTTCACTGCCCTGCGGCGTCAGCCGCTGCGTGAATTTCGTGCTTTCGGCTTCCGTGCCGCCAGCCGCGGGCGCCGGAGGCGTTGCCGCGGCATCGGTTGCCGGCTTGGCAGGCGCTGGTTTCACCGGCTCGGTCTTGGCGACCTGATTGCCGCCAAGCCCAAGCATTTTGCCGAAGGCATCCTTGTTCAGCCAGATTCCGTAGCCGCCGCCGGCTACGACCAGAAGAGCGACGACGGCCGCGATCAGCCCACCATAGCTGCGCTTGCGCTCGGCGGGACGCAGGCGCTGGAAGGTGTCCGACACCGGCTCTTCGTCGCTGGAAAAGACATCTGCCTCGTCCTCCTCCTCGTCGGCATCCATACCTGGAAGAGGCGTGTCGGCGCGAGCCAGCTGGGAAGGCGCCGGCGTCGCCCTTTGCCAGCTCGGCTCGACCTTGGCGGCAGGTGGTGGCGCGGGCTGATAAGATTCAGGCTTTGCAGCGGGCGGTGCCGGCCAGGCCGATTCGGCCTTGGCCGGCTGCCGTGTATGGCTCGGCTGATTCTTGTTGCGATCGATCGACGAAAAGATGTGTTCCAGCTCCGCCAGCGGATCGGTCTCCGGCAGGCTCTTGGCATAGTCCCGCTCGACACTCGCGATCGCGTCTTCCAGCGAACGCATCTGCGTGGCTATGGCTTCGGCGGCCGGCGGCGGCGAATATTCCTCAAGCTTCTTCGCCAGCATGGTGCGAACGCTGGCATAGATGCGCGTACGCTTTTCCGGCGTCTCGTCGCCATGCTTGCCGAGCGCCTTTTTCAGAATAGCAACGTAATCTGCCATGCTTCAGTCGACCTGTATTTTGTTTCCGCGCCGGCCCCCGCAAATCGGCCGCGATGCCCGGAAAGGCTTCAGAAACTAGTCTTGAAACGGATCGGTCACAAGTATCGTGTCGTCCCGTTCCGGGCTGGTGGAAAGGAGTGCGACCGGGGCGCCGATCAGCTCTTCGATGTAGCGGACGTATTTGACGGCCTGGGCCGGCAGATCGTTCCAGCTGCGCGCGCCGGCAGTGGTGCCTTTCCAGCCCTCGAGCGTCTCGTAGACCGGTTCGACACGTGCCTGCGCACCCTGGCTTGCCGGCAGATAATCGATCATCTCGCCGTCGAGACGATAACCTGTGCAGACCTTGATCTCGTCCAGCCCGTCAAGCACGTCGAGCTTGGTCAGCGCGATGCCCTTGATGCCGTTGACAGCGACGGCCTGGCGTACCAGCACCGCGTCGAACCAGCCGCAGCGGCGCTTGCGGCCGGTGACGACGCCGAATTCATGGCCGCGCGTGCCGAGGAATTCGCCGACCTCGTTCTTCTGCTCGGTCGGGAACGGACCCTCGCCGACGCGTGTCGTATAGGCTTTGGTGATGCCGAGCACATAGCCGATGGCGCCTGGGCCGACGCCGGAGCCGGCGGCAGCCTGTCCGGCAACCGTGTTCGACGAGGTCACGAATGGATAGGTGCCGTGGTCTATGTCAAGCAGCGTGCCCTGCGCGCCCTCGAACAGGATACGCTCGCCAGCCCGGCGCTTGTCGTCGAGGATTTTCCAGACCCGGTCCATATAGGGCAGGATGTCGTCGGCGACCGAGGTCAGTTCCTGCATGATCGCGTCATGCGTGACTTCCGCATGGCCAAGCCCCCGACGCAGCGCATTGTGGTGCGTCAGCAGCCTGTCAACCTTCACGGGCAGTGTTTCCAAATCCGCCAAGTCCATCACCCTGACCGCGCGCCGGCCCACCTTGTCCTCGTAGGCGGGGCCGATGCCACGACGGGTCGTGCCAATCTTCGTCCCGGAATTGGATGCGGCGTCCTCACGGAATCCGTCCAGCTCCCGATGCAGGGACAGGATAAGCGCTGTGTTTTCGGCTATTTTCAGGCGATCCGGTGCGACTTCGACACCTTGCGCCTTGAGCTTGGCCACCTCGGCGACGAAAGCATGCGGGTCGAACACGACGCCATTGCCGATGATAGACAGCTTGCCCTGGCGCACGACGCCCGACGGAAGCAACGACAGCTTGTAGACCTTGCCGTCGACGACCAGCGTATGGCCGGCATTGTGGCCGCCCTGGAAACGCACCACGACATCGGCCCGCTCCGACAGCCAGTCGACGATCTTGCCCTTGCCTTCGTCACCCCACTGCGAGCCGACGACCACCACATTGGCCATGTTTCTTTTCCCTTGAGACGCCGCCAAGCGGCTTGAATATGGTTCGAAACGACAGGCCTCTATAACGTCAAGACCTCGCGAGCGCGACCTTTCTTTGCCGTCGAAAATGCCCTGAGGCACAACAATTTTCGGCTTTGACATCATTTACTTGGGCGAGCGAGGGCAATAGGCCGGCAAACACCGCAGCTCCGGCGACTGGAATCCCGCGATGCATCGAAGCGCCTACATATTCCTGCTGCTCACCACCTTGCTCTGGGGCGGAAATTCGGTGGCCGGCAAGCTGGCGGTCGATCACGTCTCGCCGATGACGCTGGTCTTCCTGCGCTGGGTTCTGGCCGTGGCGATCATGCTGCCCATCGGCTGGAAGACCATCCAGAAGGACTGGCCGGTCGTCCGCAAGCACTGGTTCGTGCTGGTCGCCCTCGGCGCCAGCGGCTTCACCCTGTTCAACACCATCTTCTACACGGCGCTCAACTACACGACAGCGATCAATGTCTCGATCGAACAGGCGGCGATGCCGATCCTGATCATGACTGCCAATTTCGTCTTCTTCCGCCTGCGCGTGAACTGGGCTCAGATTGTCGGCGTCGTGCTGACCATCGCCGGCGTGATCCTCACCGCCTGCCATGGCGACCCGCGCCGGTTGTTGACGCTGGAACTCAATTTCGGCGACGCCATCATGCTGGTCGCCGTGTTTCTCTACAGCGGCTATTCGGTCGGACTGCGGTTGAAACCGGTGATGCATTGGCAAAGCCTGATGCTGGCCCTGTCGGTTGCGGCACTCGTCACTTCGCTGCCGTTCTTCCTGTGGGAGGTCGTCGCCGGCAAGGTCATCATGCCCGACGCGCGCGGCTGGACCGTCATCGTCTATACGGCGATCGGCGCCTCCGTCGTTTCGCAGATCTTTTACATCAGAGGCAACGAACTGATCGGCGCCAACCGCGCCGGCCTGTTCATCAATCTGGTGCCGATCTTCGGCACGCTGCTATCGGTGCTGATCGTCGGCGAGACGTTCCACCTCTATCAGGCATTGGCTTTGGTGCTCGTGCTGGGCGGCATCGGGCTTGCCGAATACAGCGGGCGCAAGATGGCGTTGGCGGACCACCGCGGATGACATGTGGCGGCTGACGCCCTCCGCCGTTGCAGCGATTCACGCGAACAGCATGGATTTAGCCAATGGCCGCGGAACGGCGGCATAAACCCTGCCGCGTCCCCACTTGGAACATTTCACCTCCAGCGGAGTTTGAACGGCAGGGAGGCGACATGATGAGCCACAACCCTCGCAGCACGGCAAGCATCGCTGGTCACCCTATCCATCCCATGCTGATTCCGTTTCCGATTGCTTTTTTCGTCGGCACCTTCGTTTGCGATCTTATCTTCTGGCGAACAGCCGATCCCGGATGGGTCACCGGGTCGCTTTGGCTTCTCGGCGCAGGCCTGATCATGGCTGCCCTGGCTGCGCTTGCTGGCCTGACGGATGTTCTCGGCGATGTTCAGATCCGCAATCTCACGACGGCATGGCTCCATGCCGGCGGCAATGTACTCGTCGTGTTGATCGAGCTTTACAACTGGTACTCGCGGTATGCGGGCGGAGCGGCGGCCGTGATGCCAACCGGCCTCGTCCTATCGCTGATCGTGGTTCTCATCCTGCTGTTTACGGGCTGGAAGGGCTGGGAACTGGTCTACCGACATCGCGTGGGTGTCTCCGATGGCTCGGACGAGTTGACCTGAACCGGCCGCCGCGGCGGCCGGCATCAACGAGGGCGACCCCTGTCCTCGATCACATCGCGTTGACGTCGAACTGCAGCCGTTTGGCCGAGTCGATGGACTTATGCGCCTTGACCTTTTCCAGCACGGCTTCCGGGAACGGCGCGTCGAGATAGAGCAGCGCTATGGCATCGCCGCCCGGCCGGTTGCGGCCGAGCTGGAAGTTGGCGATGTTGACGCCATTCTCGCCGCAGACAGTGCCGAGCAGCCCGATAATGCCCGGCGCGTCGGCATTGGTGGTGTAGAGCATGTGCTGGCCGACCTCGGCATCGAGATTGATGCCCTTGATCTGGATGAAGCGTGGCTTGCCATCCGAGAAGCATGTGCCGGCGATCGAGCGCGTCATGTGCTCGGTCTTCACCGTCAGCTTGATATAGCCGTCGAAGACCCCCGACTTGTCGCGCTTGACCTCGGCGACGATGATACCGCGCTCCTTCACCATGATCGGCGCCGACACCATGTTGACGTCGGAGACCTGAGGCCGGATCAGTCCGGCAAGTGCGGCGCTGATCAGCGCGCGCGTGTTCATCGTCGCGGTGGAGCCGTCGAACAGGATCTCGACCTCCTTGATCGGATCCTCGGTGACCTGGCCGACGAAGGCGCCGAGCACCTCGGCAAGCTTGACGAACGGCTTCAGCCGCGGCGCCTCCTCGGCGGTGATCGACGGCATGTTGATGGCGTTGGAGACGGCGCCCTTGATCAGATAGTCGGCCATCTGCTCGGCAACCTGCAGCGCGACATTCTCCTGGGCCTCCGTCGTCGAGGCGCCGAGATGCGGCGTCGCCACCACATTCTCCATGCCGAACAGTTCGTTGTTCTCGGCCGGTTCGACCTCGAAGACGTCGACGCCGGCGCCGGCCACCTTGCCGCTCTTCAGCGCCGCGATCAGGTCGGCCTCGACGATCAGACCGCCGCGTGCGCAATTGATGATGCGCACGCCCTTCTTCATCTTGGCGATCGCCGCGGCATCGATGATGTTGCGCGTCTTGTCGGTCAGCGGCGTGTGCAGGGTGATGAAATCGGCGCGGGCGAACAGTTCGTCGAGCTCGACCTTGTCGACGCCAAGCTCCTCGGCACGGCTGTCCGACAGGAACGGATCAAAGGCGATGACGTGCATCTTGAGGCCAACGCCGCGCGTCGCGACGATCGAACCGATGTTGCCGCAGCCGATGACGCCCAGCGTCTTGCCGGTGATCTCGACGCCCATGAATCGGTTCTTTTCCCATTTGCCGGCATGGGTCGAAGCGTTGGCTTCCGGTATCTGGCGGGCAAGCGCAAAGATCATCGCCACCGCATGTTCGGCTGTCGTGATCGAATTGCCGAACGGCGTGTTCATCACGATGATGCCCTTGCGGCTTGCCGCCGGGATATCGACATTGTCGACGCCGATGCCGGCGCGGCCGATGACTTTGAGATTGGTAGCGGCGTTGATCAGCTTTTCGGTGACCTTGGTCGCCGAGCGGATGGCGAGGCCATCATACTGGCCGATCACTTCGGCGAGCTTTTCCTTGTCCTTGCCGAGATCGGGCAGATAGTCGACCTCGACGCCACGATCCTTGAATATCTGCACGGCGGTGGGGGAGAGTTTGTCTGAGACGAGAACGCGGGGCGCCATGGCGGCCTCCTTGAAATGGATTTGATCTTGATGGGAATGGGCGGCCCGGAGGCCGCCGCGAATGATCTCAGGCCGCCGCTTTGAGCGACGCCTTCTGCGCGGCGAAGGCCCAGTCGAGCCAGGGCAGCAGCGCCTCGAGATCCGACGTCTCGACCGTCGCGCCGCACCAGATGCGCAGGCCGGGCGGTGCGTCGCGATAGGCACCGATATCGTAGGCGACGCCTTCCTTGTCGAGCACCGACACCAGCCCCTTGGCGAAAGCCGCCTGCCCGTCGGCGTCGAGCGCGGACACGTCCGGGTCGGTGAAGGACAGGCAGACGGACGTGTTCGACCGTGTCGCCGGCTGGACGGCGAGATGACCGAGCCAGGAGGATTTGCCGACAAAGCGATCGAGGACGGCCGCATTGGCATCCGCTCTGGCGATCAGCGCGTCGAGACCGCCGGTCGACTTCGCCCAGTTGAGCGCATCGAGGTAATCCTCGACGCACAGCATCGAGGGGGTGTTGATGGTCTCGCCCTTGAAGATGCCTTCGATCAGCTTGCCGCCCGAGGTCAGGCGGAAGATTTTCGGCAGCGGCCATGAAGGCTTGTAGGTCTCCAGCCGCTCGACGGCGCGAGGCGACAGGATCAGCATGCCGTGAGCGCCCTCGCCGCCCAGCACCTTCTGCCAGGAGAACGTGACGACATCGAGCTTTTCGAAGTCGAGCCTCTGCGCGAATGCGGCGGAAGTCGCATCGCAGACGGTCAGGCCCTTGCGGTTCGCGGGAATGAAATCGCCGTTCGGCACGCGCACGCCCGACGTGGTGCCGTTCCAGGTGAAGACCACATCGCGGTCGAAATCGATCCTGGTAAGATCAGGCAGTTCGCCGTAGCCGGCTTCGATCTTGCGCACATCGGCGAGCTTCAATTGCTTGATCACGTCGGTGACCCAGCCGGAGCCAAAGCTCTCCCAGGCGACCATGTCGACGCCGCGCTCGCCGAGCAGCGACCACAGCGCCATCTCGACCGCACCGGTGTCCGACGCCGGCACAATGCCGATGCGATAACCCGCCGGGACCTGGAGAATCTCCCGCGTCAGCTCGATCGCCTGTTCGAGCTTGGTCTTGCCGATCTTGGCGCGGTGGGAACGGCCGAGCGCGGCATTGTTCAGCGCCTCGACCGACCAGCCGGGACGTTTTGCACAGGGACCTGAGGAAAAATTGGGGTTTGCCGGACGGAGTCCGGGCTTCGTATGCGTCGTCATCGTGGTCTATCCTTCCAGATAGTGGCCCCTCGTTGGGGAGGGGTGGCCCACGGACGGCGATATGCGTTCAGGCTTCAGGCGTCAAGAGGAAAGTTTTTGTCGCTGCCGGGATACCGGCGATCCCTGATCGGGATGTCGTGACTTCAAACGCAAACGGCGGACCCCGAAGATCCGCCGTCCTGAACCTCGTGCTCGCCGCGCCTACCAGAGATCGTAGCGCAGCCCGAGCTTGACCTGATGGTTGCTGATACCTTTTTTGACCGGATAGGAGGTCAGGCTCTCAGCCGTCACATATTCAGCGTCCGGGGCGGAGAAATACTGATAGCCCAGGTCGACGGAAACGTTCTTCGATACCTGATAGGCGAGGCCCGCATTCAGCGTGTAGGCCAGCGAGTACTGGGTCTTGCTGTCACTTACGGCGAAATCGTCCGTGTCGTCGCCATTGTCGGTGAAATAGCTTGCCGACAGGCTGCGCTTGCTGCGAACGATCCCGATACCGGCGCCGAGATAGGGTGTGATGCCGACATAGGTGCCAAGATCGACATAGCCGTTGAGTATGCCCGACAAGGCGTAGTTCTTCAGGGATGCCGACGCCACGGTCGGCTCTGCCGCAGTCGCTGAATCGTCATAGCCGACGCCGATCTCGTTGCCAGGCAGATAGCCGAGATTGAGGTCGGCGCGCAGATAGTCGTTGAAATGGTAGCCGAAGCCGATGCTGGCAAAGATCGGATCTTCTTTGTCGCTGAAGCTTGCAGGTGGCGAAGGTGTGAAGGCGAAATCCTCATTTTTGAAGCTCTTCTGCGCCAGATAGGAGACGTCGCCGCGCAGGTACCAGCCGGAACCGACCTCGACCGGGACGTAGTCGGGCGCCTGGTCGACATAGATCGGCGGGTCATAATCGGCCGCGTGCACCGGCGTCAGCGGCAGGAGGGCTAGTGCACCGAGCGCCAGCGCCATACGCGATGTAAGTTTCATGGTCCCCGACTCCCGAATTTGGCGCAGCCCGCAATCGCAGCGGCAGCCATCGTTTCAAGGAGCATTGTTAACCATAGTGGTTAAGTGCCGGTTAAGGCTAACAGAGCGTTAGCGAATTCGTTCCGAGTGGTCATGGCCCAAACGAAAGCCGCCCGGCTTGAGGCCGGGCGGTTCGTGAAGAATTCAAGTAATGCGGGCGTTACTTGGTGTAGATCGGCTCGGGTTCGGGTTGGTAGGCCACGACCGGCGCGGCGCAACCGTTGCTGCCACCGAACTGATAGCGCAGGCCACCGCGCACTTCGTGCGTGTTGATGCCACGGTCGAAGCCGGGACCGGAGCTGGTGATGTTCCAATCGAACATGCGGCCGCCCTGGATATGGGAGTAGCGGTAGCCGGCATCGAGAATGATCTTGTCGGTCAGGCAGTACGAAGCGCCGGCCATCAGACCGTAGGCGAAACGCCAGCTTGATCTGCCGGGATTGAACTCGGTGGTGTTCGGGTCGTAGACATCATCCCACTTGACGCGGGCGCCGCCGATGCCGGCGCCAACGTAAGGCGTGATGCCATGGTAGGTGCCGAGATCGACATAGGCATTCGCCAGCAGCAGCAGGGCGCTCATCTTCGATACTTCGGTCGAAGTACCGTTGATGTCCGAGGTGCCGCCATTGAAGTTCGACTTGAACCAATAGTCGGCCGTCAGGTCGGTCCGGAAGTGGTCGTTGATCTTGTAACCAACGCCGGCACCGAGCGAGAAACCGCCCTTGAGCTTGCCGAAATCGAAACTTCTGGTGCCGGGCGTGACCGTACAGTTACATTGATCGATGGTGTAGGTCATATAGTCGATGCCGCGCACGGTCGACTTGTGATAGTCGATGTCGCCGCGGATATACCAGCCGCCGACTTCGACCGGCTGCTCGTAAACGGCCTGAGGCGGAGCCTCTTCGACCATCGGTTCCGGCAGGTCGGCTGCGAACAACGGTCCTGCCAGGCCCGCGAACAATAAGGCGAGCAGGGCCTTTCTTGCTGTCTTGAACATGCTTGTCACCCCTGAGAAGCTCGGAACGGCGAACCCGCCCGAAATGCGATTGGCTTTCAGTCGTGGATAATGGATTGCAAAGGTTAAAAGGCGTTTAACCCTGTTGCTTAACCACGAATCTCGAAACTCTAGGGATTGGCGCAGATTTACGGACACCGAACAAAGTGGCGGCTGACAAGAAAAAGCCCGCCGAGGGGCGGGCCTTGGACCGGTTAAGGGAGCGCGCGCGCCTGGTTGTCCGATCCACGTCCTGCTGGACGCGCTGGGGTCAGGCGGCGCTGCGCGTTTCCGAGATGACTTCAACGATGCCGTTGACGACGGACTCGACCAGCTGCGGGTCGTCGCCTTCGGCCATCACGCGGATCAGCGGTTCTGTCCCTGATGGCCGGATAACCAGCCGTCCGGTCTTGCCGAGGCGGTTACGGGCGTCTTCGATGGCGGCCTTGACCGGCGCCTCCTCGAGCGGCTTGCCGCCGGAAATATGGACGTTCTTCAGAAGCTGCGGCACCGGTTCGAACTTTTTCGACAGTTCGCTGACCGGCCGCCCCTGCCGCTTGATGCAGGCCAGAACCTGCAGCGCCGAGACCAGGCCGTCGCCGGTGGTCGAAAAGTCGGACAGCACGATATGGCCCGATTGTTCGCCGCCGACATTGAGCCCATGCGCGCGCATATGCTCGACGACATAACGGTCGCCAACCTTGGTGCGGTGCAATTGCAGCTTCATGCCGCCGAGGAAGCGCTCGAGGCCGAGATTGGACATCACCGTCGAAACGACGCCGCCGCCCGCAAGCCGCCCGCTCTGGTGCCAGGATTCGGCGATCAGCGCCATGATCTGGTCGCCATCGACGATCGCGCCGTTTTCATCGACGATGACGACGCGATCGGCATCGCCGTCGAGCGCGATGCCGATGTCGGCGCGCACTTCGTGCACCTTCTTTTGCAGGCCGGCCGGATGGGTCGAGCCGCATTCCTTGTTGATGTTGAAGCCGTTGGGCTCGACATTGATGGCGACGACTTCGGCGCCCAGTTCCCAAAGCGCCTCGGGCGCCACCTTGTAGGCCGCGCCATTGGCGCAATCGACGACGATCCTCAAGCCCGCGAGCGACATCGAGCGCGGCAAGGTGCGCTTGGCGAATTCGATGTAGCGGTCATGCACGCCGTCGACGCGCTTGGCGCGGCCAAGCCCGTCGGAATCGGCGAGCGCCAGTTCGATATCCTTGTCGAGCATGCTCTCGATGCGCTCCTCGATTTCGTCGGAGAGCTTGTAGCCGTCGGGTCCGAACAGCTTGATGCCGTTGTCGTAATAGGGGTTGTGCGAGGCCGAGATCATGACGCCGATATCGGCGCGCAGCGAACGCACCAGCATGGCGACAGCCGGCGTCGGGATCGGGCCGAGTAGGAACACGTCCATACCGGCGGCACAAAGACCGGCAACCATCGCATTCTCGATCATATAGCCGGAAAGCCGGGTGTCCTTGCCGAGCACGACACGATGTCGGTGGCTGCCGCGCTGGAAGGAAAGGCCGGCGGCCATGCCGACCCGCATCGCGATTTCAGCGGTCATCGGAAACTTGTTGGCGCGTCCGCGAATGCCGTCCGTGCCGAAATAATTCCCTGCCATGCCAGTCAGCTTCCTCGACGTTTTTTCCCCGGCACGTCATGCCACAATTGGCCAGGGCGCTATGATCACATTGTGTGATTATACGTTACCAATCCTTAGAAAACCATTGTTGTGCACTGCACACACGTGGCCGCAACCTGACATGCCCAGACTGCCATGCTGCAATATACAAGTCATTCGAGCCTTTCAGCGCGGATGCATCAGGAAAATCTTGCTCTCAACCAGGCAACGGACAACGATTTCATCACCTTATCGGGAGAAGCCGGTTTTCAGCGATATATACGCCACTTAGCATCTGGCGCAACCGACCGTTGAGCGTTATTGATTTGCAGGGACGTATCATGGGCTGCTGCAACGGAGAAACGCTATGCTCATCCACCGACTTGCCACTTTGACCGGCCTCGCCGTCGCGACCTTGTTCCTGGCCGCGCCAGCCAACGCACTGACGATGGCCGAGTGCAGCACGAAGTATAACGCCGCCAAGGATGCGGGGACACTTTCCGGCGCGACCTGGAACCAGTTCCGCAAGGCTCAGTGCGGCACCGACGCCGCGGCGACGACCGACGCCAAGCCGGCCGATACCAAGAAGGCCGCGGAAACGAAGCCGGCCAAGGCTGCCGCCGCGACGGACGACAGCGCAGCCAAGGGCCTGACGGCGAAGGAATGCAGCACGAAATACCAAGCGGCGAAGGCTGCCGGCACGCTGAACGGCATGAAGTGGAACGACTTCCGCAAGTCCGAATGCGCCGCCGGTGCATCCGCCGCTGCCGCCGCCAAGCCGGCAGCCACCAAGGCAGCCGCGGCTCCCGCCGACGGCAAGGGCCTGAGCATGGCCGAATGCAGCACCAAGTATCAGGCTGCCAAGACGGCCAACACGCTGAAAGGCATGAAGTGGAACGACTTCCGCAAGGCCGAATGCGGTACCGGCGCCTCGGATGACGACACCGTGCCGGCCGCCGACGAGGCGAGCTACACCAAGGAGCCGGCAAAGCCGACCACGGCCGCACCCAAGGGCGTCACTTTCCCGTCCGCGATCTCGGCGAAATATGCCAGCGAGACCCCCGGAAAAGGCCGCATGCACACTTGCCTCGACCAGTACTATGCCCTCAAGGACGCCAATGCGCTTGGCGGCCTGAAGTGGATCCAGAAGGGCGGCGGCTTCTACAGCCTGTGCAACGCCAAGCTGAAGAGCTGATCGCTTAGCCATAGTCTCCGAACAAAGGCCCGCGCATCGCAAGATGCGCGGGCCTTTTTTGTTGCGCGAAGACGCACACTGCCTTGCTCGCATCTGCATGTCGCCGGGCTGCCGGCATCATCAATTCGCCTACACTGCCCACCGCCAAGCTCATCGGTAGTCCATAAAGATTCTGTTGAACATATAAAGAACAAACCATATACAAAAAGACGTCAACCTTATTATCAACCAGGAGGGTCTTATGCACAGTTTGAAATTGGCGGTATTGGCTGCGACCGCATTTGTCGCTTGGAGCGTCGCCCCCGCAAGCGCACTGACGATGAAGGAATGCGGCGAAACCTATCGAACAGCCAAGGAGGGCGGCACTCTGAACGGCATGGACTGGACGGCTTTTCGCAAGGAGAAGTGCGCGACATCAGCAGCGGACAGTGTCAGCGAGGATACGGTCAAAACCGAGCCGCAGACGAAAACGGAAACCAGCGCGTCGGTCGCCCCCACTGTAGCGCCCGCGGGCGTGACATTCCCGACCACGCTGGCCGCCGAGTTCAAGACCGAAAAGCCCGCGAAGGCGCGCATGAAGACCTGTCTCCAGGGCTACCATGGCAACAAGGACGCGGGCACGTTGAACGGCCTTCGCTGGATCCAGAAGGGCGGCGGTTATTACAGCCTGTGCAATGCCAAGCTGAAGAGCTGAGCGACAAGACATCTGAAGAAGAGAAGGCCTGCGAACCGCAGGGTTCGCGGGCCTTTTTGTTGCCTTCGAGGGCACGCCAGCGGCGACGTTGCCAATCTCCCCCCTTGCGGGGGAGATGCCCGGCAGGACAGAGGGGGTGCTGTCCCGCCGACTAGGCAACAGTCACAGCCCACGCCATCACCGATTACGGATAAAGAAAGAACGGGATTAATTGGAAGGGTAGGCGATCCTTCACACCCCCCTCTGCCCTGCCGGGCATCTCCCCCGCAAGGGGGTGTTTGGACCGGAGACATCGCGAACAGGTGTGCGAGGACATCGCGAACAGTTTTGTCACTTATCGTCTGCAGAGGTTGAGGTCGACTGTTTCTATTTTCTGATGTCTGAAGAAGGCTTGGAAGACGCCGTCCTTGCCGGTGGGGGTGAAGGCCACGGCTTTC
>NZ_RZRT01000072.1:0-25961 GCF_003998295.1 Mesorhizobium sp. M7A.F.Ca.US.011.01.1.1
CCTCTGCCCTGCCGGCCATCTCCCCCGCAAGGGGGGAGATCAGCAGTTTCGGCGAAGGCGTAAATCTTGCCGCGTTGGAGATCGGCGAAACCCGAAATGCCAGCCAATCTCCCCCCTTGCGGGGGAGATGTCCGGCAGGACAGAGGGGGGTGGCTGGGCGCAACGCCTCAGGCCCTTCGGGCGAAATACGTCAAGGCCTCACCTGTCCGGACCCGCGCACGCGGTATTTGAACGACGTCAGTTGCTCGACGCCCACCGGTCCGCGCGCATGCATCTTGCCGGTGGCGATGCCGATCTCGGCGCCCATGCCGAACTCACCGCCATCGGCGAACTGCGTCGAGGCGTTGTGCAGCAGGATCGCCGAATCGATCTCGTTGAAGAATCTCTCGACGGCTTGCGCGTCCTCGGCGACGATGGCCTCGGTGTGATGCGAGGAAAACGTCTCGATATGCTCGATGGCACCGTCGATACCGTCGACCAGCTTCACCGCGATGATGGCATCGAGATATTCGGTCACCCAGTCGAGATCGGTGGCCGGCTTCGCGTCGGAAAACACTTTCAGCACTTCGGCATCGGCATGGATTT
This sequence comes from Mesorhizobium sp. M7A.F.Ca.US.011.01.1.1, assembly GCF_003998295.1. Classification (NCBI taxonomy): domain Bacteria; kingdom Pseudomonadati; phylum Pseudomonadota; class Alphaproteobacteria; order Hyphomicrobiales; family Phyllobacteriaceae; genus Mesorhizobium; species Mesorhizobium sp. M7A.F.Ca.US.011.01.1.1. Next base: position 586 of record NZ_RZRT01000072.1, read on the forward strand.
CGCAGCCCGCGGCGCGAAGTGCGTCGAGGATCGGCACCAGATGGCTGAACGCGACGGTACGGTCGACCAGCAGCGTCTCGGCGGCACCGCAGACGCCGGTGCGCCGCATCTTGGCGTTGACGGCTATCCGCACCGCCATATCGAGATCGGCCGAGCGGTCGATGTAGAGATGGCAGATGCCTTCGAGATGTGCGAAGACCGGCACCCGCGCCTCGTTCTGCACCCGGCCGACGAGGCTTTTGCCGCCGCGCGGGATGATGACGTCCAGCGTACCGCTCAAACCCTTCAGCATCTCGCCAACGGCGGCGCGGTCAGTGGTCGGCACCAGTTGGATGGCGTCTTCCGGCAGGCCGGCTTCCTTCAGCCCTTCGACCAGGCAGGCGTGGATGGCGGCCGACGAATTGAGCGAATCCGAGCCGCCGCGCAGGATCACCGGATTGCCGGCCTTGAGGCACAGCGCGCCGGCATCGGCGGTGACGTTCGGGCGGCTCTCATAGATGACGCCGACGACGCCGAGCGGCGTGCGCACGCGCTCGATATGCAGGCCGTTCGGCCGATCCCATTGTGCAATCACGTCGCTAACCGGGTCGCGCAACTCGGCGATCTCCCTGATGCCGTCGGCCATGGCGCGAATGCGCGCCGGATCGAGCTTCAGCCGGTCCATGAAGGAGGCGGAAAGCCCGGATTCCTGGCCGTTCGAGACATCGATGGCGTTGGCGTCGAGAATGTCTTGCTGCCTGGCGACGATCGCCTCGGCCATGGCGGCAAGTGCAGCATTCTTGGCGGCGGTGGTGGCAATGGCCAACGGTCGGGCGGCAGCGCGGGCGCGACGGCCGATATCGGCCATCAGCGCGACAGTGTCATCCCCGGATTTTTCATGCAGTTTCAGCACGGCTCATCCTCCGCTTATATCGCCGCCGGCCAATACTTGGTCGCCGGCCTCTACCTGGTCGCCGGCCTCTACCTGGTCGCCGGCCCCTATCTGGTCGCCGGCCCGTACTTCGTCGCTGGCCCGTACTTGGCCACCCGAATGACTCACCACAAGGTCGTCGCGGTGGATCATCGCCGAACGCGCCTCGTAGCCGAGCACGGTTTCGATCTCGGCCGTCTTCAGGCCAGCGATCCTTATGGCATCGGCGGCATCATAGGCAACCAGCCCGCGCGCGATCTCGCGGCCCTCGGGCGACAGGATCGCCACCGTGTCGCCGCGCGAGAAATTGCCGCTGACCAGCTTGACGCCGGCCGGAAGCAGCGACTTGCCCGACAGCAGCGCGCCAATGGCGCCGGCATCGACCGTCAGCCGGCCGGCCGGCTCGAGCTGGCCGGCGATCCAGGTCTTGTAGCCCTTGACCGGGTTGCTGCTCGGCCGGAAGAAGGTGGCGCGTTCGCCGCGTTCGATCGCCATCAGCGGCGACAGCCGCGTGCCCGACGTGATGATCATAGCGGTGCCGGCGGCGGTGGCGATCTTGCCGGCATCGAGCTTCGTGCGCATGCCGCCGCGTGACAGCTCGGAAGCGGCCGCACCCGCCATCGCCTCGATGTCGGGCGTGATCCGGTCGACCACCGGAATGAATTTGGCCTGAGGGTCACGCGCCGGCGGCGCCGTATAGAGGCCATCGATGTCGGAGAGCAGCACCAAAAGATCAGCACCCATCATCGTGGCGACACGGGCCGCCAGCCGGTCATTGTCGCCATAGCGGATTTCGGACGTCGCCACCGTGTCGTTTTCGTTGATCACCGGCACCGCCTTCATCTTGAGCAGCGTCGAGATCGTCGCCCGCGCATTGAGGTAGCGGCGGCGCTCCTCGGTGTCGCCGAGCGTCAGCAGGATCTGGCCCGATTTCAGGCTGCCCTTGCCGAGCGCATCCGACCAGGCGCCGGCCAGCGCGATCTGGCCGACGGCTGCCGCGGCCTGGCTTTCCTCGAGCTTCAAGGCGCGCTTGCCGAGGCCAAGGATGGTGCGGCCAAGCGCGATGGCGCCGGAGGAGACGACGAGGATTTCAGCGCCGCCCTTGGCCAGCGCCGCAATGTCGTCGGCGAGCGAGGCCAGCCAGTCGCGCTTCAGGCCTGACGTTCGGTCGACGAGCAGCGCCGAGCCGATCTTGACGGTGATGCGCCGATATTTTCCCAGCGACTGCATCGTCCTACTTGTCCCAGCGCGTCTCGACCGGAGCCGCGATCCGCGCACGCGCCTCGCCCACCACCGACATCAGCGCCCGCAGCACCGCCTCGACGCCCTCGCCGGTGACCGCCGACAACAGCATCGGCGCGCGGCCGGCGGCACGCTTCAGCGAAGCGACCTTCTTCTTGCGCTGATCGGCGTCGAGCGTGTCGACCTGGGAAAGCGCCACGATCTCGACCTTGTCGGTCAGGCCGTTGCCATAGGCCTCAAGTTCCGCGCGCACGGTCTTGTAGGCTTTGCCCGGATTTTCCTCCTGCGCCGAAACCAGATGCAGTAGCACGCGCGTGCGCTCGACATGGCCGAGGAAGCGATCGCCAATGCCGACGCCCTCATGCGCGCCTTCGATGAGGCCCGGAATATCGGCGATGACGAATTCGCGTGCGTCGATCCGGGCAACGCCGAGGCCGGGATGCAGCGTCGTGAACGGATAGTCGGCGATCTTCGGTTTGGCTGCGGTGACCGCCGCCAGGAATGTCGACTTGCCGGCATTGGGCAGCCCGACCAGCCCGGCATCGGCGATCAGCTTCAGCCGCAGCCAGATGTTGAGCTCCTGCCCCGGCAGGCCGGGATTGGCGCGGCGCGGCGCCTGGTTGGTCGAGGTCTTGAAATGCTGGTTGCCGAAACCGCCATTTCCGCCCTTGGCCAGCAGAAAGCGCTGGCCGACCACGGTCAGATCGCAGATCAGCGTCTCGTTGTCCTCTTCGAACACCTGCGTTCCCGCCGGCACCTTCAGCGTAACATCGGCGCCCTTGGCACCGGTCATGTTGCGGCCCATGCCGTGGACACCGGTCTTGGCCTTGAAATGCTGCTGGTAGCGGTAGTCTATGAGCGTGTTCAACCCGTCGACCGCCTCCAGCCAGACATCGCCGCCACGGCCGCCATCACCGCCATCCGGCCCGCCGAACTCGATGAACTTTTCGCGCCGGAACGACACCGAACCGGCGCCACCGTCACCGGAGCGGATGTAGACCTTGGCTTGATCGAGAAATTTCATGGGATTGTACAGTTTCTACTAGTGGCCTTGCGGCATTGCTCTAAACCTTGGCCCTTGCTCTAAACCAAGGCGCGGCGAAGGGCGAGGCCGTTTTGTGACAATGGCCGCGTGGGATCGGCCGGAGAGATGCCGGAATGAAGCTTGTAACTTACAACATCCAGTACGGCATCGGCCTCGACGGGCAATACGATGTCGGGCGCATCGCTGATGCTGTGCGCGGCGCCGACGTGATCGCTTTGCAGGAGGTGACCCGCAACAATCCCCGGAATGGCGGCCGCGACATGGTCGCCGAGATCGGCGAGGCGCTGCCCGACTACTTCGCCGTCTATGGCAGCAATTTCGAGGCCAATATCGGTTCGCACATCGACAATGGCCGCGCCATCACGAAAACCTTCCAGCTCGGAAACATGGTGCTGTCGAAAACGCCTATTCATCTGTCGCGCAACCTGCTTTTGCCGCGCAGCCGCAGCTTCGAGATGATGAACTTCCAGCGTGGCGCGCTGGAAGCGCTGATCGAGACGCCGCTTGGTTTCATCCGCTTCTATTCCATCCATCTCGATCACCGCAGCCCCCTCGAACGCGCCAGCCAGATCCAGTTCCTGCGCCAACGCATGCTGAACTACGCGCTCGAAGGCGGCGCATTGTCCGGTGTCGCCGAGATCGGCCTGCCGGAACTGCCGCATCCCGAAGCCTTTGTCGGCATGGGCGATTTCAACATGCTGGCCGGCTCGCCAGAATATGTCGAACTCGCCGGCCGGCCGGACCATGAATTCGGCATGCCGCTGACCGCCGACTTCGCCGTCGATGCCGCCTTGCGGCTAAACGCCACCGGCGACGATCTCATCAGTTGGGTCGACCCGAAACAACCCACCGACCCCAGGCGCCACAAGCGCATCGACTATATCTTCACAAGCGCTTCGCTTGCCAAATCCCTGAAGCGCCTGTGGGTCGACCGAAAGGCGGTCGGTTCGGATCACCTGCCGGTCTGGGTCGAACTGGGCTGACCCAAGTTTGCCTCCCATTGGTCTCGCGCCGTACCCGATGTGTGTCGAGATTCAGGTCAGGCCGAGCCGAGAATAGTGGCTTCCGAGAACCGGAGCGGAGCGTACTTTTCGTACGCGAGCACCGGAAGCGCAGGAAGCCGCCATTCGCAGGCCGGCCTCACCTGAATATCGGCACACATCAAAAATGCACCCAGTTCCGCAGGCTCGTCCACGTCTTCCTGTCGAGCCGGTAGCGCTCGACCGGCACCTGGCCGGCGACGATCGAATTCAGCATGCCCTGGCCGGCATATTGGAAGCCGCATTTGTGGATCACCCGCCTGGAGGCCGGATTGATGACCCGCGTCGAGGCCTGCAGAACCTGGATCGACGTCCTCTGGAAGGCGAGATCGACCAGCGCATGGGCTGCTTCCGTCGCATAGCCCTTCTTCCAGTAAGGCTCGCCGATCCAGTAGCCGAGTTCCAGCCCGCGTTCGGTGGTGTTGAGACCGGCACAGCCGACGAAAGTGTCGGTGCCGGCCAGCGTCAGGGCATAAGCGATGCCGGCCCGGCGCGACTTGGTCATGGCGAGGAAGGAGCGCGCCTCGGCCTCGCCATAGGGGTGCGGCATGCGGGCCAGCATTTCGGCGACATGGCGGTTGTCGGCAAGCTCGACCAGTTGCGCGATATCGCCCTCGTGTGGCGCCCGCATCACCAGCCGCTCGGTGACCAGCACCGGACAGTCTATCGCGTAACTTTCGTCTTCTGAGTCTTCCGCTTCGGCAACCATTTGAAAGTCCTCCAGGCATAAGAAAAAGGGGAGATGGAAACCCATCTCCCCTGATCCTTTTCCTGGCCTTGCCAGACACCGGTTCCCGAGATGGGCGCCGGTGTTCTAGTGCGGAACCGGCTACTCCGCGGCTTTGGCAATCGGGTTGACCGATACGTAGGTTCGGCCGTTGGCTTTTTTGTTGAACGTCACGGCACCGGTCTCGAGCGCAAAAAGCGTATGATCCGTGCCCATGCCGACATTGACGCCGGGATGCCACGTGGTGCCGCGTTGACGAATGATGATGTTGCCCGGGATGACGGCTTCGCCGCCGAACTTCTTCACGCCCAGACGCTTGGAATGCGAGTCGCGACCGTTGCGCGACGAGCCGCCAGCTTTCTTGTGTGCCATCTAACTAACTCCGTTGCGCCGCAAGGCGCCTAAAAGGCCTTATGAACGCGTTCGCGTTCCGTTTCAAGTCCGATCCGGCGACCCAATCGCCAGAAAATTACTTCGCAGCCAATTCCTTGGCCTGCTCGCGCCAGTCCTTGATCTGGTCGGCGCTGAAGGGCATGTGCTCGTCGATCTTGGCGACATCCTTCTCGGTCAGCTTGGCAAGCTGGGCGAAGGTGATGATGCCCTGCTCGTTAAGATCCTTGGCTGCGACCGGGCCGATGCCCTTGATCACGGTCAGATCGTCCGGCTCACCCTTCGGTGCCTTGAACAGTGGCGCTGCGGCGGTCTCGGCTGCCTTTGTCTCGGCTGCCTTGGCCTTGGGCTCCTTCTTCGGCGCGGCTTCCGCCTGCATCTCGGTGGCGGCCTCGGCCTTCACCTTCTTCGGAGCCTTGGCCGCTGCCGTCTTGGTCGGCTTGGCGCCACCCAGCAGGATCTCGGAGATCCGCACGGTGGTCAAAAGCTGGCGATGGCCGATCTTGCGGCGCGAATTCTGCCGGCGGCGCTTCTTGAAGGCGATGACGGTGCGGTTCTTGCCCTGCTCGACGACTTCGGCGGTAACCACCGCGCCATCGACGAACGGCGCGCCGAACGTGACATTCTCGCCTTCGCCATGCGCAAGGACGTGGCCGATCTCGACCATATCGCCGACAGCGGCTTCGACTTTTTCGATCTTCAGGAGATCGTTGGCGGCAACGCGATACTGCTTGCCACCCGTTTTAATGACTGCGAACATTTTTTGCCTTTCGCTGTTCGGTCGGCCTTGATGAACCGCCTCTGGCGGTTCAGCCGTCTTTTTGTCAGTCTGCGGGTTCAAAAAACAAGCGGCGCGGAAGAACCCTCCACGCCGATTGCGCGCTGTCCCTAACCGAAGGTTGGGGGCGAGTCAAGGCAAACCAGCCGCGCCGTTTCCGAGACCGTCATTGGCGGGCACGGACCGGCTGTGCCGACATGCCCACGGCGTTGCCCGCCTGGGCTGAGGGTGGGTGACTGGTCGGCAATCTGCCTCGGGTCTTGCTGTACCCCACCAGCCGTGAATCCGCCGCTTGCCAAGCAAGCCAAATAACTGACGGATTGGCCTTGTAACCTGCCCGTTCAGCCGTTATCTAGTGCGCCGCGCCGGCAACGGCCGACCATGACCGCGGAGAGGTGGCAGAGTGGTCGAATGCACCGCACTCGAAATGCGGCATGGGTGCAAGCCCATCGGGGGTTCGAATCCCTCCCTCTCCGCCATTTAGCTTCCATAAAAATCCTTTCCTTTCAAAAGCTTCCTTGTTGCGCTTGACCAGCACGAAGCGAAACATATCTTAGACTGTGTAACAAACTGTGTAACATTAGAGAAAGATAATGCGACGTTCCGCAGCGCCAAAGCCGCATAAACGTGAAGGCATCTGGTATCTCGTCCGCAGGGTGCCGAAGGAATTCGCGGCGTTTGATCGCCGCTGCCTAGTACGCATTTCCACGGGCGTCGCCGTGGCTGACGATCCCCGCGGTGTACGGGCGCGAGATGCAGTGCAAAGCCTCGGCGCGGGGCTGGAGGCGTATTGGCGTAGACTGCGGGAAGGCCAATCCGCCGAGGCGGGGCTGCGTTTCGAAGCCGCGAGGAAGCGCGCGCGGTCATTTGGATTGGCCTATCGCACTAACGAGGAACTAGCAGCGGGGCCGCTCGACGAACTCATGGCCCGTATCAAGCTGCTCCTCGACAAAAAATCGATCGAGGACGCGCAGGACGTCTCGGCCGTCATGGGTGGGGAGAAGCGGCCAGCGGTCCGCCTGAGCGGTCTTATCAAGGAATTCGAGACGATCGAGCAACAGAACTTGCTGACCATGTCGCCCAACCAAATCAAGAAATGGCGTAACCCCAAAAAGCGCGCAGTTGCCAATCTGGTTGGAGTCATTGGCGACAAGGAGATCGCAAGCCTCACTCGGGACGACGCAATCGCGTTCCGCGAGTGGTGGCAAAAGCGGATCGTTGAGGATGGACTTGATATCGGTACGGCCAACAAGGACATCGGCCATGTTTCGAAAATGCTGCGCGTCGTCGATCTGACTCACCAGCTCAAGCTGGAGCCGGTTTTTCGAAACCTGCGTCTTTCCGGCGCCGTCCCCGGGCAACGCGCTGCGTTCACAGCGGAGTTCATTCAGGAGAAGATACTCGCTGAAGGCGCGCTCGACGGACTCAATGACGAAGCCCGCCATCTAATCTATGTGATTGCCGATACCGGACTCAGGCTTTCTGAAGCGGCAAACCTCACCACCGAAACAATCCACCTCGATCGAGAAATCCCGCATGTGCGGGTGCGCCCCAATGGCCGTCGCTTGAAGACCGGTCATTCAGCCCGTGACATTCCCTTGGTTGGCGGCGCACTTGCAGCCATCAAGCTCCATCCGGACGGCTTTCCTCGTTATCGCGACAAGGCCGCGTCACTTTCAGCGCTCGTCAACAAGGTGCTCGCCAGCAAGGAACTTCTGCCGACTTCCGAGCATAGTCTTTATAGCCTGCGACACACTTTCGAGGACCGGCTGACGGCAGTTGAGGCGCCGGAGAAGGTAATTGCTTCTCTGATGGGCCACAAATGGATCCGGCCCAAATACGGCGCGGGACCTTCGTTAGCGCAAAAGCGCGAGTGGCTCCAAAAAATCGCTTTTACCCCGCCCGGGCGAATGTGATTGCGGCGCCATCCAGGCCTTGAGAACCAACCTCACGGCTCCAGCTGTCCGAGCCATTTAGGTTGAGCGTGGCCAGCACGCGCTGCGCTCGCTCGCGATTTCCGAGCTTCCGCCGCATTTGTTCGACCTCGTATTCCAGCCTTTCGAAGGTCGGTATATAGGCATCTCCATGCCGGATGACCAAGTAGGCGGCAACAGCTAGACACCATTCTAGCTCCGTGGCCGATGGATCGGAAAAAGGGGCGACGCCATACCAAGACGAGCAACGCCTCTCGAGGGCTTCCGAACTAGGCAAACGGCCAGCATGTGGCATGGGAAAGAAACCTATGCCTGATCGACGAACCTAAAGTGCTCACGAAGCTTGACCGGTACGCGGGCCATCGGAGGGTTCTGCCTAAAACCGCCAAAAATTTTGAAACACCCATTCATCCGGCTCGAATTCAAAGGGATCGGCGATTTTTGGGTTATGGCTTGCAAGCATAGTTCAGCCCAGACAAGAACGCCTGATATCTTGTCGTGCACTGTCACCCTGCCAAATATGGTGCCGGCGACAACGGCAGTTTGGCGAGCAGAAGAATTCCCGAGACTGAGACGTTCTACGGCTTGGCCCATGTTCGCGCTCCTCCTCGATTGGAGACAGGATGGGCCATATGGAAGCGAATAAAAGGAGGTTGGTGACGAGTCTCGGTAGTGGAGTAGAAACGGGTGGAAAAGCTTGCGCTATTCGCCATCGGCGCCGCTAAGCGCATTTGAGAGAAGGGGCAGCGATCGCCAAGAGATGACGTCCGATCGCAAGCCGGCTAGAAATGCGACAGTGACGCGCCTTTTTTGGCACGACCTTAGCACCCGATCGGGCCTCAGCTGGTCGTCGTTGCGCAGCCGATCGGGTGCGATTTTTATAAAGCTCTCTTGGCTTTAGCTTTGAGAGCCCGTCATCGAGACAAATGCAAGGGAACGGTCCGCCCCCTGGGGACATTCGACATGCCGTGGCAGCTTCCTATGGTGAGCCAGCGCATTCCGATACACGTTTTCCGCGCTCTACCGTTGCTCCAGCACCTGTGCTGAGGCTGAGCGCTTGATCAGGACCCGACCGCTGCTGTTGCGGGATGGTGACTGGGTTGAGGTCGCGAAGACCTTGACCGCGGGTACGTTGTTCATCCCGATGAGCGCTGAGCCGAGAAGCAGCCAAGAACGCTTCCCGTAATCGAATCCTACGGGAACCGCGAAACCAGCGTCCAAAGGACGCAATTCTCCGACGTCGTTCACTCAAGCTCATCTCGCAACTTGAACGCTTGTATGAAGCCGCTGCATGTGCGCCGGTGGACCGGATTGCTGCTATCCAAACCACGTGCTCAGTTTCGCCCCCGTAATAACTCTACCGTCCGAAACGGCTTTCGCGCGTCAGGTCCACCCCACATGAAAGTTCCGCGAGCAGCACGGACGGAGAGGCCGGTCACAACTCCTTCGCGTGCTCTTTTACTACCGAATCAAGTGCCAAATGGAGAGGCACTGCCTTAGAGAACAGGAAGCCCTGCGCGGTTCTGCAGCCAAGCTTGTACAGAGTTTGCCGATCTGCCTCTGTTTCAACGCCCTCGGCCATGACCTCGATCCCGAGCGTCCTACCAAGATCAATCACCGCTTTGACAAGCAGCCGATTCTCCCGGGACTTGGCTAAGCCGCGAACGAAGCCCTGATCTATTTTCACCTTCCTGATCCGACTGTCCTTGAGCGATGCCAACGTCGAAAAACCGGTGCCGAAGTCATCGAGCGCGATAGAAATGCCAGCATGTGAAAGCCGGGCGAGCTTTTCATCCACTCTGTCCGGATCCACTGGGGCTTCTTCGGTAATCTCGATGTCGAACATCGTTGCAGGGAGGTCTTTTGCCGCCAGACCATTAAGAATCATCTCGTCAATATCGCCAGCTTCCAACTCGCACGGTGAAACATTCATCGCCACACGAACATCACGACGGTCAGCTTTGACCAAGCCCTCGATAAGAGCGCAACAGTCGGCGAATACCGTTTGAGTTAGCAGCTGAAGCATTCCAGTTTCGCGTGCCGCTGTCATGATCTCGGGCGGAGAAATGGGACCGTGAAGCGGGTGAGACCATCTTAGCAAGGCTTCAAAACTGACGACGGCTTCAGTTTCGAGTCTTACGATTGGCTGAAACCAAGCGACCAAGCTTCTCATCGTTATCGCCGAATGAAGATCGCGTTCGATTGACTGGCGGCGTTGCAACTCCCGGGCTAGCTCGGCATCGAACAGACAAAATTCATTCCTGCCGCGGCGCTTAGCTGTGTAAAGGGCGATGTCGGCCCGCAACAACATTTCCGTTAGTCCGGGGTTTTCAGCCAAGTAGATTCCTATAGACGCTCCAATGCGGACTGATGCGATCCCAGGATAGGGGCGAGCAAGCTTGGCTATGAGATTGGACGCGAGATTGGTGGGAGAAGGAGAATTCTTTCGCGAAGAAAAAACCAGCACGAATTCATCCCCACCGATGCGGGCGAGCGTTGAGCCCTCCGGTGCTTCTTCCTCTATTCGGCGGGCGATCCTGGCAAGCAGCTCGTCACCCGTTCTGTGACCGTAGGTATCGTTGACAGATTTGAACCCGTCCAGATCAATCAGCATGGCCACAAAGGGTCCATCGGTGTTCTCAAACTGATCGATTGCATGTTCGAGGCCCCGCCTGTTGAGGAGCGCGGTAAGATGGTCCTCCCTGGAATTGCGCTCCATTTCCGCGGCAAGCCGCTCGGCTTGATGTCTCAGGCGGCTCGCGTCACGGAAGCGCGCTTGTCCAACGAACGAGGATCGAACCAGGCCGCCCTCGAAAAGCAGGACGGCAAAAGCCAGAATGTAGTTTTCCGGGGCTCCCTTCGTCAGCAAACATGCGGCGGCAATGAGGAGTGGCGGTGTGATGAAGCATATCGCTGCCGCAGCATATGAGCTGCCGTACGTGACCGCGCCAGCTGAAATGCCCGCCAGAATTATTAGATGCAGCGATGCTTGAGACGTCGTGTATCCAGCCGTTAGGACGGCAAGGAATGACCAGGTGAATCCCGCCAGAAGAGCAAGCCTGCCAAACCAGCGAAGCCGCAGCCAAACCCGTGTCAGATCATCCTGGACTCCGGGTTCCTTCAGCTGATGACGGGCGAGTGCAAGGCGGGCGGCATTTATCGCATTAACGACCGAAAACCAGGCCGCGCCAGCAAGACCGTTCCCGGAAAGGGCCTGCACGGTCAAAATCAGCCCGGACAGCACAATGCTTATCGGCATTGAGACGAAAAGGCCTGCCCTCAGATCAGCGAGCTGGTCCTGAAGGATTCTCGCCTCCAGCGGATCTTCTTTTTCCAAGGCTGGACGGGTCAGCTTGCTTACTCCTGCTTGTCCGCAGCCTATGCAGCCCCCCTGAAGGACGGGTTAATTCTTCAATCGGAGATCAGCGTCGGGGAGCAGGATTACTCCGGTGCATCATGCACTCTCTCATCGCTCGCCCAGCACGCGCAAAAATGCGACTGCTGGTGCAGTATCACCGCTGGAGCTCCGCCGAAATCCCATGCCGGACAAGGGGAACATGTTGGGCAAAGCGAAGCCCCAGATGCCTTGCAAGCCGTGCCGCCAGGTGGTCTCTGGAGTAGAGTCCAACCAATATGTTCGTTGCATGGTAGAGCGGCGCCGCCGACAGGCGCAGCCGCCTTTCGTATATATGCAGCATGTCGGGGTCGCCAACATTGCGGCCGTCGCGGCACGCAGTCATGATTCCACGGGCGAGTTGCTTCTGGCTGCTGAGACCGATGTTGAATCCGTGAGCGGTCACCGGGTGCATGCCGATGGCAGCGTCGCCGATGAGTGCGGCGCTCGGCGCCCGGAATTTGTGCGCCCAGGTCGTGACCAGCGGATAGGTGTGGCGCTTGCTTGCCAAGGTCATTTTTCCAAGGCGCCCTCGACACCGTTTCGTCAACTCCGACAGGAACAAATCATCATCGAAGGCAAGCAGTCTATAGGCCTCGTTTGAGCGCAATGTGAGCAGCAGCGACGACATGCCCTCCGCGAGGGGCAATATCGCTATCGTCTGATGGTGATCGAACCATTCGATGGCGATCTGGTGGTGGGCGCGCTCGTGCCTCACTCGGCAAATCAGCATCGAGTGGCCAAGCCGGTTGATATCGGCGCCGATGCCTAGCAGATCACGCGTGGCGGACAAACGCGAATCCGCGGCAACAACCAGCCGAGCAGTTAAACGCGCGCCATTAGAGAGCGTTACGACTGCTCCTTCTTGGCTGTTTGTTGCATCGACGACCGAGTGGCCGCACAACAGCCGGGCGCGATCCTGCAAGCGGACGATTTTGAACAGCGCCTCGCGGATCCGGCAATTTGGAACCAAAACCCCCAGCGGTTCTCCAGAGTTGCTGGGAGGATCGAAACGAAGAGCGAATGCGCTCGAGCCGTTGAGCACGCGCGCGCCTTGAAGTGCTGATTTGTCCGAAGCCGGGATGACATCCCAGGCGCCGAGCTCGCGAAGGGTTCTGATCGAAGCGTTGGTCAGCGCGATTTCGCGACCATCGAAAGCCGGATTCGCCAGACTATCGAATGTGTTCTGTTCAACAACTGCCACCTTGAGTTCGCTTTGGGCAAGCGACGCAGCGAACGAAAGGCCGACCGGGCCGGCTCCAACGACAACGATGTCAAAATTATCGTCAGAGCCCATCAGCGTGCCGCCATCCGGTCGCCTATCCTCGTGTAACGGTGGAACTGAGCCGAGTGACATGAGCTCCGTGCCCGCCGCATTGCCTAAAGGCGCTGGGCCGGGAGATTCGCATCGATCGGCAACGAAGCACTCAAAGCGCTCAGAGGTGGATGCGGCTAACCGATCCCGCCCTTTCGCCGCGCAGCCGCGCAGATCGCCGCCAGCAAGCGAGACACTCGCGACGCTGGTCAGCGACGGCCGCGCCGCATCGATCGCCACATTCCACCTGGAACCCTTGCGCATACTACTCACGCTCCACGACGTCGAAGCGGGCTCTCTTGCGAGGGTGAGGGTATCGAACGTAGCGCTCTCTCTCGTCATCCCAGCCAAGGTAGCGGAAACTTTTATCCACGACCGCGCATATCTCATCAAGAACCTGCTGCATGGCTTCGATGTCGATGTCCTTGCAATTCAGTCGCCGATAGAGCAAAGCCCACGCGGCGACATAGTCGTCGAAATAGCGCGCGTCACTCGAACCAATGATCAACTTCGGACGGTTGATCGATTTCGAAAACGCACGTCCCAACCCCGATGATGCTCCGCAGCACGTTGACATCACGAGGATCTTCGGCGCTGGATGCGAGCCCTGGAACATTTTTACGAAGTCAGCCCAAAGAAGGCCACTTCGCCCACTGGACGAAGCGATCCCGTCACCATTGCCGTGCCCGGCGATGTGAAGCACGTCGCACTCCGCCTCCATCGCTCGTACTACAGCCTCACCAAATTTCGTTCGGTTCAACGCCATTTGGAGCTCCGCGCGGATGTTGACAGCCTTTAACAAGTGCTGCACGATCGGTCCCTCTTGCCTGTCGGCGAAGTAGTCATTTGCATTGTGGCAGTCGATGATGTGTACGGTGTTCATGGTACTCCAGCCGCTTGTTCGTTCATCGTCGTGACGAGCGGACACCACGCGCGCGGAACCGCGTGACGTGCGCTGGGTTCCGGTACCGTCGCATAGCCTCAAGGCGCGGGCCGGGAATCGGGATGGATCGGCAACGACGCACACAACCCATCAAAGGCGAAAGCTGTTGATCGGCCCCCTGTCCGCGCAAGCCACGCGGATGGTCAGCCAGCAAGCGAGATACACACGACGCCGGTCAGCTAATGGCTGCGCCGTAAGCACAAGGCATGGCCGACCACACGACAGAAAACCCAGAACCGTGAAGGTGCTGATAATGACGACCAATCTTTCCGTAAGTCATGCATTTCTCCGTCGAAGACTGGTCAATAGACCACGCCGATGAGTATGACCCTGATCTGGATCAGCCAGACATGACCAATCGGCACTGGCGGTTCACGGTCAGGTGATCGACCGTGACGTTCCACTTTGGAACCCGTGCGCACATTGCCAAGCTCTCGTCCGGCCACGCGAGGTACTCTCGTGGCATCACACGCCTCATACTGGGTGCAATGGGAGGCAGTCCTTCGCACGACAGAGGCTTTTCACAAATGTAGTGTGCAGCTTAGGTCAAGATGGTCATGGAGCATGGAGCATGGAGCATGGAGCATGGAGCATGGACAGCTTGTTCCCGACCGAGCCGGCTCGACTGACGAGCGCGATCCGCGCATCTTATGCACAGCGGATTGAAATCAGCGTTCCGGTTTGTCGTCCCGATCAATTAGTATCCGCTCGGCGGCTCCGTCGAGATCTTCGTATTGACCGCTTCGCAATGCCCAGACGAAGCCGGACACACCCAGTGCACCCAGAAAAAGGGCCACTGGTATGAGATAGAGCAACGTCGTCACGAGGATTATGCCGAATAGCTGACTGCGGAGCGTCCGACTTTTTGAATAACTTGCAGCGTCGCATTCGCCCCGAAGCCGTGCAAGCGCAATGCGTTTCCAATAACAAGCACCGATGAGGCAGACATGGCAATCGCCGCTAACAAAGGCGTGGCGTGGCCCAGGATGGCGATCGGCACGGCGACGGCATTGTAGACGATCGCAATCGCGATGTTCTGGCGGATCAGGTGTCCCGCCTTGCGCGAGACGTCCAGCGCGAGAGGCACTGCCAGAAGGCTTTCGCGCAGGAATACGAAGTCGGCGGCATTGCGGCCAATGTCGGCGGCGGTGGCCGGAGCGATCGAGACATGCGCCGCGCTCAGCGCCGGCGTGTCGTTGAGGCCGTCGCCAACCATCAGAACCTTGTGTCCGTCTTTCGCCAGGGTCTCGATGCGCTCGACCTTGCCCGACGGCAGCAGGCACGGAACGAAGTCCTCGACACCCAGCATTCTTGCAACTTCACCGCAGGCACCTGCGGTATCGCCCGACAGCATTTGCATCGACACCCCAGTATCGTTCAATCGCTTGATCGCCGCCGCCGCGTCGGCGCGCAGCGCATCCTCGAAATCGAAGGTCGCGACAATGAACCCGTCTTTTGTCAGCACCGTTCCGCCATAGCCATGGTTGCCTTCACCACCGGTCCGGGCCTTCCATCCAGCCCATCCGCGTCGACCCAGCCGCCAGATGCTTCCGGCGACAGTGGCTTCGATCCCGAACCCCGGATGCTCTGTGACGGCATCGAATTTGTGTTGCCCGCCAGGAGCGGCAAAGCCGGTTATGGCCTTTGAAAACGGGTGACGCGAGTGCGCGGCCATGTCTGCCGCGATTGCCAGCATGGCCGGATCGATCGACGATGCATTGAGGAGCCGGGGTTGTCCGAGCGTGAGCGTTCCGGTCTTGTCGAACACTGCGTTATCAATCGTCGCCAGGCGCTCCATGGCCGAACCGTCCTTGACCATGATGCCGTTCTCGAACAGACGCCGCGCGGCGACCACCTGAACGATCGGTACGGCGAGGCCGAGCGCGCACGGGCAGGTGATGATCAGAACGGCAATGGCGATCGTCATCGCCCGGTGCCAGTCGCCCGTCGCCGCCATCCAACCCAGGAATGTCACGAAGGCGGTGAGATGAACCACGGGCGCGTAGAGTGCCGACACGCGATCAGCGATGCGGCGATAGTGCGCGCGACCGCCCTCTGCGGCTTCCATCAGCCGAACCATTTCGGCGAGGAACGAATCCTTCGCGGCGGCGGTCGCCTCGATCGTCAGCGGGCCGGTAAGATTGAGCACGCCGGCCTGCACGGCTTCGCCCGGCGCCACGTTTTTCGGCGCGCTTTCGCCTGAGGCCAGCGAGCAGTCGAGATCAGACGCTCCGTGGATGATCTTGCCGTCGACGGGGATCCTTTCACCGGCCGCGATCAGCAGCTGCATCCCCGGTTCGATCTCGCCAACCGGCAGATAGTCGCGCGCGCCATCGCCGCGCAGCACCATGGCGCCGCGTGCGGCCAGCTGCGACAGGCCTTTCACCGCGGTGCGGGCACGTTCGCGCATCACGTGATCCAGCGTCCTGCCGATCAAAAGGAAAAAAAGCAGCGAAACCGACGCGTCGAAATAGGCGTGGTCGCCATGGTTGATCGTCTCATAGAGGCTCATGGCGTAAGCGAGCGACACTCCGACCGCGATCGGCACGTCCATGTTCATGCGGCCGTGGCGCAGTGCATTCCAGGCCGAGCGGAAGAAGATGCCGCCGGCGAAGGCGAGCGCTGGGATGGCGATCAATGCGGAGACCCAGTGAAACAGGTCGCGGGTAGCCCCTTCGGCCCCGGACCAGACAGAGACCGAAAGCAGCATGATATTGCCCGCCGCGAACCCGGCAACCGCGACGGCGCGGATCAACTCCGAAAGCGTCCTGTCCTTTTCATCAATCTCGGGGGCGAAGAGATGCGCCTGGTAGCCGAGCCGTCCAAGCGCGGCGACGAACGGTGGAACCTCGTCGCCACGCCAGCGGACCGAGACCCGTTTCGTCGACAGGTTGACGCGGGCGCTCTCGACGCGATCGAGCGTTCCCAACGCCGTCTCGATCGTCTGGATACAAGCTGCGCAATGAACGCTCGGCACCGAAAGATCGGTTTGGCGGAGATCATCTCCAAGCGATCGGCTCGCCAGCCTGATCTCTTGACTAGACGGCAGGACCGACGTGGTGCTGCCCAGATCAAGCGCCATTTCGGCGCCCGGTGCACAACAACTCATTTCAGCGCTCCATGGGAAATCATGATCCTGCGGACTTCGCGGTAGGGCTCGGCCAGACCGGCGTCAGCGTCGACTTCGACGATCCAGACGCCATCCTTCGGCATGTGCTGGGCTGCGAATTCCTGGCCGGAGGCGAGGGCGAGGTTGACCGCCTTGTCCTCTTTCTCGTAGGCGGGATGGCGAAACAGCACCTTGACGCCATGCAAGGCAATCGGCTTGCCGACGGCGTCGGTAAGGCTATAGCGGACCTCGCCCCATGCGATGGTCAGCTTGCCGGTCCAGCCGAGCGCTGCCTGCGCCCGCCCCTCCTCGGCCTTCTTGTTGAACTGCTGGCTCGCCACATAGGTGTTTTCGACGACAAGGCCGGTCCAGCTCGTGTTGGCGAGCGTTGCCATCGTCAGATTGACCGCGATGACCACCCCGAAAAAGGCTAGGATGATGGCCAGCATGTGCCTGCCGGTGAATACGCGGGGTTTTTCAGCGTTAGCGGTCATCTGGCAGTCTCCGGCGCGTTGAAGGTGGCGGTGTATTCGTCCGCCTCGAAGCTCGCCTTGTCCTCGACACGGAACTTGAAGGTCTGCGCTGTGCCCTGGATTTGATCCGCCGGCTGGCGCACGAAGACCTTCAGCATTTTCAGGCGGTCGGGTTCGACCGGAATGGCAAAAGAACGGCCTTCCGGGATGTCGTCGCCGACCACGCTCATCTCGGCGCCCTGCAAGCCTTGAATCGCGACAACGATCGTCCTTGGCTCGGGGATCATGTTGAGCAGCTTGACGGTGTAGCCGTTGCGGATCGAGCCGTCGGACAGCGTGACAAATTGCGGATTGCGATCATGCAGCACGTTGACTTCGAGCCGATCGCGCGTCAGCAGCGAATAGAGCAGACCCAGGCCGATCAGCGACCAGATACCCATGTAGACGTAGGTGCGTGGCCGAAAGATCTTGCGGATATGGAAATGCGCCACCTTGTCGGAGAACAGGCCATCAGCGGTCCTGACCTGCGACGGGTTGACTGAACTGGAGCCGCCCGCGGTCGCCAGCATCATGTTGGCGTTGTAGTCGGACAGTGTCGCATAGGAGATCAGCCCGCGCTCCTTGCCGAGCTTGTCCATGACCCCGTCGCAGGCGTCTATGCACAGCGCGCAGGTGATGCATTCCATCTGCTGGCCATCGCGGATGTCGATCCCCATCGGGCAGACCGCGACGCAGGCATTGCAGTCGACGCAGTCACCGACCGGCAGCCCTGCGGCAAGGACCTTCTTGGCGTGGCGAGAACGCGGTTCGCCGCGCCAGTCATTGTAGGTGACGGTGAGAGAACTTTCGTCGAGCATCGCTGCCTGGATGCGCGGCCATGGGCACATGTAGGTGCAGACCTGCTCGCGCATCAGACCGCCGAACGTGTAGGTGGTAGCCGTCAGCACGGCGACAGTGATGTAGGCGACGGGTGGCGCGGTGCCGGTGAAGAGTTCGCCAACCAGCGTCGGCGCATCGGCAAAATAGAAAATCCAGGCGCCGCCGGTCGCCGCACCGATGACCAGCCAGACGGCGTGCTTCGATAAGCGCAGCATCAGCTTGCGGGCGGTCCAGGGGCCTGCATCGAGTTTCATGCGAGCGTTACGGTCGCCCTCTATCGCACGTTCGACGACGAGGAACAGATCGACCCACACCGTCTGAGGGCATGCATAGCCGCACCAGGCACGGCCGACAGTCGAGGTGATCAGGAAAAGACCGACGCCCGCCATGACCAGGAGGCCGGCCACATAGAAGAATTCCTGGGGCCATATCTCGATGAAGAAGAAGTAGAAGCGCCGGTTCGCGAGATCGAGCAGGACTGCCTGGTCCGGGGCAAATGGACCGCGAGCCCAAGGCAGCCACGCAGCCAGGTAATAGATGCCAAGTGTGATCGTCATCACCAGCCATTTGAAGCGACGAAAGTTGCCCGAGGCGCGCTTCGGAAAGATCTTTTGACGCGCGGCATAAAGCGGCTTGCGGGTTTTGGCGGAATTGACAGTTTCTGTTTCGAGCCCTGTCAACTGCGTCTTGTCACGCATGTGCAACTCCACTTTCCCAGCCAATGTCAGGGGCACCTGTCGTAAAGCCTCGCCGTAGGATAGCCTTGCCGGGTTGTGCAGATCGCATTAGGGATGGTGTCGAGGCCCGGCTCACGCCGGGCCTCGTCCGCTTGGCAGGGGGGACCGAAGAATAGGACCTTCCATTCCTATTCTCCGCCGCCAAGCGAATGGACATAAACTGCAAGTTCCTTGACCTTGATCTCGCCGAGACGGCCAACCCAGGCCGGCATGACGCCCTGTTTTGGCGCACGGACCTGTGCGGCGATGGCTGTCTCACCGGATCCATAGAGCCAGATCGCATCGGTCAGGTCGGGGGCGCCGAATTCCCTGTTGCCTTTTGCATTGTCGCCGTGACAGGCCACGCAATTCTCGGCAAAGACCTTGGCGCCGGGTTGGATCAGACTTGCATCGCGGACCTTGCCGGAAAGGCTGGCCACGTAGGCGCTGACTTGTGCGATCTGGTCGGCGGTAATGATGTCGCCGAAGGCCGGCATTTCCGACAGGCGCGTGTCCGGATCGGATGCGAAGCGGATGCCGTGCGTAATCGTCTGCTGGATCTGCTCGGCCTTGCCGCCCCACAGCCAGTCGTCGTCGTTGAGATTGGGAAAGCCCTTGGAACCCTGGGCGCCGGAGCCATGACATTGTACGCAATTGACCTTGAAAGCGGCGCCACCGGCGGCGATTGCGAATTCGCGCAGGCCGTCGTCCGCGGCGATTTCCGAGACGCTCTTGGACTCCACCGCCGAGATATATTTGCCCTTGGCGGCCTCAGCCGCGGTCAGCTCGTTCCTGACCTCGTTGCGGCTGGAATAGCCGAGCACACCCGTTGTCGCCGAGTGCAACAGAGGCCATGCTGGATAGGCAATGGTGTAGCCTATCGCCCAGACAATGGTGACGTAAAAAGTGATAACCCACCATCTGGGAAGCGGGTTGTTCAGCTCCCGGATACCATCCCATTCGTGGCCGGTGGTCGAGACGCCAGAGATTTCATCGATATGCTCGTCGCTCATGATCACTCGTCCTCGAGCGGAATGCGGGCCGCTTCGTCGGCCAGCCTTCGGCTGCCGGGGCGTAGGGCAAAGGCGATGCACCCCACGAAGAACAGCGCCATCGCAACCAGGCCCCAGCTGTCGGCAAACGCCCGCATCAAATTGTAGGTCATCAGCGTTCTCCTCAGCGGTAGCCGGCGGCTTCGTCGTAATTTTTGAAGTCGACCAGTGTGCCAAGCATCTGCAGGTAGGCGAGCAGGGCATCCATTTCGGTGACCTGTTGCGGGTTGCCGTCGAAGTCGCCGATCTTGGCTTTTGGGTAACGCGCCTCAAGGCCTGATGTGTCGGCATTGGGATCGGCCTGCGCCGCCAGATCCGCATTGGCGTGGGCGATCATGTCATCGGTGTAAGGGACGGCTACAAGCCTGTTGGCGACCAGATGCGTCGAGAAATCCTTCACGTCGATCGGCGTGTCTTTCAGGAACCCATAGCTCGGCATGATCGATTCCGGCACCACCGAGCGCGGGTCGGTAAGATGCGCGACATGCCATGCATTCGAGTAGCGGTCGCCAACTCTGGCGAGATCCGGCCCGGTGCGCTTCGATCCCCACTGGAAGGGGTGATCGTACATGGACTCGGCAGCCAGGCTGTAGTGGCCATAGCGCTCAACTTCGTCGCGGAACGGCCTGATCATCTGGCTATGACAGAGGTAGCAGCCCTCGCGCATATAGATGTTGCGCCCGACAAGTTCGAGCGGCGAATAGGGGCGCATGCCTTCCACCTTCTCGATCGTGTTGTCGAGATAGAAGAGAGGCGCGATCTCGACGATGCCGCCGACCGTCACCACGAGCAGCGAGCCAACGAGAAGAAGCGTGGCGTTCTTCTCGATGATTGCGTGTTTGTCCATCAAGCCCATTACCTGGCTCCTGATCGCGCAGGTCGGATGGCGACGGGGCTCGGCATCGGCTCCTCCTCGCGCTGGTGGCCGAGGATGGTCCTGGTGATGTTCCAGGCCATGATCAGGGCGCCGGAGAGGTACATGGCGCCGCCGATGGCGCGCAGGACATAGTAGGGGTGCATGGCGGCGACGGTTTCGGCGAAGGAGTAGACCAGGAAGCCCTGCTCGCCATATTCGCGCCACATCAGGCCCTGCATGATGCCGGACACCCACATCACCGCGGCGTAGACGACGATCCCGAGTGTCGCCAGCCAGAAGTGCCAGGTGACGAGCCTCAGCGAGTAGAGCCGTTGACGGTTCCAGAGCTTCGGGACCATGTAGTAGATCGCGCCGAACGAGATCATGCCGACCCAGCCGAGCGCACCCGAATGGACGTGCCCGATGGTCCAGTCGGTATAATGCGACAGCGAATTGACCGCCCGGATCGCCATGATGGGGCCTTCGAAGGTCGACATGCCATAGAAGGCGACGGCCATCACCATCATGCGGATGATCGGATCGGTGCGCAGCTTGTCCCAGGCGCCGGACAGCGTCATCAGGCCGTTGATCATGCCGCCCCAGGACGGCATCCACAGCATGATCGAGAACACCATGCCGAGCGTCTGCGCCCAATCGGGCAAGGCGGTGTAGTGCAGGTGATGCGGCCCGGCCCAGATGTAGAGAAAGATGATAGCCCAGAAATGGACGATCGACAGCCGGTACGAATAGACTGGCCGGTTCGCCTGCTTGGGCACGAAATAATACATCATGCCGAGGAAGCCGGCGGTGAGAAAGAAGCCGACCGCGTTGTGGCCGTACCACCATTGCGTCAAGGCGTCCTGGACCCCTGAAAAGGCGGAGTAGCTCTTGGAGCCCGGGAACGAGACTGGTATGGACAGGTTGTTGACCACATGCAGCATCGCGATGGTCACGATGAACGACAGGTAGAACCAGTTGGCCACGTAGATATGCGGTTCCTTGCGCTTCAGGATCGTGCCAAGGAACAGAATGAGGTAGGCGACCCAGACGATGGTCAGCCAGACATCCACATACCATTCGGGTTCGGCGTACTCGCGGCCCTCGGTGATGCCGAGCAGGTAGCCGGTCGCGGCCATGACGATGAACAGCTGGTAGCCCCAGAAGACGAACCAGGCGAGATCACGGCCGAAGAGGCGCGCGCGGCAGGTGCGCTGCACGACATACAGAGACGTGCAAAGCAGCGCGTTGCCGCCGAAGGCGAAAACGACACCGGATGTGTGCAACGGCCGCAAACGACCGAAATTGAACCAGGGCTGGATGTTGAGATCGGGGTAGGCGAGCTGCAGCGCGATCACCACGCCGACCAGCATGCCGACGACACCCCAGAACACGGTGGCGATCGCGCCGTAGCGGATCGGACCATCCATGTAAGCGGATGGGTCAATCGGAGCTGCTGGCCTGAACTCCGTGTTGCGCAACAGGATCGCAGTGAAACCAGCCACTGCGAAGAACAACACCCACATGTGTCGGCGGAAAGGTTCATCCACGCCGAAGCCGGCGGCCAC
Organism: Mesorhizobium sp. M7A.F.Ca.US.011.01.1.1; assembly: GCF_003998295.1. Taxonomy (NCBI): domain Bacteria; kingdom Pseudomonadati; phylum Pseudomonadota; class Alphaproteobacteria; order Hyphomicrobiales; family Phyllobacteriaceae; genus Mesorhizobium; species Mesorhizobium sp. M7A.F.Ca.US.011.01.1.1. Next base: position 22,954 of record NZ_RZRT01000072.1, read on the forward strand.
CAGGGCCGCAAAAGCGAACACGCTTAGAAGGACGATCTCTGTGCCGAATTTCATTGCAGATCCCGATCTCGAATCTGGTGGATGCCAAATCCGCAGCGCACTAATCGCGCAGCCGCCGCCCCCTCGCCCTGATCTATGTCAGGCCGCACGATTTTGTGCGGCGCAATCAGCAGGTGGCGAATGAACGAGGAACGCAGCGCGGGCTCACTCCCTCATGGAAGGCGTTCCCTGGGTTGGGCGGGCGCAGACGCGATCGCTGAGGCGAAAGCTGAGGCTCTGCGCGCGTTGGATGCTATTGCCGATGCCCTGCCAAACGTTGTTCGGATCCCATTGGAAACGAACGCGATCGTTCCGCCGAGCCGTGGCAGATTAAGGACCATGCTTCGCCGGTATGTGCCGAAACACACCTGGCGATTGGTCACGTTCCTATCAAAGCCCGAAAGCTGTTTGTCTCGACAACCGTGACGCCGCTTCGTCGAAGGCGCGGCGACATCGCATTAAAAGGCAAACACGGCCCGCCCCGGAGTCATGCGACATGGCCTCGCCGCTTAGGGCCGCTCGCGTCCGCCGCCACAGCGCTTCTCCAGACGGCTTATGCTGTCCACCGTCACATGGCGTGCGTTCTCAATCCGAATCACCCCGTCAGCCCGCAATCGCGTCAGTTGGCGGCTCACGGTCTCGCTGGTGATTCCAAGGAAATCAGACATTTCGGCACGCGTCAGCGGCAGATCGAAGGAGGCCGACCCGGAAGCCGCATCGAGACTGGAATCGATATTCCGGGCCATCATGAGGAGAAAAGTCGCCACCTTTTCCGGAGCTGTCTTGCGCCCCAGCGTCACCATCCACTCGCGCGCCTCATCGAGTTCATTCAGCGTCTGTTTGAGCAGGCGATGCTCGAATTCCCGTGACGCCTTCATCATCCGTTCGACGGCCGCTCGCGGAAACGAACACAGCGTGACTGCTGTTGCCGCTTCCGCATTGATCGAGCTTTCCTCCTTGAAAGGACGTCCCAGAAAATCCGGTGCAAACTGGAGACCGACGATCTGCTGGCGCCCATCCGACAGGCTCTTTGATAGCTTTACCACGCCTGAAAGCACGTTGGAGTAGCTGTCGACGTTCTGTGCCTCGCCGGTCAACTCCATTCCTGACTCGATCCGGCGACGCGAGCAAGTCTTGGCGAGCCCAACCAAATTGTCTGGATCGAGCGCACCGCAGACACCGCGACGCCGTGCCTCGCAAGGGAAGCAAAGAACAGGAATGCCGGAACTATGAATGTCTTGCCGAAAGGTCATGCGTTCGCCTTACCCGATCCTAACTGCCGGCAGGATACCCATCCAGGGTAGAGAAATCCTGCGGCGGTTTGTCCATGAGCGCGGCTGATCGAGATCAGGGTCTGCTTCAGCGATGCGTGCAGTGTTCCGGCGGGCAACACGGTGAACGCGAGATGCAATCGGAAATAGCTGTCAAACTCAGCGAGAACGTCCCACGCTACACCAGCTATCCGACGGCGCCGCATTTCCATTCGGGGATCGATGCTGCCATTTACCGTGGCTGGTTGGAGACGCTGGAAAGCGGCGACGAAATCTCGCTGTACCTGCACATTCCTTACTGCGACAAGCTCTGCTGGTTCTGCGCCTGCCACACCAAGCAGACGCACCAATATGAGCCGGTGGCCGCTTATCTGCGCTCGCTGAATGCCGAAATCGTCACGATTGCCGGTCTGGTGAGCGGCAAGGCACATGTCCGTGCAATCCACTTCGGTGGCGGTTCGCCAACTATTCTGAGGCCCGATGATATGGTTGCTCTTGGAGCGGCCTTGCGGGACAGCTTCGACCTTCTCCCGGATGCTACGGTCAGCATCGAAATCGAAACCAACGACATGGACAAGGCGCGCCTTGATGCACTTGCTCAAATCGGCGTAACGCGGGCGAGCCTCGGCGTGCAGGATTTCGATCCGCAAGTGCAAAAAGCAATTAATCGTGAGCAGAGTTTTTTGCAGACCAAGGCAGTCGTCGACGGGGTTCGTTCGCGGGGCGTCGAATCGGTCAATCTGGACCTGCTCTACGGGCTCCCGAATCAGACACGCGAGACGATCTGTTCCACGGTGGCGCAGGCACTGACCTTGGAGCCAGACCGGATGGCCCTGTTCGGCTACGCACATGTGCCCTGGTTCAAGAAGCATCAGACGATGATCGACGAGGCATGGCTGCCGAGTCCCACTGAGCGTTTCGCCCAATCTCAACTCGCGGCGCGGGCAATTGTCGCCAAGGGATATGAGGCAATAGGACTCGATCATTTCGCGAAGCCCGACGATGCGCTGGCCATAGCGGCCCGCGCAGGGGTTTTGCATCGCAATTTTCAGGGCTACACTGAGGATCGCTGCCCGACACTGATCGGACTTGGCCCTTCGTCCATCGGTCGTTTTCGCCAAGGCTACGTGCAGAACATGGCTTCGACTGCCGGGTACGGGCGCATGGTTGCGGATGGCGGGTTGGCTGCCGTCCGCGGCGTTGCCCTTTCCGACGACGATCGCGTCCGTGGCTGGATCATCGAGCGGCTGATGTGTGATTTTGCCTTCTCGGCAGTCGACCTGGTGGAGCGGTTCGGCAAAGCCGGCGAGCAGCTCCTTCATCGCTCGAGGTCCATCGCACTCCACGATCCTGCCCGAGCGCTTGAATTCGATGGTGACAGTTTCCTCGTACGGACTGAAAGTCGCCCCTTCATTCGAACCATCGCGGCCAAGTTCGATACATATTTCAAAGGGGGAACGGCGAGGCACTCGGTGGCGGTCTGAGCAAAGCACAGTGCGCTCGCCGTTTGGTCGATCGGCGAACCAGCTGCGTTCGTTTTGACCGCTCATAGGCGACTACCGCATCAAATCGTCGACCGTGAACAATCCGAGCCCTAAGCGGCGACCGGCTTCGGCCGGATTTGAAGCAGGGCAATCAAGAGCGACAAAAACCCCTTCAGCCACCTGAGCAGGAGGGAGAAGTTGTAGCCGGCGGCGG
>NZ_RZRT01000073.1:0-25712 GCF_003998295.1 Mesorhizobium sp. M7A.F.Ca.US.011.01.1.1
TTCGCGAAGATCCATCGAATAAGGCTTGCCCATCCATGCTGACCTCCTTGCCCAGCATGAAGGTTGAATCAGATTTGCACGCCTAAGGGAATCCCAAGCCGATTCAGTCTCATTTCATCCCGCTCTAGATGCCGCCGAGTCTCGGCGGATGGTGGGACCTCAAGTGGCGGGGTTTTCGTTCATTTGCGCAAGGTCGTTCAGTGCTCGGGACATTTGCTATAGCAGACAAAGATCAGCACTGTTTGTCCGATTGTACGTTCATAACCAAAACCAGGACCCGGCTCGACTCTCATAGATTCGGTTCTACCATGTCTGTTAGCGGAAGTTTTCAGGGCCTCCCCGGCTGTGAGTGACCATCGCGCTTCCGCTCCATGAGGAGGAAGCCATGACCGAACTCCCACTCTCAACTCGCATCGCGTATCCAGAAGAACTCGCCGCATTGCGGAGGGTGTATGACCGGATTTGCCGAGAAAATGTGCTGCGTGAAGGTAGCCCGGACGCGGCGGAATTGAGCGCGCGAGCAATGTCGCTCTTCCGACACACCGGCGAGGTTTTTGACGAGGCTGCTTTCTACGAGGTGTTGCGTGGCAAGGGACGATGAACCCGGGTCAGCGACGCATCGATGAGCTTGTGCACGCTCACATGGTCCTTTCAGAGGAAGGCAAGACTCTTCGGGAGGAATGCCGTCGTAATCGCTCCTTCATGGCGGAATCGGTAAGAGATTTGCTGCAGATCGTCGAAAAAGCGCACGAGGTTTCGATGAAGGTAAACGAGAAGATTCGACATGCGCTGAGATAAGCGTACCGTGCGTTGATCGGCGGTCAGTTTTCAGGGCACCGCCGGCTGTGAGCGATCATCGTGCTTCCGCCCCAACCAGGCAGGTGGCTATGACTAGCTCCAATCGACAATCGGGCATTTCTGCCCAACCAATCATCATCCAAGAGCCTGTTCACAGGAATGAGCTCTTGCTGAGGATGTACCCAGCAGACCTGGCACTGCTGCGGCCTCATCTGCAGAGCGTGTCCCTCCCGCTGAGAACCCAGCTTGAGACAGCGGGGGCAAAGATCCAGGCGGTATATTTCTTCGAGAGCGGGGTTGGGTCGGTGGTGGCCGAACTGAGTTCGGCGATCGAAGCCGAGGTGGGCATCATCGGCTTTGAAGGGATGACCGGATCGGCCCTCATCATGGGGGACGATCAATCCATGCATGACTGCTACGTTCAAGTGGACGCCGATGCTCTGAGCATCGATGCTGGCCCGTTCGCCGCAGCGCTTGCAAAGAGCCCGACCTTGCGGCCTTTCCTCCTCCGGTACGTCCATTATTTTCACCTGCAGGCCAGCTACACCGGGCTGATCAATGCCCGACTGAACATCGTCGGGCGACTGGCCAGATGGCTGCTGATGTGTGCTGACCGCGTCGAACGCGAGCGTCTGGCAATAACGCATGAATTCTTGTCGGTGATGCTCGGGACGAGACGTCCGGGCGTGACGATCGCGCTCCAGACACTGGAGGGCCAGGGTTTGATCCGCTCAACGCGTGGGAAGGTCATCATCCGCGACCGGGCCGGTCTCATCGAGACCGCGGCCGGCTCATACGGAAAGCCCGAAGCCGAGTACGCGCGCTTGATCGGGCAGCTTCACTGACACTGACGTGGACCATCAAATCTCCCGGGCAGGGCGCATCTTTCAATGAGCCGGTTCGCATCATGGGCCGAGATCGGGCGGCGTATGGTGAGCTTTCATGCTATAGTCATTGCCGAAGGTCCCGCCTATCGCCGAGGAATTCTCCCGTTCATCATCGGGTTCGGCGCCCTCATGCCGGCCCTGGGTTTTTAGACTTAAGCTTGCCCCCGATCGTTAGGTTCCCGGTATCACCTCCAAGGCGCGCGATGAGGCCATTTTGACAACAAGCACCTCAATGTCGTCATTGGCGAGTTTGGTACTGACGACCCTGTGAACTTCCGCAATCGCATCAGCGAGCGAAACCGATGTCATCTAGCCATGGTCATCAAGTAGATGACCATGGCTAGAACCACGTCAGCATAGATGTTCCGAGGCAGTTCGCGCATCACTCCCCCGACGGGATAGTCGCGCAGCGGAGATCGGCTGGCAGCCAACACGCTCACGTCAAAACGTAACCGAACGAACGATTGCTATAGACGCCTAACAAGCGCAGACTGTCGAAGTCGCCTCAAAAGCAAGAACAAACAGGGATGAGGCGTTTGGGAGCGATCATCAGGCTTTCACCCCACCAGGGACAAAGCCGATGTCTGCACAGTTAGAGATCAGATTCGCGTATTTGATGGGCCAACTTGGTCACACCGAAAGTATCGTTTCCAAGCAGGACATCATTGCGGGTTTGCTCGCCCACGAAGGCAGCCCGACTGCGGCCGCCGATGAATTGCTGGCTCGCATGCACCACTCGCTGCAACAAACCCGCCAGAACATACGAGATCTGGAGGTCTCGTGGCCGAAGTAAGGTTGGGGGGAAACGTTGACCCAGACGATCCGGCATACGAAGCCTCCGAGTTCGCTGCTAAACATGGTTTGACGATCAAGGCCGCAAAAATCATCCTGGTTTCCAACGGCCCTTCGCGCGTGGCATGCGATGCAGCGGCCCGTGCATTTCTGGCGGCTATAGCCGCACGGCGGAGATGAACCAAACCTAGCCATAATTGTTCCATTGCTTTGACGTGAAGCGCTCGGGGATGCACACTGTTCCCATTCGGTCCTGCTCAATGTGGTGGGAATTGACTGGTCATCGTTGCTGCGCGAGGCCAGGGTCCTGAAAGCGGAAACAATTGAGCCGCTCCTTCTGCCTGCCGCTCCAACGCGCACAATAAGGTTTACCGTGCTGTCGAGGAACAAGTTACCAGACTGAGAGGTTGGGGCTATGGAGAAGGCGTAATTCACCATGGGCGACGACAACGACGACCGTCAAAGCGAGAAAGAGAATGAAGCAGTAGTGCGGTCAATTGTCAGAGAGACCGGCATCACCGAGGGTCAGGTGCGCGAGCTCATTCGCCTGATCGGCACCGACCGCAATTCCCTGCTTCGTGAGGCGCGGCAGCTGCTCCGGCAACGCCTGCGTTAGGCCGAAGATAGGTGCTCAGAGCAAAGTTATCCGGTCATCTTCTGCTGCCCGGCCTGCCCATGTGTGCATGACCGCACGTTTTTAGATCAAGCAGGAGTCGAGCTACGTATCCTTCGGGAACAAGGTCCCATGCGGTTGAGGTGGAGATGCCAAGCGACGGGAACCAATTGCTCCATGCCCCATTGGAATTGGTTGAATTACAAAAAGCTGGGTCTGGGATGCATGGAGTGTCACGGGCGAATGTTGTCGCCTTCAACAACCCCGGTTCGTCGGGCAATGACAGCCTCGATTTCGATTACCAGGATTTTTTCGAAAACGGCGCGGTTGCTCTCGATTTGATCAGCGCTGATGGCCTCATCTTCCATGCCAACAAGGCGGAGCTCGATCTCTTTGGCTATCCTGCCGAGGACTATGTCGGTCGCCACGTCGCCGACTTCTACCTCGAACGGGACTTGATCAACGACATTGTAAGCCGGCTCACCCGTGACGAGAAGATCACGAGATATCCCGCCCGTTTGAGAGCACGGGACGGATCCATCAAGCACAGGTCAGTTTTGCCATTGCCTGAAAGCTGACGATCGCAGGCGACTGCGCTGGAAGCCGTGGGTCAGCGGCCATCCGCCCGATGGCATTCAGGATCGTGCTGGCAAAGCCGCAATCAGCGAAGCAACAAAAGGGGCGGTTTGGCCGTTCTGATCAGTCGCATTGGCGGCTGGGGCATTCAAAGACATGACTACGCCGCAAATTTTGTCATTTGCCGTAACCTTTGTGATGATGGCAGCATTCGTGTGGGGTCGCTATCGATATGATCTGGTCGCGGCTGCGGCACTGTTGCTTGCTCTCGCGGTTGGCATTGTGCCTTTTGACGAAGCCTTCACCGGGTTCAGCGACGATATCGTGGTTATTGTCGGCAGTGCTCTGCTGGTGAGCGCAGGGATAGCACGCTCGGGTATTATGGAGGCCGCCATCAAGCGCTTTGCTCCGAAATTATCGGGAGTTCGGTCGCAACTGGCGCTGCTGGTGATCGTGGTCACGATCCTTTCTGCCTTTGTAAAGAATATCGGGGCGCTCGCTATCATGATTCCGATCGCCTTCCAGTTCGCGCGCCGGTCTAACATTTCACCCTCGATATTCCTGATGCCTATGGCGTTCGGGTCACTGCTCGGCGGTCTCATGACGCAGGTGGGAACATCTCCCAACATCGTTGTGTCCCGAGTGCGAGAGGAGCTGACCGGAACCGCCTTCACAATGTTCGACTTCACACCTGTTGGAGCTGCCATAGCCGCTGCCGGAACGATCTTCCTGCTGTTTTTCTATTGGTTGTTGCCGGTGCGCGAAAAGCTTGGCGGGTCACTGAATGAAGCCCTCGACATCAAGAATTACCTTGCAGAGGCTCGAATTGTCAGCGATTCCACAGTGCTCGGGAAAACCGTCGCAGACCTCATGAAGCTCGCCGGCGGCGATGCAATCGTGACGTCGATCCTGCGCAATCGCACGATGCGGATGACGCCACTGCCCGACGCGGTCCTCAAGGTGAATGACATCCTCTTGCTCGAGGGCGACCCAGAAGCGCTGGATCGCCTTGTCTCCCAGGGCAGGCTCAGTGTGACCGGGGATAGGGTCGGTGGTGACGACACCACCAACGAAATGGTCGCTATCGAAGCCGTAATCGGTGAAAGCTCCTCTTTGATCGGCTGGACCGCCCAGCGCCTTGCCCTTTACGATCGCTTCAATGTCAACCTCCTGGCTGTCAGCCGTCGCGGGGAGCGCCTCGACCGCAGGCTGGCCGAAGTCGAGCTGAGGCTCGGCGACGTTGTCGTCTTGCGGGGCAGTGCGGCGACGATGCCCGAGATACTTCGTGAACTCGGCTGCCTACCGCTGGCAGAAAGGGCTATCCTTCTTGGTAGCGTCCGCAAGGGTATCGTGCCGGTAGTAGTCCTTGCTCTCGCCATGGTGGCGACGGCGTTTGGGTTGCTGCCAGTCTCCGTCGCTTTCTTCGCGGCCGCGGTCGCGATTGTGCTTTTCAAGGTCATTCCGCTCCGCGAAATCTACCAATCGCTCGATGGTCCTATCCTCGTCATGCTCGCCGTTCTCATTCCAGTGAGCGATTCGCTACGCAGCACAGGCGCGACGGGAGTAATTGCCGGCGAGCTTGCCAAACTGGGGACCATTCTTCCGGCGCCCGGCGCACTGATGCTCATCCTTGTCGCCGCCATGGCCGTTACGCCATTCCTCAACAATGCCGCCACCGTCCTTGTCATGGCGCCTATCGCCGCCGAATTCGCTAGTGATCTGGGCTACAGGCCGGAACCGTTTCTGATGGCTGTCGCCATCGGCGCCGGCTGTGACTTTCTCACCCCGATCGGACACCAGTGCAACACGCTCGTCATGGGTCCGGGTGGCTACCGCTTCAGCGACTATCCGCGTCTGGGACTGCCCCTATCTTTCCTCGTAGTCATTGTTGCGGTGCCGATGCTTATGATCGTTTGGCCAATGAACTGACATCCGATATTCGGATGCCCTCCTCGGAAATCCCACATGACGCTACATTCGTGATTGAGGTCACCGCCGCGCAGGCTCGGGCTGCAGTTCAGAAAACGGGGGGCATACTTTGTGAGTTGTCCGCTTGCTCGGTCGTACCGAAGGCGTGATCCATGTCCCTTACAAGGACGCCATCACTGCCGCCCTGGTCCATCTCGGCCGCCGTCCGCTGAAGCTGGTCCGCCACCTCATGGCGCGACTTTCTACCACAGAGGCGCACTGCCGAAGATTCCGGCGGGGGTGCATCAGTTGCAGCTGCAGAAGCGCGAAGAGTGGCGAAGGTGTTCGCGTGCGGGGTGCAGACCTTGCCGGCTGCTGGGACTGCCGCATCGTTCTGGGCCTTGGCCTAGGCGAGGGCGTCGAGCGGGACCTCGTCGAGGCCACACTGGCGCTCTGCGACATCCTGGAAGCGGAAGGGCTGGAGAGCTGGGCAAGGGCATTCACCTGATGCCCCGCTGGAGGCGAAGATCACGCAGGACAGCGGCCGCCTCTTGGCCAAGTCGATCGCCAATCAGCTCGCTGAAGCGACGCCACCTGCTGTCCGCCCGCGCCGTCAGCCCGAACAGGCCGCATCTTCATTGATTATCTCCCCAATGGGCTCGGCAACGCTCCGGTCGGCGCCTTCTCGCCGCGGGCCCGGCCCGGTTGTCGAATCGCCCATCCGATGACCTGGAGCCAGGTTGAGGGAGCCATCCGTCCAGGTGTCTTCACCATCGACCGTCCGTTCAGGACAGCCGTCAGAAAAGCAGGGTGAGCGCATCGCCGGAAACGAAAATCTCGCCGGGATTTTCAGTGGCAAATAGCAAAGACGCGTAGCCATCCCGAACAACCGATCACGTCGTGTAATTGCCGGACCGGTCGAGTTCTATCCAGGCTGGCGCATGATCACTCGGCTTTTCCCAACCTCGCACGTCAGCGTCGACGCCGGCGTCGCACAATCTGTTCGTAAGTGATGGGCTGACCAGAAGATGATCCATCCGCAGGCCGGAACTTCGATCATAGCCGCCCTGATAGGCGAAGTTCCAATACGTATAGACGCCTTTCTCCGGATGGATATGTCGGACAGCATCGATCCAGCCGCCATCAAGCATCTGGGCATAGGCTTGCCGGCTCTCCGGAAAGTAGACTGCATCGCCTAGCCAACGTCGCGGCACCACGGCATCGATCGGGGTGGGCACGACATTGTAGTCGCCGCAGAGAATGCTGGGGATACCTTCCCTGAGCATCAGCTGGCCGTAGCTGATCAGGCGGTCGAACCAGCGCAGCTTATAATCGAATTTCGGGCCAGGAGCGGGATTGCCGTTAGGCAGGTAAAGGCAGCCGACGACGATCCCATCCACCTCAGCCTCGAGATATCGGCTGTGCGTATCGTCGGGATCGCCCGGGAGCCCACGTCGGCGCTCCAGCGGCTCTTTTCCACGAGCGAGTATGGCTACGCCGTTGTAGGACTTTTGCCCGTGCCAGATTGCGCAGTAACCGGCGTTCCTGATGGCTTCCGCGGGGAATTTCTCATCCGAGGTCTTCAATTCCTGAAGGCACACGATGTCATAGTCGGTCTGACCCAGCCACTTGATGATCACGGGCAGGCGACCGTTCACACCGTTGACGTTGAATGTTGCGATACGGGTCATCAGGATCTCTCTCCAAAACTCTTCACGGTATCAACGTGAATGGCTCAGCAGTTGATCCCTCCACGTTGCACGGGAAGTTGTCAGTCGCCTTGTAGAACTTTGCGGCCTCGCCAATTTGCTCCCGCCGCTGGGCCGGCGCGCACATTGAAGACGGCGGGTCATCCAGCCTACCGAGTTCGATCCTCGCGACCCGCGCTGGTTGCGATCGATTCAACGCTTCCTGGATAAGGGAATGGGACGAACGCCCCGCCGCTTTTTTTTGGCGGCGGGGCCTTGATCCTCAGAGCGGGCTGGCGTTGCGAATTCTGTCGCGCTCGGCCTTTATGTCGCCGTAAGGTTCGGCATCGGCATCGAAGCGGCTCCAGCCGTCGGCTTCATATGCGCTGCGGCGCTGTTCCAAATTGACCGAGTTAGTCTGCCCGAGAATGCGCTCCGCTTGGTCGACAAGCCCGTCGCTGACTTTGGCCGTCACCAGAGCGCCGCCACGACGGACGCCTTCGGCATACACATGGGCATCCCTTTCCGGCACGCCGGAATCGGTGAGCGCGCCGACGATCCCACCGGCCGCACCGCCCACGACTGCGCCGCCCACAGCACCGGCTGCCGTAGCAGCCAGCCAGCCTGCGGCCACCACGGGGCCGACACCCGGGATGGCCATGAGGCCAAGCCCTGTCAGGAGACCGCCGGCGCCCCCGATCACCGCGCCGAGACCGGCACCGCCGGCTGCATCCTCGGCAGCGTCAGAGCGGTAGCCATCGTCGTACCGACCATCTGAATTGTTGGCGACGATGCTGATGTCGCCATGCGGAACACCGCTGGCTTCCAGTTCGCCTACGGCATCGGAGGCATCATCGTAATCGTCGAAAAGTCCGGTTACGGTCTTCATGGTAAATCTCCTCGATCTGGGTTCGGTTGGTCAGTTGGCGCCGGCAACGACGTTGCCCTGATAGTCGAGCGCCACCGTCGTGTTCTTGCCGTCCTTGGTTGCCTGGCCGCGCCAGATACCCTTGTCGTCCTTAGTCAACGCGGACACATCGGTGAAACCGGCGTCCTGGAGGCGGGTCTTGGCCTGCTCCTCGGTGAAGCTGTTGGCGCCGGGAACCGGGGCGGCGGGGTTTGTGGCGCCGGTCGTGGCTACGGCTGGCGTCGTAGAGCTCGTGGTGGACGCTGCGTCGCCCGTGGTGGCGATCTTCTCGATCATGTCCTTGTGCATTTTGAGCGTCGACAGCGTCTCAGCGGCGAATGTCTTCAACTGCGCATTGTCGCCGTCTTTTGCATAGCTCTCAAACAGCGTGACCGCTTCCGAATGCGCATCGCGTTGCATCTGGACATAAGGCTTGTCGACGGCGCCCTTAGCGGTCTTCAAGGTGTCGAGATCAGCCTTGCGCTTGGCGTCCAGTTCCTTCGGCAACGTCAGCTTCTGTTCGCCGGCGATGGTCTCAAGCTTGGCGTTGGCTGCACCATGGTCGTCGATCATCTTCTGCGCGAAATCCTTGACCGCCTGGTCTTGAGCCGTGCCCTCGGCGATCTTGCTGGAATCAACCTCGAACATCCCACCGGCCGCAGCCTTGTCGACGAAGCCTTGCGCGCTGTCGGCGGCGAAAGCGGGCAGGGTGAACGTCATGGCTGTGGCGGTGGCCAGGGAAGCCAGAATAAGGTGAGTTTTCATAGGGGCTTGTCCTCGTTGGGCACGGATGTGCTGTCGAGCTAACAAGCGTCAATCGGCTTTGTTCCGCTGCATGAGCGATTATCCAACCGACTAAAATTCAGACGTCCGCCGACCTGGTGCACTATTACCTTTGGTCTGGCCGGGCTACCCCACCGGTACCTTTGGTCTGGCCGGGCTACCCCACCGGACTTTCTGTCCGCGTGCCGGTGTTCTTGGTGCTGACAGACACGCCAGCCATTCAGAAGAAGCTCTGCCCGGTGGCATGTACCAGCGATGTTTAACGCTTGGCCGGCGAAGTCACCGAAAGTGGCCGAAGCCAAGCGCTGAACACCCGCCGCTGGGCGTCACTGCCGCGGGGTGACCGAATTCGGCTCTCGCGGATCGCGTATTTGCGCAATATCCGGCGCGCGTGCCTCGCCGCGGAAGAGGGGATCTTAACATTCGTCGACGTGTTTCGTCCCGACAAACAAATCCGAAGGGAGAACTATCATGGACGCCGAAATCATCACGCGACATGCCGGGCCAGGGGCCCGCAAGGGTAAGGCTCGGGACACACGGGAGGCTGCTGCCACAACCCCTGTCAAAACGAACGACGGGGATCGAGACAAGGTGCACTATGACGGGGACGATAGACTTAGAGCCACGGCAGGACCGGAGCCAGTAATGGCGCCCCCTTACGACGCCATTCCCAGATGGTTGCTTTTTGCGCTTCTGCCGCATGCCAAGAGCTAAGAGCCTCAGCCTTAAGATTTTGCGCGATTCCAGGCCTGGTCATGTTGTTGCGAAAGCTGGTGCGAGGAGGCTGCGCTTAGCAACGAGCTGAAGGGTTCATATAGCAGGCTCTTCAGGCCTTTTGGAGATCCGTGTTTTTATCCTTCATACGAAATGTTGGAAGTGAAAATGCCGAGAACTGAACGGTGGTTCCGCTTCACGCGAAGCGTAGGACGCGCATCAGGGCGGTTGTCTCATCACGCGCCACAGCCGTTTCACGTGGAAGGCAGACTGGCGACGGCTTTCTGCAAATTGTCGCCACGCCTCAGGGCGAACGCATGCGCCTGAGGATTTCCCGGCACGCCGAAGGGCTGCATGCACGCGTTCCATCGAGCGTTCCGGGGGCGCGATCGAAGCGCTGCCGCTTATCCCGGTCGATGGCGATCATCACTGGCTCGAAAGCCAGACAGCGCCGGCCGAGCCGCACGCCTTCACGGCAAAGCTGCATTTGGATGCGGGCGGACAGAGCGAGGAGCTACCTTTCACGATGACCGAGCCGGACGCGAAGACTGACCTCGGCAAGCACGATCCGAACCTCTAGAATCGGCACCGGAACTGACCGAAGGCGCTACGTCGTCAACCGCAGCAGCTGCCCTTGGCCGTGGTAGCCATATCCTTGAAAATCACGAAATCCTGGCCGATGCCGCCAACGCAGGCGACATTGCCTCTCCGAGAGGTGGCGCCAAAGCGTCAATTGAGTGCTGCCCATCCAGTCACAAGGATGAGGGCAAGCGTGACCAGCGCTCCAGAGACGTACAGGATCGTCCTGACACTGCCTCCCTTGGCAGCGTTTCCGCCACGCAGATAGATTCCAAGATGGAGCAAGCGTATCGCCAGGTGGACCCACACAAGCGCCGCCAAAGTGGCCGCTCCAACACCAACCATCATCGCTAGCACCGCAGGCACGACAAAGGGCGCCAGTGCCTCGACCGAGTTCATGTGGATACGGTCGATCCTGTAGAGTGGGTTGTCGTCGTCTGCCGGGATTACCGGTCCTGAAAGCGCTCCTGCAAATCCCTTGGACGAACCCGAGTAGACTGCCAACACTACCGATAGCAGACAGAGCGCGAGTAAGCCGAGGATGCTTAACGAATAGACTTCCATGTTGTCTCCGCTCCGTGGAATCGCAGTGAACCAAACGGTATTTGCGAGTCACGCCCCTTGAACCGCAGAACGGGTCAGGCCCGAGGAGGGAAAAGGTCGTGGAACCGCTGCAGATAAAGTGGCCAGCCCTGATAGCCATCAACCCCACCGCGTACGCCCTCCCAGCCTTCGCCATGGCGTTCGAATTTCCGGTGCTCGATCTCAACCCGGGTTCTATTCTCGGTCTCGGCGGTGAACCGGACTTCCCATTCGCTCGTTTTGTTCGGGTCGGTCTCGATCTGCCACCGAGGGCTGATGTCCCAGCTCAGAACCAGCCGGTTGGGCGGATCGTAAGTCAACACAAGAGCCCAGCGGCACTCGCTGCCATCTACCCCGCGGTCGTAAACGTGACCACCGACCTGAGGTTCGAAGATCGTCTCTGCGATCGCCACTGCGAGAAGATTGTGCTCGCGAGGTTTGAACCTGCCGAAATCCTCGGTGAAGACTCTGAAGGCACGCGCGATAGGTGCCTCAACAACGACGGAGTGCTTTACGGGCGCGAGTGCAGGTTTCTTACTCATGCTGGTCCCCTTTTGGATGCTCGACGGCTAATTTGTAGCCCGCCAGGGTCTTGCTCCAGAACTGGTCGATTTCCGCGCGCAGCCTTGCCAGGCCGTCCTGATCGATACGGTATATGCGTTCCTTGCCAAAGCGCGTGTCGGCCACAAGCCCGGCATCCTTGAGTACCTTCAAGTGCTGAGAGACCGCCGGCCGGGTTACAGGCAGCGCACGAGCAAGTCCGCTGACCGAACAAGGCTGTTCGACCAACAGTTCGAAGATCGTGCGCCTCGTTGGATCTCCGAGCGCTGTCCAGTAGTTCGCGTTAGTCACCACTAACGCGAATTTAAATCGATGACCCCAACCTGTCAACCTGAAGTGGTCGACGCTGCAAAACTTCAGCCTCGGTCCGACCCCTACGGTTAGAGGAAAACCAGTTCAGCAGGTCGCGCGCTCACGTCTTCAGCCAGGGATGGAAATTCATCTAGTCTGCACCGACGATAGCGAGCTCGATCCAATCGGCCCGGTCATTGATCCGCGCCGATTGGGTCGGAACAATCATCCGCCAATGTTCGCCGTGACCATCAGTTGACTCCTGCGAGCGGCAGCAATGCTCGTCATCGGACGCACCAAGCGTGATTGACCTGCGTTGTGAGGCGGCAGTTTGCCAGCGCAGAAAGGAACTTTTCGGGAGCGATCATCACCGTTCTCGCTCGATATAGGCAACCTGTTCGTGCGCGAACGTGCGAACGAATCGCAAATAGGTCGTTTGGCGCGCTGGCACTACTGGTTCCCATTCATATCCGCCATTGGCTGAAGCGAGCAAATTGAGGTTTTACGCTAGTGTGCCATCCCTTCGCTGCTCTTGGCAGCACTGCACCCCAAGCTGGGGCCGTCATCAACGGTCGAGCATTCAACGCGGCAACATGATCACTGGGCTTGCCTATCATGCGGCTGTCATATGTTGGCGCTGCGTACCCTTAATTCCGGATTTATAGATACAGGAAATGGCCGCGAATCCAGAGAGTCTGCTTGATCAGCCTGATTTCTGCTACTGTGAATTCTTCGTTCTGACGGTTTGCCAGGAACGCGGCGATCTAAGAGCACGTCCGTTAATCAGGCTCTAGGTTGATTGAGTAACTGGATCAGCGCCGTGATGATTTGCGCGGGCACAAATGGTTTTGAGATCATAACGCTTTCCGGCACGCCTTGGACCCGCCAATCCCCAGCACTGTCACCACTCATATAGACCACGGGCATGGCTGGTATTGCTTGGCGGACGTGGCGTCCGATGTCCCACCCCGCAGGCCCGTCGCCCAGCTTGATGTCGGTAATCACGGCCTTGAACAAGGTCGGCTCGGCGTCAAAAGCCGCCAAAGCTTGCGCGCCGTTGTTGGCGCCAACTACCTGGAATCCAGCTCCATGAGAGAAGCTTCGACGTCGAGCAAGATTAGCGCCTCGTCTTCGACGACCAGTACACACTTCGATCCATAGAACTTCCCAAACCTACTTGGAGGCCTATACGCGCTAAGGTGCGTTTGGTTCCATTGAAAAATCGAAACCGTCGCCGACCTTGCCAGCCTATGCATCCGCGAGAATGGTGCTATGTTGGGGGCATGAATTTTGAAAGGCCGCCATGGGTTGTTGCGGTCGGTGCTTCAGGCTCGCAAGGCCTCTCCGACATCCAATTCCTTCTTGGCGGACTTCCGGCCTCGCTCAACGCCGTGGTGCTCATCGTCCTGCACCGCCGTGGACGATGCCAAGCAATTTGAGGGCGGTGTTGGCGCAGGCCTGCCCCCAGGTCATTTGCATTGCAAGTGCAAACGAGCGGTTTGCACCCGGTACTGTCTACATCGGCGCACCTTCGCAGCATCTTACTTTGGCGACCGGGCAGTCGGGCGAGCTGGTCGACGATCCCAACCGCGTATACGGCAATCGCACCATCGATTTGCTATTTGCTTCGGTCGCCAAGTACGGAGAAGCCCGGGGGATCGGCGTGGTTCTTGCGGGCGCGGCGGACGACGGGTCGCGGGGCCTGGCGATGATCGGGAACTCTGGCGGCCTCAGGATGGTGGTGACGCCAGTTAATGCGCCATGGCGCGGCATGCCCGAAAACGACATCGAGTTTGACCGGTCGGTTGACGTCATCGGCTCACCTTTGCAGATTGCCGCTGCGATCGCCGAGGCCGTAGGCGTTTGCTAAACGCATTTCGGGCGGCTTGCAGCGACCGACGCTACCCGCCGTAGTGCGTGTTGAACCCGTGTACCGTTGCGTAGCTTGTCACGATTGCTTCGAGTTCACCGTCCGAAAGAGCGCAGGCGGCAAGATGCGTTCGGATCCTGCCCAGGATCTCGGATAGGGGGATTGATCGGTGGTAGGGTTGATATCTATGGAACGATGCCTCAAGCGCGTGGTTGAGGGGCGTGTCGGGTGCGAGATCCAATGTGCGTTTGGTTCTGGGCATGAAACGACCTACGCAGTGTTCGGTGCCCGATATACCACTCGATGGGAAGGCGAACCACCTAATTCCAGGGCGCCGGTCCGGCTGCCGTTCGGCCATGCGTTTCATATCGCATTTGTCGCAGTCGGTGCTAATCAGGAAGAACTTAGCAGGAATCCAGTGAGACTGTTCGCCCAGTCGTAACATGTTTTCGTTGCACTGGCTGAGGGAACCGGACGGGCAAGTCCCGGGATCCCACCAGGGAGCGCCAAAATGACCCAGTCAAGCTCTCACGCCATCGGCGAGATCCAGTCCGGCTCACATCGCCTTCAGGCCATGCTCGACATTCCACCGGACTTCGTCGAATTGCTCCCGGTCGCCGCCTATGCCTGCGATGCTTCAGGGCGTGTCCTGTGGTTCAACAAGCGTGCCGTCGATCTGTGGGGCCGCGCTCCGCGCATCGGCGACGACACCGAGCTTTTCTGCGGCTCATACAAACTCTATTTCGGCGGCCAGGAAATCAATCGCGCTGAAACGCCGATGGCGGTCGCGTTACGCACGGGGGAGGCCATCCAGGGGGCGGAAGGGATGGTCGAACGTCCCGATGGCTCGCAAATCTGGGCGACGGTCCACATCGAACCGGTGAAGGACACGATGGGCAGGGTGCTTGGCGCAATCAACTGCTTCCACGACACGACGGAGTTGCACCAGGCGAGAGCGAAGACCATGGAAGGCGAGGAACGCGTACGCGGGATTCTGGAAGCCATGCCGACCGCCGTCTATACCACGGACGCGGTTGGCCGGATCACCTATTACAACGAGGCCGCGGCCAAGCTCGCCGGCCGCGAGCCTACGCTTGGCAGCGATGAATGGTGCGTGACCTGGAAGCTCTATTGGCCCGATGGCACCCCGTTGCCCCACGATCAATGTCCGATGGCGTTGGCCCTGAAAGAGCAGCGACCCAACAGCGGCATGGAGGCGGTTGCGGAACGGCCGGACCGGACACGGGTGCCGTTCCTGCCTTACCCGACCCCCTTGTTCGATGCTTCAGGCAGGCTCACCGGCGCGGTCAATGTGCTCGTCGATATCACCGATCGCAAGCGGACGGAAAGGCTGCAACAGGAACTAGCGCTGTCGGATGCCAACCTCGCGGCCGAATTGGAAGCGACCCGGAAATTGCAGGAAATCGGCGCCGAGCTGATCCACGAACAGGATGTCCACGCGCTCTATCAAAAACTCGTCGATGCGGCGGCAATGATCATGCGCTCCGAATATGCCAGCATGCAGATGTTCTATCCGGACCGGGGCAGTGGAGGCGAACTTCGCCTGCTGGCCTTTCGTGGCTTCAACGCCCAGGCAGCAAAGTTTTGGGAATGGGTGCGAATTGAATCTGAAAGCACGTGCGGTGTTGCCCTGCGCACCAGAAAGCGGGTGATCGTGGAGGATGTTTCCCGATCGGACTTCATGGCCGGCACCGAGGACCTGGAGACGTATCTACAGACCGGCATCCACGCGGTACAAACGACGCCCTTGCTGTCCCGCAGGGGACAGCTGCTCGGGATGATTTCCACCCACTGGAACAGGCCGCACAGACCGGCCGACAGCGAATTGCGGCTGCTTGACCTGCTTGCGCGCCAGGCTGCGGATCTCCTGGAGCGCGCTAGCGCCGAGGAGCGCCTGCGCGATAGCGAGGAACAACTGCGCCTGGCCACCGAAGCCGCCGATGTCGGACTTTGGGATGTGGATCCCGTCAACGACAGGCTCTTCTGGCCGGCCCGGGTCAAGGCCATGTTCGGCATTTCCGGTGAGGCCGCCGTGTCCATGGCGGACTTTTATGCGGGCCTGCACCTGGAAGACCGCGAACGTACCAGTGCGGCGTTTGCCGCAGCGCTCGATCCCGCAAAGCGGGCGCTTTACGATGTTGAGTATCGCACCATCGGCAAGGAGGATGGCGTGACGCGCTGGGTGGCAGCCAAGGGGCGCGGCGTGTTCAACGCCGGCGGGACCTGTATCCGCGTCATCGGCACGGCACTCGATATAACGGAGCGCAAGCGTCGCGAGGATCATCAGAAGCTGTTGCTGAACGAATTGAACCACCGTGTCAAAAACACCTTGGTGACGGTCCAGTCGATGGCGATGCAGACGCTTCGCAACAGCCCAGATAAAATGCAGGCGCAAAAGCTGATCGAGGCGCGGCTGATCGCGTTGTCGAAGGCCCACGACATGCTTACGCAAGAAAATTGGGAAGGCGCGTTCCTGCACCAGATTATCGGGAAAGCGATCGCGCCCTATCGCGGCCAGCTGCGCGACCGATTCGAAGGCGATGGGCCTAACGTGTGGGTGTCGCCGAAATTCGCGCTCGCGCTGGCCATGGGATTGCACGAGCTCTGCACCAATGCGGTCAAGTATGGAGGCCTGTCGAATGAGGCAGGCAAGGTCAGGATCGAGTGGACCGTGGCGGGTTTGAACGGTACTCGGGAGTTGAGCATTCGCTGGAGCGAAATGGATGGCCCTTCGGTCAAACCACCCTCTCGGCAGGGATTTGGCTCCAGATTGATCGAGCGTGGCCTCAAGCAGGATCTTGGCGGCGAGGTGCGGATCGACTTCGACCCGGCGGGTGTCATATGCACAATCAAGGCTCCGCTTGAACGTGCTCGTGGGAGAGCGGAAGGGTAATGGCATGGGGCAATCGGCGGGCAATGGGCAAGATCCGGGCCGCGAGGTTCCGGCGCTGAAGGGACTGCGCGTCCTTGTTGTCGAGGACGAGTCGCTGGTGGCAATGCTCATTGAAGACGTCCTTGCTGACCTGGGCTGCGCCCTTGCAGGTATGGCCTCACGCGTTGAAGATGCGATGGACAAAGTTGCTACATTGGAGTTTGACGCCGTGATCCTGGACGTGAACCTCGATGGTGCCGACACCTACCCCGTCGCTGATGCCCTCACTGAAAGATCAATCCCGTTCATATTCGCTACTGGCTACGGCGCTGGGGGTATTCCGCAGAGCTTCCGCAACGTTCCCGTCCTCGGGAAGCCCTTCGAACAAGGCGACCTCGAACGAGCGCTCAGGGCCGCCCTGGTATAGCGCACCAACCGCTTGGGTCGATAGAGCAACTTGGCAAAGCGGGGCGTGCGGTTCTTAGTTGACGAGCGGTCGGCGGCGGCGTTCTAATTGCAACGGCATCGGCTAGGGATCAGGCACGCCGCTGCTTGGGAGCGCCTACCACTCTCGCCCTGAACGAGGAGGCGCAGCAAATGGCCGGGCAGACTTTTTTACGACACGGCCCTCTATCCCACTGACCTCGCTTTGCTCCAGCGCGTATTTGACCAATTTTGTGCTGAAAGCAGGCTGGACCCTTCATCTGCCGAAGTCGAGGCCATGGTCCTGCTTCAGCTATTTCGAGCGGGTAGGACCGACGAGAACGAATTACTGGCGAAGATGCAGAAACGCCGGCACGATGACGGCCGAAGAACAGCGTGAATCGAATCCGCTAGCCAACCCGGCGGCGCGCAGTCATGACGCAGACCCGCTGCTGACCTGGGTCTTGCTGGGCCGTGATTGCTGCCCTCGGTGCCTACCTTTGGTTCTTTCTACCGCCCCGTCCCGTGTTGCGCCTTGACAACAAACGGGCGACCCTGACGGCGTTTGCCGAAAATCGAACCCATTCTTCAGCGAAATGAGCGCCGACCTTGGCCGCCAAGCCAGCTATGGCGACGCGGCCGGCCGGCGATCAAAACGCCAGGTATCGCAGCTCTATCCCCAGCGCGCATCAAATTAGCACGAGTGCATTCACAAGTCGCCAGGAACTGGAAAACGCAGGCTATGATGGAACATGCATTTAATAGACCGCTAACGGCGTGGCGCACGCCGCAGGCCGACCATGGGTCTTTGCGCTATGCGTCATTTCGGTCGTGGCGTGGGCGGCGACCGGTCCAGTTTTCAACTGTTCCGAGACCTGGCAACCGATCATCAACACCGGAACGACGATCGTCACTTTCCTGATGGTCTTCCTCATTCAAAAACACCCAGAACCGCGATCACGCAGCGATCCAGACCAAGCTTGACGAGTTGATCCTGTCGGGGAAGGGGAACAACGACTTCATCGGCATCGAACATCTGACGGAAGCCGAGGTGGAAGAGTTCCGGGCCTGTTGTGCGGCGGCTAAACTGAAGAAGACCACCAACGCTGTCGAGGGCCAAACCTAGGACGTAGACTCATTACCGCGTAGCCAAATACGGACGCAGACGAGTTTGAGGGCAGCGAGGAAAATCGATGTTGATTGCTACCGCCAGGCGCCTCGGTTTTGGATTGAGGGGCTATAAGCCTAATTCCGCACAATACGCCGTCGGCGAAAGCGGGCCATCTGCCATAGCTACGCATCGCGGTTGCCACGGCGAAACGTATTATTTGACCAACCGGCGCTATTTGACGAGGATTTGCATCGAAGTGGGGCGATGAGCATGTCGAGTTCATCCTGGGTTGGCCTCCTGTCGCGCTGATTGCCCTTACCAACGAGGCCAAGCCTCTTTAGGGCAATACGCGCGAAATCAACTGGTTCGACCTTGACGGGCAGGCCGTGCACCGCAGCGGCATGAGCCAGAATGAGTTTTATAAAGCCGATGTCGATGCCGAGTGTCATCGGTCCGGCGCCTTGGTTGGCCCGGTCGCGACCAAAACGAATGAGCCGTTCGCGATCAAGGGCTGCGATGTTGCACTTCCCCAGAGGTCTTCGGAGCAAATCGAGGGCTGCTGCCTTGGAGCGGCGAGGGGACTTGCCTACATCGCACATGTCGTCGATATGAAGATCGATGAGTTCGCCGAAAGTTTTCAGGCGCGCTATACGGGACTTGGTCGGCGTCTCACCGCGATCGACTTGGTGCTCGGTTTCGGTTGCCCAGCGCCGTGCGTCGTCTCGGCGCAGGAAGGTCTCGCTGACGTAACGACCTTTGCGACGGACTTGGACACGCCAGGAACTGGATGAGAGTTTAGTGTAGGTGGCCATTTTTCGTGTGCGCTCCGTGTGCACTGAGAGATCGAAACGTGGCGAAAAGGGTCGTATTCTGGCGTAAATTCGTGTGCACTCGGCAGGTTCTAACGATTTGATGTTAAAGAAAAAATGATGGAAAATCAAGATCATAGAGTGGCCATAGCCCCCATGATGGACTGGACGGACAACCTTACAAAGGTGCGGTTCTAAGCCTCATGTTGTAGCCAATGTTGTAATGCTTGTGATATAGAAAAGCCCGCCACCAGTGACGGCAGCGGGCTAAAAAGCGAATTATTTCAGATATTTACATCGCCAATTATATGTTGGGCAGCGCGCGCTTGAGGTCGGCGATCGCCGCCGCTTTTTGCTCCGCCGACATTTCTGCCAAGATGCGCAGGAGTTCGGACACTCTCAGTTTGCCCATCTCAGTGTCGCCCCTTCGGTGCCTCGTGAAATCCAACAACCATGCTGGTGGTCGTGTCGTTCGGCGTTGCTTCCGCGCAGCCCCGAACGATGGCAGCGGCAAGTTGCAGCATGTCAGCCCTGCTTCCGACCAGCCTAGATACAACGAGGTGTTCCTGCCCGCCGTCGAAGATCGAACGCTGCGCAACAAATAGTGTCAGCCTCAGATTGTCGCCCATGAATTGGAGAGGGGTGGCGCCTGTTATAAAGGTGTCCGGAACAATGGCCGGCTCAACCATCGGGATGGCGTCGGTCATGACGCGGCGCCTTCTAGCGCTTCGAAATAGGTTTTCCTCACCTTCATCGACATCTTCACCGCCTCGTATGCGACAAAAAGCAGGCGGGTGCCTTCTGGATCGGTGACAACGTAATTGCTCCCTTCGGGCGGAGCCTTCGCAAAGCAGTTCTCCAACATATCGGCAAGCACATCGAGCATGTTGTCGGCGTCACAGATCAGCGTCTCCAGGTCGCGGAACGTGGTCTTTTCCTTGGTGGCATCGCCTAGCATGTGCGCGTTCATGAACCGAGCTCCTGTTCCAGGAAGGCCAGCGCCGCCTGTAGCGTGTTCTCCGAGCTCGAGCAGCAAATCGACTGCGACTCGATCGTAAAGCGGATCGCCTCTGCCACGCCTCGAAGACTTGTTGCCGGCGGGCAATCACTCCATAGCCGTTCGAAGGCAGGCCCATAGGTTGCCATCACGAACTTTTCCTCGTTTTCCATATCGATTAGCTCGCTCGGGATTGCCGCGAAGTCCGCCATCCCGGCGCGGTATTCGGCGATCGCATCGGCAAGAGGATCAGCCTGGCCCTTGTTTACGCCGGCATGCGCCCTCGGCGTTGCAGCAAGCGCAGCGGCCAACAGCCCGCCCAACAGGGCCAGGCGGCGGCTAAAGTTGGCAGCAGGCAAAGCTTCGCCCTCCGCCAAAGCGGCGATATTCTTCAACATGGAAATTGCCCCCCTTGGGCTCGCGGCTTGATTGCCGCTAGGGCAAGGTGCGTTGACATTAACCTGATGTCAACGCATTTCATTGATGTTGGCGCAATTCATTGATAAGGTGGCCCGCATGCTTGATCCCGCTCAATCCCGCGCCGCTCGTGGCCTTGTCTCATGGTCGCAAGGCGAGCTTGCTGCCGCCGCGTCTGTCAGCCTCTCGACAGTCAGGGACTTCGAGAAAGGCCGAAGGACGCCAATCGCCAACAATGTCGGAGCGATTCGCACCGCGTTGGAGGCAATGGGCGTCGTCTTCGTCGGCGACGGGGAGATGATCGAAGGCGGTCCCGGTGTGAGGATGCGTAAGGTTGATTCCGGCTGACGATTCGCGCAATCGGGGAGACTTGCGTGAACCGGCTGATTGGTTCAGAGTTTTGCCGGGATATTGGGGGGATATCGTGGATGGAGTTCCTTCTATTCTGGCTCGGCTTTTCCGCCATCGTCGGCGTGGCGGCGGCCAAGCGAAACCGAAGCGGTGTGGGCTGGTTCATCCTTGCACTGGTGATCTCGCCGTTGCTCGCTGGACTTCTGGTGATCGCGCTCGGTGGGACCCGACCAACAACAGTTTATTTGACCAAAGATCCAGTCGAGCCCGCCAGGACGACCTTTGGCCCAATCCTAGAAAAGCTGTGCCCCGACTGCGCTGAAATGGTGAAGGTAGATGCTCGCATCTGCCGGTTCTGTCGGCATGAGTTTTGATGGTTCCGATGTACATCGCCGCGATCGGCGCCCTAATGCTCGCCAGCGCGATCTGGCGCTTCCGTCCGGCCCGCGTCGAGTTCATCCCCGAGAATGGCGGCGGTGCTTGGGGGAGGCTGCGGAAGACCTGAAAGCCGGAGATCCGGCGCGTGAGAGGGGAGAAAAGGTATGGGATTTCTGGGGAAATCATTCAAGTCGGCCAAACGATCGAGGCCGGTGACGAAGAAAAAATCACGGGGCGCCCAATCCCGGAAAACGGGGTTTCTGAAGAAGCTTGATCTGCTTATTGCTGATCTGAATTCTCTGATTGAAGCAACCTCCGGAAACAGAAAATTCACTTACAAAGCTCGCCTTCAGCAAGCCGTAGCAGTTCGGGCGCGAGTGAAACGATCGAGCTCAAAGCCTCGATCGCCAGGTAAACCAATGTATCTTGTCGGCCCTGGCAGCGTTCGCTTTGTCTCTGGCGGCGCACCTGGCTCCAAGCGTTAGATTTTTCTCATTCTCTGAAAGTCATCAAGCACTCCCCTCGGGGAGACGGCTTGCTTTGTGGGCAACACCTGCGCAAGTATCTGTCCGGGGAACGACTTGGGAGGTAGGCATGCTTCGTATTTCTTTGGCAGCAGGCGCGCTGATAATATTTGGCGCCAGCGCGATGGCAGAAGAGCGGTCGTGCAAGGCAGTTGGAACAATGCTTGCTGGCGCCGGTAACTGTCAGGAAGGTGATATCGTCAAGATCGGCGGAATGATCGATGCGGATAATGTGCCCGACATAGTGCAAACGTACTGTGATTTCGGCTCCCAGATTCTAACGCTGCCCGACACAGCCATAATGAGCCAAGTCGCTGGAAAGCCTCAATATGTAGTGCTTTGCCGATATCACCGAAGATCGGCGGAGCCTCAGCAATGACCGGCGGCACACGAATTCAGCACCTCTCCAAGATCTCACTCGACTGTCTCAACCCGGACTGCGGGAAGGCGGTTGAATATCAGTGGGAAAGGCCGGGCCCAGCCACCACATGGGCAGACATCCCCGACAAGGTAACGCTCCGCTGCGATTCATGTGGCGTCACCGGCGAGTACCATCCTAAGCATACTCGCGGCGGCAAGCCGCTTGGATGGCATTAAGGTCATCCCACTCTAGTCTCGCCGCGTATCGCCGCCCTTATGGCTGGCACGGGCAGCCTGGCGCCATGGGGTTAGCCCGGCCTTGTCCTTCCTAGGCAAATCGGCTGGGAACAATTCACCCCTTGTAAAGTTGTAGCCCGTAGGATACGTGTGCATGATCGAAGTCCGAGAGATCGACCACTACTCCGACTGGTTCCAAGCACTCCGAGACATGCAAGCACGTGCGAGGATTCTCGCACGACTGAAGAACGTTTCGCTCGGCACAATGGGTGATGTCGGTCCAGTTGGCGAAGGAGTGAGCGAGCTTCGAATACACTATGGCCCTGGCTACCGGGTATATTTTGTAAAACGTGGTAGCACCGTCATCATTCTGCTTGGTGGCGGTGACAAGAGTTCGCAGAAGGAAGACATCGCCAAGGCCAAGGCTTTGGCGAAGAAATTGAAGGAGTGATCTAATGGCCCTTAAAACCAAAAGCTGGGACGCATCAGAGCACCTCGACAGCGAGGAAATGATCTTCGCTTACATTAATGCCGCCTTTGAAGAGGGTAACCCCGCGCTAGTCACCGCAGCGCTCGGTGACGTAGCGCGCGCACGCGGCATGACCCAAATAGCGAAGATGGCCGGCGTCTCCCGCGAGAGTCTTTACAAGGCACTCAGCGCTGACGGCAACCCAGAGTTCGCTACAATTATGAAGGTTATGCAGGCGCTAAAACTCCACCTCTCCGTTTCTAAAGCGGACGATACGGAGGATTGCGAGAATCATAGCGAGGTTCGCCTCAGCGCTTAGGCCCTTTTCGGCTTTCGGCGTGATCTCCCGCGAGTGCTGAGTTTTGGTTCATTTTGAACCGAAACTCCCATCGCCCTTGTCCTTGGTGAGTCAACACGGTGCGCCAATTCGGCTTGTCGAACACGCTGACGATGTAGGTTGTGGCCGGTTGGTCGGTCATCATTTCCCTCGGTCGATGAAAAGCCCGCGCCATGGAGGGGACCGATGACGCGGGCCGGCTGAACCCACCAGCCTTCGCCGAATTGCCAGGTGACAACATCCGGAGCAGGAATTCAACTTTTAGAAACAGCTAATGTTCCGTCAAGCCGGCTTGGCCGGTGTTGGCCGCACCGGTCCCGTGGTGTTCCACTGGATAAAACGCGACTTCCTTCCCGGTCACTTCCCGCACGGCTTTCAAAAGCACCTCATGTAAGACGCGTTGCGGCGAGGCTTTTGATCGCGTCGTGAAAGCCATCATCCCGTCTAAACCAAAGCCGCAAGTTCCTTCATAAAAGCTTTGGTGGCGTCAAAAACCTCTCGCGCCTGCTCGGCGGTGTAACTCTCTTTCGGATGATTGGTCGGCACTCGCCATGCGCGGTTGACCACGACTAGGTCATGCTGGACGCGATACCACTTTATCTGCGCGTCGCTTCCTCTCGTCATGGCGTCAATCTTTGCTTTCATATTGTCGGCAATGACACCCCACGCCAGCCCTTTCCCATGAGCGTCAACGATAGCCGCACCTATCTTGTCCGCTATGGTTTGAACTGCACTCTCCAAGACACGCATTAGATGGAAGACCGCTGCGGTGGATCGACCAAGGGCGAGACACTTACCCGCCTCCTCAATGTCGTCGTTGGTTGACTGAAATCTTCTGGCGACATCTTCACCAAAAAGCGCATCGTTTGATTGGTACAATGTGGTATCGGCTGCCGATAGGAATAAGCAGGAGCGACCTTTCAATTCATAGTTGATGCCAGTCAGCAATGCCTCCATCGGGTTTATTAGGTGCCCGAATTGCATTTGGCCAAACACCCGGTTTCCATCCTCAATCGGCACCAAATCAAGAAATGCAAGGATGTCTCTTGCTGCGGCCGCCTGGCCGTTCATTCCCAATGTTGATGACGTTTCCGCTAGGAATTGAGCCTGTGCCTTTAGGATTTCATAATTCGCCGGCTGAATACCAACGGGATCATCCATACGGCGACCGTCTTTCAGAGCCTGCAAAAAGCAGGCGAAGCTGGCCATTGTCAGGGTCAACTCGCCTGCATTTATTTTGTTCATGAGAAGGTCCCACAAGCTCGCCAGCTTGCCGGGCGCGAAAGCCCCATCCCGGTCAGAGCGCATCTATAGCACTACGCAAAGTATAATATGCTGATTATATTCCTCGTCTTGATCTCGCTGGCAATGGCTATTCAGCCAAGCGCCTCAATGGCCAGAACATGTTAGACTTAGCTGATATGACTGCGCAAGCGCAGCGCTTTAGCTTAGGTGCAGCGCTTCCGCTGAATGCCTCAGTCGGGCAGATCGATGAACTCCCAAATGACCGAACCGGAGCGACTGCCACCTTTACCGGCATTGATCGGGAATCCCAATCTGCGGGCGGCCGCTACCAGGCCCTTTCGGCCGTCGAGCTTTTTCGCGAGACTTCGATTCGTGATCTCCAGAAGCCCGAACAAGTTTCCGCTGGCTGCACCTGCCAAATCCGCTCTGGTCCTGAAGGACGACCGCCGGATATGTTCGTTCAGAAAATCGAATAGATCCGTCTTCTCACGATCTGTCAGTCGCATCGCCACCCTCCATTCCGAACGCAGTATAGCGCGGTAATTTTAAGGGTACCAGCGTAGCGCGTTCCCGATGTGGCCGCTGTCACGCCGAAGCGTCCCGCGTCCAGGCGCGTCCCTGCCGCGAGCCTGAATCGGTTCCGGAACATTTTAGCTTAAATGCATGTTTCGTTGGTTATGAAGATCGAAGCCGACGAATGCCGAGCAGCGTTGACGCTCATCCGGCGCACAATCGAGGAACACTGTCCGCCCGGCGTTCTGCCGAGCGAAGAGATGGTCAACGGGCTCTATGGTCCCGAACTGATCAATGAGGCGGAAGCCATTGCCGCCGCCATCGTCGCAACGATCGACCAGATGCAATTGCGCGTGATGATGAAACCGCCGTCTCCTAGTATCAAATAGAGACCGACACAGGGAAGCTCGCTTGGTCGCGCGACGGTGGGCTCGCACTTCGTCAAGTTGCTCGCTTCGGGGGAGCTTCCAATCCTAGACGAGATGACTGATCGCCAGCGAAAGCGACGGCATCTGCCTCATTTTCAAATGCTCGGGAATACGTTTCACCGTTCCTCCCTATGATGCGAACAACCCACTCGCCCAACGAATGGCCGATCTCTAGGAAGACGGAAGACGAAGACGGCGGCCGGTACGTGACGCTGTCCAATGCCCTCGGGAGGCTTGTCCCGCCAAAATCGGCTCCATCGGAGGAATGAACTTCACGCATGCACTGACTCCCGAGACCGCGAGTCAATTAGCACGAGCTTAATTAGTTCCGGACAATTTTAACGAATCGTTGAGCGCGCTGTCCCATAATAGGACGGCGCGGTCAAACCCCAACCGGACTGCGCAGGCGGCTCCGGCACTTAGCGCCCGCCGAACTGTCGGAGCCGCTACTCACACCCTAATATACCAGCGATGGTTGAATTAACTGTTACCGAACGTGCTTTCCAGTGCGCTTTGCTGATCGTTAGACTTTGACGGAACAAACATGGACGCGATCTTCGATGACATCGCCAGCGCCCTCAGAGAGCCCCGCCAGGACGTGTGGCGTCCTGTCCGCGCCTTTGCCCTGGATGTTGCCGCCAAGCTGTTCCTAGGCCTCGCTGTTGGCCTAG
>NZ_RZRT01000074.1:0-4464 GCF_003998295.1 Mesorhizobium sp. M7A.F.Ca.US.011.01.1.1
GTCATGGGCGAAGGAGCCGGGGTGCTGGTCATCGAGGCGTTGAGCCACGCGCTGGCGCGCGGCGCAAAACCGCTCGCCGAGCTCGTCGGCTATGGCACGACGGCGGATGCTCATCACGTTACTTCTGGTCCCGAGGACGGCGGCGGTGCGCGCCGGGCCATGGAGATCGCAATTGCCCAAGCCGGTATTTCGCCGCGTGAGGTTCGTCATCTAATGCGCATGCGACCTCCACGCCAGTCGGCGACCTGGGTGAGATCGAAGCGATCAAGAGCGTATTCGGGCGCGATTTCGCGATAGCTGTCAGCGCAACGAAATCGGCGACCGGACATCTGCTGGGCGCGGCCGGCGGGCTTGGTGCCATCTTCTCGATCCTGGCGATCCGGGACCAGGTGGCACCGCCGACACTCAATTTGAGCGCTCCCGATCCGGCCGCCGACGGCATCGATTTCGTCGCAAACGAGCCCCGGCCAATGGAGATGGAGTACGCGATCTCCAATGGCTTCGGCTTTGGCGGTGTGAACGCCAGCGCCTTGTTCAGGCGCTGGACGGGATGATCCGACCGGAGCGAGCACCGGAGCGACCGGTGATTGAAAACTTTACCGCTGACCGCTTGGCAATCCGGCCGCTTGCGCTCGCGGCCCCATTCCCTGCCGGAAACGGAAGTTTCCGAGATTCGTATGTTCCGCGCATCCCCGGCAAGGCTGATGGGCGTGCATCTTATGGAGATTCGCGATGACTGCCATCCCCAACATCATTGAGCTGAAGCCAAGGATCACCGTGATCGGCGTGGGCGGAGGC
The DNA here is from genome assembly GCF_003998295.1 of Mesorhizobium sp. M7A.F.Ca.US.011.01.1.1. NCBI lineage: Bacteria > Pseudomonadati > Pseudomonadota > Alphaproteobacteria > Hyphomicrobiales > Phyllobacteriaceae > Mesorhizobium > Mesorhizobium sp. M7A.F.Ca.US.011.01.1.1. The sequence goes on from NZ_RZRT01000074.1 coordinate 799, forward strand.
GGCGGAAACGCCGTCAACAACATGATCCTCCAGAATCTCAAGGGCGCGGAATTCGTCGTTGCGAACACCGATGCCCAGGCGCTTGCCATGTCGAAGGCATCGCGCCTGATCCAGTGGGCGCCAGCGCGACAGCGGGATTGGGAGCCGGCTCCCTCCCCGAAGTCGGCCAGGCGGCCGCCGAGGAATCGATCGATGAGATCATGGACCATCTTGCCGGCACCCATATGTGTTTCGTGACGGCGGGCATGGGAGGCGGAACTGGAACCGGGGCAGGACCCGTCATTGCCCAAGCCGCACGTCGGGCCGGCATTCTCACCGTGGGCGTCGTCACCAAGCCGTTCGCCTTCGAGGGCGGGCACCGGATGCGGGCGGCGGAACAAGGTATCGAGCGCCTCCGCGAGTGCGCGGACACGGTTATCGTCATCCCGAACCAGAACCTTTTCCGGGTCGCCGATGCGAAGACGACCTTCGCGGACGCCTTCGCCATGGCGGATCGCATTCTCTTTGCGGGAGTAGGCTGCGTCACCGAGGTGATCGTGAAGGAAGGGTTGATCAATCTCGACTTCGCCGACGTGAGAGCTGTGATGCGCGATATGGGACGCGCCGTGATGGGCACCGGCGAGGCGAGCGGACTAAACCGAGCAAAGATCGCCGCGGAAGCCGCGATCGCAAATCCGCTTCTCGATGAAGCGTCGATGCGAGGTGCAAGAGGCGTCCTTGTCTCGTTTTCCGGCGGACCGGATATGACGCTGTTCGAAGTGGACGAGGCGGCGACCCGCATCCGTGAGGAAGTCGACGCGGACGCCGACATCATCGTCGGCGCCACATTCGACGACGCACTCCAGGGAAAGTTCAGGGTGTCCGTCGTTGCGACCGGGCTCCGGCAGACGGCAGAGGTGATCGAATTCGGACGGAAGATCGCATGAAGGCGACATTCGACGCCATCGTACTGGCTCGCCACGGCTCGCACTTTCATCGACGCCGACAACAGTTGGGCGAAGATCGCCCAGGGCTATTCGAGAAATCCTCTAATAAAATAAAAGAGAGACATAAAATGCTAACCTCGTCCAAAATCGAACCAAGCCTCTTGCAAATATCGGACACGCTCAGTCTGCGTTATGAAAAGACCGGCAGTGGGCCGCCATTGATCCTTATGCATACGATCCGCACACAGCTCGAGTACTTTCGCGATTTGGCGCCCCTGCTCGCCGAGTCTTACAAGGTGTATGCCATCGATCTCCCTGGACACGGTCATTCGCCGATCGACCCACTCGCGCGCTTCGATGAGCCGTATTTCAGGCAAGGCGTCATCGGCTTCATCGAGAAGCTGAACCTCACCGGCGTCACGCTTGTGGGCGAATCGATCGGGGGTGCATTGGCTCTCACGGTCGCGGCCGCAATTCCGCAGCGGGTCGAGCGCGTCTTCGCCAGCAATCCTTACGACTACGAAACCCGTTACGGAGATGGGCTCCGGCGTGGCAACTGGTTCGCGAATTTCATCATCGGAAGTTTGCAAGTTCCAGTTCTAGGCCCATTCAATGCGTGGATGGAAAACAAGATCGTGCTGGGGAAAATAATGGGCGGCGGATATCACGATCTGCGTAAACTTCCTTCCGACCTTCTCACCGAGTTTGGCCGCGTGGCCAACCGCCCTGGATATAAGCGCGTCGCGCGCAAGGTGCTGGCAGGGTGGCGATCCTGGAGCAAAGCGCGGGTCCAGTATCGGCTTGTCTCAGCGCCCGTGACGCTGATCTATGGCGATAGCGATTGGTCGCACCCTAACGAACGAGAGCGAACTCGAGCACTGCTCCCTGACGCGCGACTGTTTACGCTCAAGAATACTGGACACTTTTCAGCAGTCGAAAATCCATCGGAGCTAGCGTGCATCATACTGGGGACCGGCGCCCTTTGAGCCGTTCAGCCGAGTGGTCTTGCCCTTGGAGATAGGTCCGCTCCGTGTCGCCATTCGCAGTCTCTACCTCATCTGGCTCACGATGAGCCGATCGAACGCGCGGTCTCCGAACCATCTGCGGTCGCGATCATCGGCCGGGCTTATAGGCCCCCGGCTCGGCATCGCTCATCGACCCGTTAGACCATTCTTGCGGTGCCGCGAACGCGCGCACGATCAGGTAGTGCGCGATCGGCTCACCCGGAAGATGCACCGCATGCAAGGCTTGCGAAACGCAGGAGGAACTCGCCGAGATCGTGTTTGCGCCGCAGGTGTTTCCTGAACTGGCGGGGCGGCTGTTCGCCTTTGATGCGATTGCGCAACCTGCTGGTCGATGTCGGCGCATGGCAAGAATCCCGCAATTGATAGGCGCGTCAATTTGCGCGCCGCCAGGGGGTAGACTGATGTCATGCTCTATCCTATTTAGATGAGCATCCACTCACTCAATTTCGTTAGACGGAAATATGGCGCGTCCCCTCAGTGAAGAAAAGCGACAGGCGCTGCTCGATGCAGCGGCCGAGTTCGTCGCGCGCCTTGGTACAGGCGCGTCCACCGCCAAGATCGCAAAGGCTGCTGGCGTTTCCGAGGGGACGCTGTTCACCTACTTTCCAACCAAGGACGATCTGCTCAACCAACTCTTTCTCGAGATCGAGGCCGACCTCACAGAGACGATGATGGCGCCATTTCCCGCGGACGCCTCCGCCAAAGACCGACTATTCGCGGTTTGGAACCGTCTGATTGACTGGGGACTGGCTCACGCCACAGCGCGCAAGGCCCTTCGCCAGTTGAAGGTGTCGGATCGCGTGACGGCGGAAAGCCGGAACCGGTGCCACGCCGTGCAGCGGGATGCGCGGACGATGGTGGAGGAGTGTCTCGCCGGCCATGCCGCGCCTGACAGGATCGCCTTCTACATCGATACCATTCTCTTCGACTTGGCTGACATCAGCATCAATGCGGTCACGGCCAGACCCCAGGAAAGTGACGCCATCCGGCAGGCCGGGTTCGACCTGTTCTGGAAGGGGTCTGCCGCCTGAGTTTTAACTGATAAATGAGCATGTAAGCACTCACACACGAAAATGTCGAATAGTAAGAGTTTCACCGAAGCCAGTGTCCCCCAACAGACGGGAAAAATCTTCTCGTAACCGGCGGGACCTCAACGCCGACAGGAGCTACATCAAGACCGATCGCTACGGCGGCAGCAAGCTGGCGAGCGCGCTGTTCTTCTTCGAACTGGATCGTCGCCTGCGCGCGGCGAAGTCGCCCGTCACGGCCATCGGTGTCCACCCTGGAGTCGCCGCCACAAGTCTTGGCCGTCACATGGGGCCGATCCAGATCGTAGGCCCAATCGTCGGCCTGTTGCTCAATAGCGCCGACAAGGGCGCCTGGCCGGCACTTCTGGCCGCGACCGGCAAGGTGAAGCCCGGAGGCTACTACGGTCCCACCGGCTTTGGCGGAATCCGCGGTGTAGCCGGCGAACCAAAGCGCGCGCCGCACGCCGAAGATCCCGCGCTCGCGAAGCGACTCTGGGAGGTCTCCATCGCCATGACCGGCATCGATCCAGGCTTGCCGGCCGCCTGATCTCACGCACCAGATCAACGCTGCGAAGCCGTGGCTTCCAGCGAAAAGCAAAGGAAATGGCATGAAGAAGCACGTCCAGGTTCTCGAGCGGGCGGGGCTCGTCGTGACGCAGAGGCCGGACGTGTGAGAACCTGCAAGCT
>NZ_RZRT01000074.1:4474-24082 GCF_003998295.1 Mesorhizobium sp. M7A.F.Ca.US.011.01.1.1
TTGGGAAACGCGCCCTCGAGGTGGATCGCAATCTCTTCGAGGCGCGCTTCGAAACATTGGACGAAATCATCAGCGAATTGAAACAGGAGGGAAGCGATGGATCAGCAAGTTGACAGAGCAGGTGGTGCGCAGACCCGCACGTCAGTCGAGCGCGCACAGGGGATCGCGCGCCTTGAACTCGACTTCTTTCGGCTTGCGGATGGCGTGCGGCCGGGCCTTCGGGGCCGATTTGTGGCCCGCCTTGCGGATCAGGTCCGGCCACCGGCGTCACCCGGCTACGCTCGACCAGGCTCTTGAGGATGCGGCCGACGGTGGCGTTGGAGACGATCATGCCCGCCTTGCGCAGAAGCGGGCCAAGCTTGTCCCTGCCCCAGAACGGGAAGTGGTCCGCGACGGTTTCGTCTCGATCAGCCCCAGTTCGTCAAAATTTAAGGCTCCACCATCTGGAAGCTAAGCTCCCTTCCAGTCCTGCTTCACGTCACGCTGCTATGATCGGCCCTACGGCCATCATCTTCGCGTGCGCTGTCGCTTTGATCATCTTTAAGCCAGCGCACGAGCTCGCGACGACGTTTGAACATCAAATCTTGGGCCTCGCCCTCACCCCATTCTCGGACCCCTTTCCCGTTCGACGCACCGCGGTGCCCAGCTGTCACGAGCATTTTTATCCGTTCGGGAGGTTCTTTAGAAACGTCGAGGTATGGCTGAAGGAAGCTCGCAAAGTGAAACATAGTATCTAACCCGCCGATATCCGCAGACTCTATAGGTCCCGTCACGGCTAACCGCCGACCAATCGAGTTCCGCACGATCGCGTCGATCGCCTCCGCTGTTGCGTATCCGGCAGCCCATAATGACCAAGCTTCACGCAAAGCTGCAAACTGAATCCGATTGCCGACAAAGCCGGGCAATTCGTGATCGATGACCACCGGCTCCTTGCCTGCTGCCTTCAACGCTCGACAGACGCGCTCAATGACGACGGGATGTGTGCTTGGGCTCCCACAGACCTCCACCAGTGGCATCAACTGGGGAGGATACCAGAAGTGAGCCGCGACGACCCGCTCTTTTCGGGTGACCCGAGTATCGAGGGCGCTCACCGGGTGCCCGCTCGATGAAGCAAGGATCGCTTCAGGGTCGCAAATCTGATCAAGTTCCGCGAAAATGCTGCGCTTAAGCTCCATGTCTTCCGGAACTGCCTCAAAAATGAGCTCAGCCCGAACAGCGTCCGCGATTTGCGTGCTGAGAGAGAGACGCGAGAGAGCGCCCCCCATGGCCTCTGACGTCAACAGCCCAGCGTTGACAAATTCCGTTAGGCTTAAAATGATGTTCTCCCGCGCTCCGTCGAGACTGGCTGCATTTCTGCCAATCAATTTGACCATCCATCCTGCCTTGGCGAGAATTTCTGCGATCCCGTGGCCGATGATCCCGTTACCAATCACTGCGGCGATCCGGCTGCGATTCGGCATTGTCACCTCCAAGCGGTGTTGCGGTAGCCTAGAAAAACGCCTGTATCCCGGTCTGGGCGCGACCGAGGATCAGCGCATGCACGTCATGCGCGCCTTCGTAGGTGTTGACCGTTTCCAGATTCTGGGAGTGGCGCATCACGTGGTAGCCGATCTGGATGCCGTTGCCGCCATGCATGTCGCGCGCTTGGCGGGCGATGTCGAGCGCCTTGCCGCAATTGTTGCGCTTCATGATCGAGATCATCTCGGGCGCCATGCGGTCCTCGTCCATCAGTCGGCCGATACGCAACGAGCCCTGCAGGCCGAGCACGATGTCGGTCTGCATGTCGACCAGCTTCTTCTGGTAAAGCTGGGTCGCGGCGAGCGGCCGGCCGAACTGTTTTCGGTCGAGGCCATATTGCCGCGCGCGGAACCAGCAATCCTCCGCTGCCCCCATTACGCCCCAGGAAATGCCGTAGTGGGCGCGGTTCAAACAGCCAAACGGACCCTTGAGGCCGGAGACGTTGGGCAACAGCGCGTCTTCCCCGACCTCGACCCCCTCCATGACGATCCCGCCGGTGATCGACGCGCGCAGGCTGAGTTTTCCGCCGATCTTGGGCGTCGAAAGCCCCTTCATGCCCTTTTCCAGCACGAAGCCGCGAATCTGATTGTCATGCGCTGACGATTTCGCCCAGACGACGAAGACGTCGGCGATAGGCGCGTTGGAGATCCACATCTTGGAGTCGGAAATGCGATAGCCGGACGCCGTCTTCTCGGCGCGCGTCTTCATGCCGCCGGGATCGGAGCCCGCATCGGGTTCCGTCAGGCCGAAACAGCCAATCCATTCGCCCGAGGCGAGTTTCGGCAGGTACTTCTTGCGCTGGGCTTCCGAGCCATAGGCATGGATGGGATACATCACGAGCGAGGACTGCACGCTCATCATCGAACGATAGCCGGAATCGACGCGCTCGACCTCGCGCGCTACAAGGCCGTAGGAGACGTAGGTCGAACCCAGCCCGCCATATTCCTCGGGGATGGTGATGCCGAGCAGGCCGGCATCACCCATCTCGCGAAAAATCGCCGGGTCGGTCTTCTCTTCGAGATAGGCCTCTTCGATGCGCGGCGCGAGCTTATCTGCGGCAAAGCTTGCTGCCGCGTCGCGCAGCATCCGCTCATCCTCGGAAAGCTGATCCTCAAGCAGGAACGGGTCGTTCCAGACGAACGCGTTCTTGTCGGCAGCCATGGTCAATCTCCTTTCCATATCGGTCGCCTAGCACACAGCAAACTCGGATTTTTGACGAGTTATTCACCCCAGGGTCAATTGTTGCAGACTTTAGCGATAGCATTAGACGCCTGAGCCAAGCCGGAAAAGTCACTCACGGTCTCGTCGTCTGTTGGTGCCGATGAAAGCCGGACAGCGATAAGGTTATTTGGGAGCATCGCCACAATCTGTCCCCCATAACCCATGAAGCGCGCAAAATTTCCGTCGCACCCATCAAACGAGAAGTCGTCGATCCAGAAAGAACTAAAATATCTCTCGCCCGAGCCTCTCGGCCTGCCTGTCGGCAATCCCCACTTCTTGTGGTTCGTCAAACCCTCTTGGGTCTTCTGCTGGCTAAGGAGTTGGTTACCCGCGACTGCGCCACCGCCTTGAAAAAGCTTGGCAATTTTGACGAGATCGTCGATTGTTGCGTACAATCCCTCGAACGCAAGCGGCTGTCTTTTGACGCCAAACGTGGTCGCCACTGGCAAGTCGTAGACTTTAATGTTTTCATACACTTCGTGCCTCAGCATCGAGGCGATGTCTTTGTCAGCGCCTTCCTTATCCTTAAGTAGACTGTCCAAAGCCGCACCCAGGATGAAGTAATCCTCGTCTCTGTAGCGAACAAACTTATCGATACCCCACCCATAGGATCTGGGGCGTGCGAGCGCTTTCTCTAATTTCGATTTGAAATCGCCGTCGTTGTAAAATGCCATGTAGGAGTCGTCGTAAGGCTCGTCACCGATGTTCGCTTCCGGCTTTCCGGCCCCCTTGCCGACACCGGTCGCCATATTCAGTGCGCTGCCCAGCGTGACATCTTTCCAGGCCGGAAAGCGTTTCGCCTCGGGGAGCAGATCGCCAATCTTCATTGTGAAGATTTGATCGCCGTATTTGGCCGCCATCCGAAGCATGGCCATGCGAGCAACGGCGGATTTTGTCGCAGACCATACGCCGAAGCGTTGCCTGTCACAGTAAGGCAGCGGACCCTCCGACGTTTGGCAACTCTTCATATAGATGGTCCCGTCAACGAAGACTGCGGTCGCAACCTTCCAGTCATCTCGCATACGGCCGCCGAACTCAGCGCTTTGAGCTGAGGTCAGGCTGACCGGCAGGCTGTCCCAAGATTTGACCGGCAGGCGGCCCGCCTCACGCAGGTTGAAGGCCTTCTTGATGGAATCGGCCTCCGTGGCCGAGATCGGTTTCATCGCTGAAACGGACGTTGCTGTTGCCTTGAAAACCGCACCCGCCTGAAAGGGCGTCGTTCCGGTGGTTATTTGAACATGCAAGGGGGTGACATCTACATCCTTGTACATGAACAAAGCCACGCCGTTATGGCTCTCGCCGCCTTCTACAGGATTCATAAGCGCAAGTGGGAACGACGCGCGCGTCCAGCCCGGCGGATCACCGGGCTCCGACCAAACTTTTCCAGGCTGTACCAATATCTGCCAATAGGTCCCAGCTCCCGTCGGTTTGAAGTCACCCAGGATTTCCTGTGACGAGGGTACGAGTGTGCTTTCGACCGTCGTGAAACTGATTTCGAAAGCAGGGAAAGCGTGCAGGTCTTTGCCATTTACCGGTGCAAGCTTGTCGCCACTCTCCATATTTGCCTCGGCAAAAGCGAGATGTCCGCTGAACGGCTTGGCTGCGCCGGAAGAATCCTTTGAGGAAACGAAGTCGTCGTTGGAGCGCAGCTGTAGCGTTGCGGTAGAGTTCACATCCTGGACCGAAACTGGTGACGCCATTAGATCCCCAGCAGAGGCGGAAATGGCGACCGATGCAATCCCAAGCGCAACAAAAGCAAATTTCGACCTCATCTTAGGTCCCCCTTGTTCCCGTTATTGATATCGTTTCAAGGCTGCTAAGCTTTTAGCGCGAGCTGTGATCTCGCTGAAGCAGGGCTCGCGACAGTGGCGCCGAGCCTTTCCAGGAGCCATTTCGCTTTCTCGACGAGTTCGGCATTGCTCTTCACAAGCTCGGTCTTCGACATGCGGATCGTATCCTCCATGCCGATCCGTACATTGCCCCCGAGCAGGTAAGCTTGCATCAGCATCGGGTAAGCGGCGCGGCCGATGCCAAAGCCTGTCCAGATGGCGTCCCGGGGCAGCATGTTGCGGGCGAACATCATTGTCTCAGGCGTCGTCGCGAAGCCGTACTTCACGCCGAGCACAAGACTTGCGAGCGGCGGGCCGCGAAACACGCCGCTTGCGAGAAAGTCGTTGAGGAGATTGATATCTCCGCTGTCGAAAAGCTCGAACTCGGGCCGAACCCCACAGTCATAGATGATCCCCGCCATCTTCTTGACGTTCGGTGGCGTGTTGATGACGACCTCGCTGCCGAACGTCATCGTGTTGAGGTCCAGGGTGCAGATGTCAGGCCGTAGATCGCGGATATGCTCGACGCGGCGTTCGGCTGTGACGAAATTCGTCCGGGGGCCGGCAATCTTGGGGTCCTCTTCCCCGGGCTGGAACCGGCCACCAGGTCCCGTGGTGATATTCAGGATGACCTCCGTATTCTTGGCGCGGATCAAACGAACGAGTTCGCGGTAGTGATCGAGTTCCATCGACGGCCGACCGTCGGGATGGCGAACGTGAAGATGCAGAATCGCCGCGCCTGCATCGGCGGCCTCAAGCGCCGAGGCCGCGATTTGTTCCGGCGTGACCGGCAAATTGGCGTTGTCTTCCGGCCTCGTCAGGCTACCGGTCACGGCGCAAGTGATGATGGTGTCCTTCGACATAAGACTTCTCTCAGCTTGCGAGGATTGCTGTGGCGGCAATCTCGACGAGAAGGCCATCGTCGATGAGCGCTCCCGCCTGGACCATCGTCGTTGCCGGTCGGATGTCACCGAAGACGGAGCCGTGGGCTCTGCCGACGGCTTCCCAATCGTTCATATTGCGCAGGAAGATACGCGTCTCGACGATATCGTCGATCGAGGCGTCGAGTTCGCGCAGGGCAGCGCCGATGCGCTCCAGAACCACGATGGTTTGTTGTTCCGCGTCGCCGGGGTGAAGTGCCCCATCGGGTCCAGAGGCGGAAGTGCCCGATACAACAATGATGTTTCCGGCGCGGACGGCCCGGGAGTAGCCGATCGCGGCCCCCCACTTGTTGTTCACGTCGACCCTGGCCCTTTTCATGCCCTGCTCCTGATAGCCCCCGGTTTTTTTGCCGCCATCATCATGCGAGAAGCGGCAATGCTCGGTCGAAGGCCCGCACTATCTCGTCGATATCGGCATCTTCCATGGCGGTAGAGAACGCCATCAATCCATTGCCTGCAATGATCACGCCTTCGTCGAACAACACCTTGGCGAGGGCCGAAACCCGCGCGGCGCCATCCGCCGCGACGAATGTGGAGCGATAGTCGCTCAACGGTGCGTCCGTCAGGTGGACACGCCGCAGCGAACCCAGCCCGGTAACCTGCCCCTTGATCCCGTGTCGGGCGAAACAGGCACGAATACCCTGGTCGAAGCGATCACCGAGCGCCTCGAGCTTCTCGAACGCGGCGGGGGTCAATTCCTCCAGAGCGGCTATCCCTGCCGACATGGACATGGGATTGGCACTGAATGTCCCGCCATGCGGCACCGCGGGCTGGCCCTTGCTTGGATCAAACACCGACATCACTTCCGCACGGCCGCCGATGGCGCCGATCGCAAAGCCGCCGCCGATAATCTTGCCGAGCGTGGTGAAATCCGGATCGATGTCGAACCGGCCCTGCGCACCATTGTAGCCTAGGCGAAAGGTGATGACCTCGTCGAGGATCAGCAGCGCCCCAAGCTCGCGCGTAACCCGCCGCAGCATCGCCAGATATTCGGGCTTTGCCGGCACGAGGCCAGCGCGATTGGGCATGACATCGACGAGCACGGTCGCGAGGCTGTTCCCGCTGGCGCGAAGGATTGCCTCGGCTACAGGCGTGTTGTTGAAGGGAATGACGACGACATCGTCGAGCACGCCCTGGGGTGTCCCCTTGGCGGTCGGCACGGATCCCGGCCTGTCGATATCACCCCAGGTGGCGGGGCTGGCGTCCTGGCTTGTCTCTGCCGCATCGTAGGTCCCGTGGTAGGCGCCCTCGCATTTTGCGATCTTCGGTCGGCCAGTATAGGCGCGCGCGGCCTTGATCGCGTTCATCACCGCTTCAGTGCCAGAATTGGTGTAACGAAGCTGCTCGACGGACGGCAGGCGATCGCACAGTATTTCCGACAGTCGGATCTCGCTCTCGGTGGGCATGCCGAAACAGGTTCCAGCTTCGAGCTGCCGTGTAGCCGCGTCAAGGATCTGGCGATTGCCATAGCCATGGATCAGCGAGGTGAAGTTTCCCAAGGCGTCGATCCGGACATGGCAATCGACGTCGGTGATCCGGCAGCCGTCGCCGCGCCAGGCATAGATTTGATGCGGTTTGCGATAGACGGTCGTGCGCGTATTCCCGCCAGGCATGACCTCGCGGGCACGGGCATAGAGCTTTTCGGAATTTGGTGTCGCTGGTGCAGGCATGAGGTCGCTCATCACTTGGTTCTAGGTGGCAAGGTTGATCCGCTCGCGACGCAATGTCGGGTCGCCGCTCTCGAATTCTTGCGCGAAGCGGTGGCCTGAATAGACGGCGGCATAGATGGCGGCCGGGGCTTCGCAATCGCCGATGCGCGAGACGCGGCGCAAGCGACCCGCCCTTCCCTCGGCAAGACGCGCGGTCAGCGCGGCAAAGAGTTCGTTGCGAGGCAGCCTGGCCGTGACGAGAACAAGGGCGTCGGCCTCTCGATTCTCCGTGGCTCCCGTTCGCGAATCGACAAACAGAGCCTGGCCTTCATGACTGCCAGTGAGTGCCCTGTGCGTTACCATCCCGACGCCGCGCTCATACAACCGTTTGGCCGTCCGAATGTTTTCAAGCGTGTTGATGGTGAAGGAGGAGACGTCGGCCGCTGGCGTCACCAATGTAACGTCGCGACCAGCAAGCGCCAGTTTCTCGGCGATCACGGCGCCCATGTAGTAGTGATCGTCGTCATAGACGATGACGCGCCCTGAAGGACTGTCGCCGCCCATGATGTCGTCCGGTGTGAACACGGGCACGCTGGCCGACAATGTAAGCGGCTTGAACGCCGCGCGCCCCACGCCATCGGCGCGCCATTGCGATCCTGTCGCCAGCACAACCTCATCGGCATCAAATTCGAGAATTTCGGCCACTCCAAGATCGCTTTCGAGGTAGACTCCGACATTCGAGAGTTTGTCGAGTTGGGTGACGCGCCAGTCGCGAACTCTCAGCCATTCGCGCAGGCCCGGCAGCTCGCCCTCAAGGGTCACGCGACCACCGAGACGGCTCTGCCGTTCAGCCAAGGTTACCTGGTAGCCGCGCTGACCAAGCGCCCGAGCGCATTCGAGTCCCGCCGGCCCACCACCGACCACGAGCACGGTCGCATCGCTTGATCTGGTGGAAATTCGTTCGGGGTGCCAGCCGCGCCGCCATTCCTCGCCCATGGTCGGGTTTTGCGTGCAGCGCAGGTTCGTCATGGCAAAGTGGCTCGAGACGCAAATATTGCAACCGATGCACTCGCGGATATCCTCGTAACGTCCCTCCTCGATCTTCTTCGGCAGGAAGGGATCGGCGATCGAGGGGCGCGCGGCGCCAATCATATCAAGCACGCCGCGACGGATCAGACTTGCCATGGTGTCGGGCGAGGTGAAGCGCCCGACACCGACGACCGGCTTGGTGGTGACGCCCTTGACCCCGGTCATGAACGGCTCGTGGTCGTTCTCCGATGCGAAGCGGGAGGTCGGCGAATCGTCGGCCCAGGTTCCCACGACGAGATCCCACAGGTCCGGCAGTTCGGCGAGCAAGCTGATGGCCTCTATCCCTTCGTCGGCGGCGCGAAGTCCTTCGGGGCCAAACAGCTCATCGATGATCAGACGTACACTCACCGCGCAGGCATCGCCGCCACCCTCTCGCGTCGCCTCGATCAATTCCTTGAGAAGGCGAACCCGGTTTTTCAGCGAACCACCATATTCGTCGGTGCGCTGATTGCGGGGCGAAATGAATTGGAAGGCGATGGTGGAAAAATTGCCGTCGACATTGAGGATGTCAAAGCCGGCCTTGCGCGCACGTTGCGCCGCGGCCTTCCACCAGCCCAGCAGTGCCTTGATGTCGGACTTGTCCATGGCGCGAACCTGGACCGGATGGTGTCCGCTGACGGGTCGGTCCATCGGGCCGAGCGGAACTTCGCGGGTCATGCGATTGGCATTGTAGTAGGCGGGATAGGCAAGTTGCACGCCGGCGAGCGAGCCGTGCTCGTGGACCGCCTCGACCATCAACGCGAGCGGTGGAATGTCGCCGTCATCCCACAGCATCTGCAGAACCTCCGGCATGAGGTCGCCAGAGGGATGAACCGAACAATGCTCGGTGTTGACCACCGCCCATCCGCCCTCGGCCTTGATACCGCGCATCGCGGCATGGGCTTGCGGTCGCAAATTGCCCATGCCGTTGCAGTGAGGTGCCTGGTAGAATCGGTTGCGAGCGACAACAGGTCCGATCCGCACCGGCTGAAACAGAATATCGAAGCGTGGATCGCGCATGCATGGCTCTTTTCTGTGCCCTCGCCTCAAAGAACGAGGTAGGGCGTGCGTGGTCAGTGGATGAAGCCAGAACGATCGTCAGGCGCGGATCTTGATCCAGGTTGCCTTGAGCTCGGTGTATTTGTCGATCGCATGCAGCGATTTGTCCCGTCCGAAGCCGGACTGCTTGTAACCGCCAAACGGCATCGTAATGTTGCTCTCATCGAAATTGTTGACCCAGACAGAGCCCGCTCTCAGCCGGCGAGCGGTGGACAGTGCGACGTCGATGTTGTCGGTCCATACTGCGGCGGCCAGGCCATAGATGGTGTCGTTGGCGAGCGCGACCGCCTCCTCCGCCCCGGAAAACGAGATTGTGGCGAGGACGGGGCCGAAGATCTCCTCCTGGGCAATCCGCATCTTGTTGCTGACATTGTCGAAGACGGTAGGCTCGATGTAGTAGCCGCCGGTCTCGCTGAGCACACGCTTGCCGCCGGACTTGAGCTCGGCCCCTTCCTTGGAGCCGATATCGATGTAGTCGAGCACACGATCCATTTGAACCTGGCTGACCATGGCGCCTAGCTTCGTGGCTGCATCGAGGGGATCGCCAACCGTAAGTGTTTTCCCGACAGCAATCACCTTCTCGAGAAACACATCCTTGATCTTGGCGTCGACCAGCAGGCGCGAACCGGCGTTACAGACTTCACCCTGGTTGAAGAAGATGCCATAGGCGGCCGCTGTCGCGGCTTCGTCGAGGTTGCCACAATCGGCCATGACGATATGTGGAGTTTTGCCACCGCATTCGAGCGCCACGCGTTTCATGTTCGACTGGGCGGAGTAGCTCATGAAGAGCTTACCGACCTCGGTCGAGCCAGTGAACGTCACCGCGTCGACATCCATGTGCAGGCCTAGCGCCTTACCCGCGGTCTCGCCAAGGCCGGTGATCACGTTGAACACCCCATCGGGAATGCCAGCCTCCGCCGCGAGCTCCGCGAGCCTGATCGCCGAAAGCGGCGACTGTTCGGCTGGCTTGAGAATGACTGAGTTGCCTGCTGCCAACGCTGGTCCGAGTTTCCAGCATGCCATCAGCAAAGGAAAGTTCCATGGAACGACCGCAGCCACGACACCGACAGGCTCACGCGTAATCATGCCCAGTGCACCACTGCCGGTCGGAGCAATCTCGTCGTAGATCTTGTCGATCGCCTCGGCGTACCAAGCGATCGTATTGGCCGATGCCGGGACGTCGATGGACCGTGCGTCAGAGATCGGCTTGCCCATGTTCAAGGTCTCGAGCAACGCGAGTTCATCCCCATGCTGATGCATCAGATCGGCGAAACGCTGGAGTACTTTCTTGCGCTCTGCTGGCGAGCGCCGCGACCAGGAGCCAGCATCGAAGGCCTTGCGGGCGGAGCGTACCGCCAGGTCGACATCCGCCGCGTCGCACGACGCTATTTGAGCGAGCCTTGTCCCATTGGCGGGATTGATCGCGTCGAAAACCCCACCGGACACTGCGTCGACAAATCTGCCATCTATGAACGCCTGTTTGCGGAGATTGAGATTTGAGGCGGCTTGACGCCAGTCGATCGCGCTCATGGAATTACCTTTCTCGATAATCGATACTGCATTTCAATTAACGAGAAACTAAGCCTGCCATCCGCCTTCTGTCAAGATAAAATCGCGCTCCCCGACAGACGCTATCCTGAAAGCGAGTGTCCTGACGCGTTCGTTAGCAATTTCTTTTTATGCAGAGTTTCCGGATCTTACGCAGGGCAAGCATACGGAAAATACAGAACGCCAAAGGAGGGCGTTAGGTTGCTACCGCACGCCGCTTGATAACCAAGGATACCAGAATTCAAGCTGTAATTTTCAACGTCTGTTGGAATTGTCTCTCAAGTATCTTGGAAAGTTTCTCGGCTAGGCGTTTGACCAGCGCGACATTAAGTTCTCGGTTGGTCTCGATGATCCCCTGGATCGTTCCCGTCACGCACAAGCTATGCTGCGTACGCTGCCCGTCGATTCTGATCGGGGCCGCAATCCCGGCAAATCCGTCGACATCTTCTCCTATGCAATAGGCCACGCCGGTTTTGCGCACGAGTTGCAGCTCTTCCACGAGAACGTTGAAGTCAACTTTTGTCGCTGCCGTGAACCGCTTAAGTGGTTTGTCGAGTACCGAAGCGATGAAGTTCGCGTCCTGAAAGGCGAGGATCGCCTTGGCAGAGGCGCCGGCATGAGCCGGAATTTCATGTCCCGGGACGATATAGGCCCTGACCAGATTGTCGGGCGCGACCATGTCAACGCTACGAACGCCGTCGCCATCTAGTCGTGCAATGAAGCAAGCTTGGCCGGTCTTTTCTGAGAGCTCTTGTAGCGTGGGTCGTGCGACGACCTTGAACCATTCGTCGCTCGCGCCAGAAAAGAGCAGTCGTTCCAACCGGCGGCCGAGCTTGAAATTGGCCGTGCTTGAGCCGCTCTGCTCGATCAATTCCACATCAGCCAAGCTCTTCATCAGTCTGTAGGCCGAGGCTTTCGGCAGATCGAGCATCTCGCCGACGGAAGTTCCCGAGATACCGCCTGGAAAGCCGGCGACGATCTCAAGAATACGCACATAGCGCTCCAGAGGCTTTTCAGTGGCCGCTTTGCCCGTCGGAGTTTTTGCCATGACGTATGCGCTCTAGCCTTTTGCGATTCGATCATCATGCCAGTCGAAATAGCGCATGGCCAAGGGCACGAACCACGGCGAGCCGTTAAAGAATGGCGCCGTAGGAAATTTTTCTACATCGAAGGCCGACGACATGTTTCCGCGCTGGAGAATTCGGGCAGCAAGCTTCTCTCCGAAATGTGTCCCCAAAGGAATACCCGCGAAGTTGTAACCAAGGGCAAAGTGCATGCCGTCCTTCGTGCCGATATGGGGCATGAAGTCGAAGGTTCCGGCGCAGTGCCCGGTCCAGGCACGACTGAGGCGGACGCCTTCGAGGTCTGGCAGAATTCTCACAAGGCGATCGCGGAGCGCACCAGCGAGCGGCGTCGCCGTCGGGCTCGCCGTACCAGTCATGCCGCCGAAAAGAATGCGGCTTGAATCAGGTGCCGGGCGGATAAAATCGATGTTCATCCTGGTGTCGAGATAGGTACGGCGGCGCGGCATCACCTTGTCGATCGTTTCCGGCGGCAACAGTTCGGTCGCCACAACAAACCCACGGAAAGGAATGACACGCCTTGCAAGCCATTTCAGATCGCGGCTCGTATAACCATTGGTGGCGACAATGACATGAGGGGCAACGATATTTCCTCTCGACGTACGAACGGTCTTCTCACTCGCACCGTGATCGATGCCCACGACATTGGTAAGAGGATGCAGCCTGACGCCAGCCTCAAGCACCTTGGAGACAAGGCCAGCGTGATAAAGCCCGGGGTGAATCGAACCGAGATCCGGAATGACCGCCCCGCCATGGTAGCAGTCGGAGGCGATTTCCGTACGGACGTCCTGCTTCTCGACAACGGAATACTCGAACCCGACGGCTTGCCGCGTCTGTTCGAGTTCGCCAATCAAGGTTCGAAAATGAGCTTTCGAATTGGCGGCAATGAAGCGGCCGCAGGTATGGTAGTGGCATTCGATCCCCTCACGATCAACGAAGGCCTGGACACCTCGCAGAGCGGCGTCAAGCTCACGATAGACCGTCACAGCGTGTTCGCGCCCCGACCTTTCCGCCAACCATTCAACGGATCGTTTCAGCGTGCGGCCGACGAAACCGGCATTGCGGCGTGCCGCGCCCTCGCCGATCCTCTGCGAATCGAAAACAACAACATCACAGCCCGAGCGGGCCAGATGAAGCGCTGCGACCAGACCCGTAATGCCACCGCCAACGATGACTACATCAGCCCTGCCGCCAAGGCTGACCGGTTCCGTGTTCTCGTCGGTTGCGGGCAGCGGCGCCGCCGACCACCAATAGGGTTCCTCAAGATAATCGTCGGCGAACAATCCGGCTTGCGCCGCACCAGCCTTCCCGGGGTCCTGCGACATGACGTGCAGCATCACGTTACCTTTTCTTATTTGCTTTGTAAGCGACAGCCATCAGGCAACTCGTCAGTATGATCATCACCGCCGCTGCGGCGAGGATCGTGGGATCAAGTTGTTCACGCAGTCCCGTGAACATTTGCTTTGGAAGCGTGCGCTGCTGAGGTCCAGCAATAAACAGGACCATCACCACTTCGTCGAATGACGAGGCAAAAGCGAAAACCGCTCCCGCCGCTACGCCTGGCGCGATAATTGGAAGCATCACCGTTCGAAATGCCGTCACGCGGCCGGCGCCGAGACCCGCTGCGGCGCGCATCAGGTTGAAGTCGAAGCGCGTCAGCGTCGCCGTGACGGTGATGACAACGAAGGGCGAAGCCAGAATGGCGTGGGCGATAACGACGCCGGCGTAGGAATAGTTGAGGCCGAGCGGCGAAAAGAAAATGAACAGTCCGAGGCCTAAGACGACGACGGGAACGATCATTGGTGAGATGGCAAGCGCCATCACGGCGGTCCGGAAAGGGAACCGTGGATTTACCAGCCCGATTGCCGCGAGCGTGCCTAGAGTCGTGGCGCCGACCGTGGTCGAACTCGCAATCACCAGACTGTTGACCATTGCCCCCGTCCACAAAGGCGAGGAAAAAAGTTCCGTAAACCAGCGAAGAGACAATGCACGGAATGGGTAGGTAAACCAGGGGTCGGCATTGAACGAGATCGGAAGAGCGACCGCCAGCGGCAGCATCAGCAGCAGAAGAACGATCCCCACAAACGCATGGAGCGGTATGCGAATGTAAGTCGGAAACTCGGAATAGAGGCGGCGGCCCATGTTCTATATCCGATCTGATGAGTGACGCGCGACATGTCGCGCGAGAGGGAGTGCTATGATGCCAGCCCCAAAAATCAGTACAGTGCTGAGCGCCGAAGCGAGCCCCCAATTCAGATCCTCATTGGTAAACCTGGCAATGAAGAAGCTCACCATCTGATCAGACGGTCCACCCACCAATGCGGGCGTCAAATAGAAACCAAGGCACAAAACGAAGGTGAGAAGGCCGCCGGCGGCAACGCCTGGAATCGCCTGCGGCAGAAAGATCGTCGCGTGCGCGAGCAGTGGGCCTGCACCAAGGCTGCGGGCTGCCTTGACCTGGTTCGCCGGGACCGCCCGCATAACGCTGATCATAGGCAGGACCGTGAACGGCAACTGGATCTGGATCATCGCGGCGATCGTTGCCATGCGGGTGTAAAGAAGGGGCAGCGGCTCGGATATCAGTCCCGTTCCGGCCAGCGCATTATTGAGGACGCCGTTGGTCTGAAGGAAGACTATCCACGACATGGTGCGCACGAGGAGCGAGGTCCAGAACGGTAGGAGGATGAAGAACAAGAGGACCGCGGCTGTCCGCCCACTGGAATTGGCTATGACATACGCGACTGGATATCCGATTAAGATCGTGAGCCCCGTCACGACAAGGCTGATCAGTATCGTCCTGAGATAGATCGATCGGAAATCATAACTCGCTTCCTGAGACAATCGACCATCGGCTTCGATCTTTACAGGAAAGCCTGTCGCCCAACGCAAATAGAAGGCGCTGTAACGACCGTCGTAGTGCTTGATGATGCTCCAGACACCGCTCTGTCCCCATGCCGGGTCTGCCTTGATCAATTGGGCCTTCCAGGCCTGCGGGTCGGCGCGGTCAAAATCCTCGGAGAGGATCCGCTGGGCACCGAGGATGATGTTCGCCCCGCGTGACAATTCGTAACCCACCCGACGGCCTAGTGGGCGTACTGATCCGGCATGTCCCGCAGCCTCGAGCTCTTGTCCAAGGGTCATGTAGACGGCGGTGGCCGGCACATCATGTCCGTCCCAGACCTGAAGCGCTTGCGTTGTTACCGGCAGTGCTCTTGCGATTTCCCCGTCCGATACCGCTGTATGAACGATCGAACCTATCGGGATCACCAGGAACAGAAGCAGAAAAATCAGGAGCGGCGCCGCCGGAAGAGCAGCCCAAACTGCTCTCCGGTGGTTGTCGCTCCTAGTCGACGAGCGAACGACGACACGCGCCGTCGGTGCCGCGGCCTTTGCCCCATGGGCATCATTCTGCGTCATTACCAGGCCTACGTCACCGTACGGTAGTGTCATGCGAGAACTCCCACCACTTGGCTTACTGGGAAATCCAGCTGGAGAAGCGGGCGTTCAGCGCGTCACCGTTTTTGGCCCAAAATGCGCCGTCCTGGGCCAAGGCGCCCTCGCTATTTTCAGGGGCAGACGGCAAGTTCGGCAGCACGTCCTTGGCGACCAGATCGCTGGCGGCCTTTACGGTCGGGCCGTACGCGATGTAGTTGCTCAAGGTGGCGTTGACATCTGGCTTGACGCTGAAGGCCACGAAATCCTTGGCGGCTGCCAGGTTCTTCGAACCGGATGGGATAACCCACATGTCAAAGCCACGGATCTGATTGGTCCAGGCGATCCCAAGATCGGCATTTTCCTTGGCGTTGGCGTCAGCTATGCGGCCATTCCAGGCCAGCGCCATCTTCACCTCGCCGGATTTGAGCAACTGCGGCGGTTGGGCGCCGGCCTCCCACCAGACTATGTCCTTCTTGATCGTGTCGAGCTTCTTGAAGGCTCTATCAACGCCGGCGGGAGTTGCGAGCGTGGCATAGACGTCCGACGCCGCGACACCGTCCGCGAGCAGGGCGAGTTCGAGCGTGTCCACCGGACTCTTGCGGAAGCCGCGTTTGCCGGGGAAGGTTTTGGTGTCGAAAATGTCGGTCAATTTGGTAGGGGCCTTCGGGAACGCCTGTTTCTGAAACGCCAGGATCGTGGCGTAGACGCTCGTTCCCACCGCGCAATCGGTAAGGGCGCCATCGACGAGACCTGCGGACTTGAAGGCCGCGTCAGCACCAATCTTCTCGAGCAATCCCTGGTCGCAGGCGGTCGCCCCTGTTTGCGGATCGACGTCGATGACGTCCCAGGCAACGTTGCCGCTATCGACCATGGCGCGCAGCTTGGCCAGTTCACCGCTCCAGGTGTCTTGGGTCACGGTTATGTTCTTTGATTTCGCAAATGGATCGAGGAACGCTTTTGTCTGTGCCTCCTGCAGAGCCCCACCCCAGGAAACGACGGTCAGACCGTCTGCCAGGGCTGGAAAACTGACCGCAGTCAGGACAAGCCCGACAAGGGACGATTGTTTGAATGAACGTGCTCGTGGCATGTGATGTCCTCTCTGGATTTTCGGTTGTGTTATCTGCCGTCAAGCGCCCAGGCATCGTGGGGCTCCCAGTCGAGAAGGACAGGGCTGCCCATCTCCATCTGGATTCCCAACGATGATGAACTCTTCGCAATCAACCGTTCCCCGCCCGGCAGTTCGACGTGGATCCGGAACTGGTCGCCGCAGTAAATGATGTCGCTGACCTGCCCGCTGAGCGTTCCGGCGCGGTCCTGCCCGGTGATGCGGACGCTCTCCGGCCTGATGGCGATCGTCGCTTGTTGATCAACCTTCGTGTGAACGCTGCTGCGCGCCCAAATTTCCTGGCCGCCGGCGAGCCTTGCGCGCGCCAGGTCGCCTTCGATCGCGACGACTTTCGCATCAAGGCAGTTGTTGTCGCCAACGAACTCCGCCACGAAACGGCTCGCGGGATGGCCGTAGATATCTTGTGCCGACCCTATCTGCTGGATGCGGCCGTCGTTGAAAATGGCGATCCTGTCGGACATCGTCAGCGCTTCGTGCTGATCGTGCGTCACATAGACGACTGTCAGGTCAAGCCGATCGGCGATCCGGCGGATTTCGAGCTGCAAATCCTCGCGCAGCTTCTTGTCCAAGGCGCCGAGCGGCTCATCCATCAGCACCAGGCTGGGTTCGAAGACGAGCGCTCGAGCAAGCGCGACCCTTTGTTGCTGACCGCCCGACAAGGCCGTGGGCTTGCGTTGCGCCAGGTCCGAAAGTTGGACCATCGCCAGCGCTTCGCCGACGCGCGTGGCGATCTGCTGCTTGGAGGAGCCGCGCACCCGCAACGAATAACCAACATTCTCGGCGACCGTCATATGCGGGAAGAGGGCATAGTTCTGGAACACCATGCCGATGTTCCGCTTTTCCGGCGGCTTGTCCTGGATCGGCCGCCCGTCGAGCGTGATCTCACCGCCTGACGGATATTCGAAGCCGGCGAGCATCATCAGCGTCGTCGTCTTGCCCGACCCTGACGGACCCAGAAGCGTCAGGAATTCACCCTTCGCGATCTCAAGGTTGAGATCGCGAACCACGAAGCTATGGCCATTATAGGTTTTGGATATGCCGGTCATACCGACATGCATCGGAGGCTGAACCATGGCTGAAAGTGTCTATCCCATTTTCTCGATTTACGAGACTTATTATTGAATATCGAGAATAGAAGCACTTGATTTGGACTGCGTCAATCCCTTTGCTCAAATTCTGACCGGCTGGGGTTGGGACCTTTGACTGGCGGCCATCCTTGTGAGTGCTGCCCAAATGAGCAACGCTTATCTGCACCACCCACTTTCTGAAACGATCGCTTCAGCAGAAATGGCGCTCAACAAGGTCAGTGAGAACGAATTGCATCAGTCGACACAGTTCGGTCGGTGGGAGAAACTACCGCCAGTGCTTACGTCGAATTAGTCTCAACGTAAGATCGAGGGGCATAGCCTTGCATAAACTATTGAAATATAACGGAAAAATGGCGCACCCGACAGGATTCGAACCGGCGACCTCTGCCTTCGGAGGGCATCGGCTAACCTCTGTCCCCAAATTGGAAAGTTTTGGACAAGGGCGCGTGCCTCCCGCTTCTCTGCAGGACCGTAGGCAAATGCACCGACAGGGTCGAAGAGATCACGGACGACATAATCAGGAGATTGGAGTCGGCCTGCAGAAGTCAAATCGTGCCCCGCCTTCGGCGCCAGGCGATTTCGCGATAAAGCGCCTCGGGACTGACACCTACTTCATGGGCCAACATTGACCAGTGTCCCCTGGCGGGAAGGCTCCCATGACAGGACAACCACGCATCGAGGCGAGCCGCGACTGTCTTGAGGGACAATATCTCCGACTGCAGTCGCGCCTGTTGAACTTCGTGTGCCAGATAGCGCGCCCAAGCGATCGCCAGTTCCGTGTCCTCCTCGATCCGAGCGATCAACCCGGCGCGCGGAATGGCCCAGGTCACGCCAGCAACCTCCGCTCGGGCCGCGCAATGGTAAGAGGCTGAATACAACGAGGCTTCAGCCAAGATGGAATTTGGACCCGCACGCTGAAGGATGAGTGCTGTCCCGTTGTCCTGATGCCTGACCAGATGAACAACGCCCGAACGCACGACGTGAATGAAACAGACGGGATCACCTAGATGAAACACCGGTGCTCCCGCCGCGAACGCAATCTCGCGGCCCTCCAGATGGTCGAGCAGAGCAATTAGTGGGGGTGACATGATTTCTATCATGTAGCGTTGATCGAGGCCATGGCAAGCATGCCTGGCCAACGGAGCACTTGCCATGATACGCGCGCTCGCACTCACCGCTTGCCTGGCTTCTTCCGCAGCCTCTGCCCAGCAAGCCCAGACAGGGGGAATGGACCACAAGTTGCATATGCAGATGATGAGTGCACAACCCGCCGGTGCTTCGGTACCGACGGAGCCGGGCCAAGGCGCGTTCGCAGCGATCCAGGAAATCGTGGCCATTCTGGAGGCTGATCCCCATACAGACTGGTCCAAAGTGGACATCGATGCTCTGCGCGCGCATCTCGTCGACATGACCGCGGTTACCTTGGCCGCCGATGTGAAGAGCGAGCCCCTCGCGGGCGGAACCCGCTTCCTGGTCACTGGTTCGGGAGCCGTTCAGGCTTCAGTGCGTCGGATGGTGAAGGCCCATGCGACGACGATGAACGGGGTAGACGATTGGCGGTTCGACGCTTCCGATATCGACGGCGGCGCATCCCTCACCGTGTGGCCGCCGGCGAAGGATGTGGCCAAATTGCGCGGCCTTGGCTTCTTTGGGCTTATAGCGCTGGGCATGCATCATCAGCGGCACCACCTGATGATCGCGCGAGGCGAAAATCCTCATCTCTGATGCAGGAACCGAAGAATTCCGGCTGTCACGCGCTGCGGCCCGGCGTTCGGCACTGGCCCGGTTTAGGCCGCCAGTTCCTTTGGATATTGGAAGACGGGGGCAAACCCGGACTTTTTGGCTGAGCTATCTTCGCTTTGATCCAGCCAGAATCCGGCCGCTCTGTTCTCATTCGAGTGCGCAGCACCCGGCAGATCGCGGGATGCCCCGCCCCGTCAGCAGCGTCGAGCAAGTATCCGTTGCTGCGCGGAGAAGCGACTGACCTGGCTTCAACGTCGCCGGGGGCCTGGATCCGCGTGCGGCCTTCGAGGGCATACTGATC